>NZ_LBMJ01000001.1:900000-1132500 GCF_001413925.1 Nonlabens sp. YIK11
GGTTGGTGAAGATGCTGCTCTTGATGCATTTGAGGCAAAGTACTTCCAGCGTGGTCTTGCAGATTATGATTTTGAGGATGCAGAATGCATTGTAGGTGTAGGTGCCGACTTTGTAGGCGACTGGCAAGGTGGTGGTTTTGACACCAACTATGCACAATCTAGGGTTCCTAAGAATGGTAAGATGTCGCACCACATACAGTTTGAGGCTAACATGACTCTTTCTGGTGCTAATGCAGACAAGCGTTATCCGGTAACTCCTACAGAGCAAAAGCAAATTATTGCTGCGCTTTACAGCAAGTTGGTAGGCGGTTCGGCAAACAACAACCTTTCTGAAAAAGTAAATAAAGCAGTTGAAGAAGCTGCTCAAAAATTGAGAAGAGCTGGTAGTAAAGCCGTTGTTCTTTGTGGATTGCCTGATCAAGGTGCCCAACAATTGACATTGGAAATCAATGAGCAATTGGGTAGTACGATCATTGATACAGCAGCGCCTGTGATGACCCGTCAAGGTAATCGTCGCGCCGTAGCTCAATTAGTAAAAGATATGGAAAGCGGTGCTGTAGGTGCTGTTTTTGTAGCTGGAGTTGATCCAGTATATAGCTATTCTGATAGTGACGCTTTCGCGAAAGCGTGGAAAAATGTACCCTTAACCGTTTCATTTGCATCTAGGTTAGATGCAACTGCAAAGGAGTCGATGTATGTGGCAACAACTCCTCATTATCTGGAATCTTGGGGTGATGTAGAAATGAAAATGGGAACAGTTTCCCTGATGCAGCCTACGATCAAGCCATTGTTTGATACACGCCAGATGCAGGACTCACTTTTGAAGTGGTCTGGAAGTGATGTGTCTTATAAAGATTATATCAAAACCTTCTCCACTGCAAATGGTGCTTCATGGAATCAATCCTTACAGGATGGTTTTTATGCTGCAGCAGGTTCTGAAACTTTGTCCTCTGGCGATCAAGTTCCTAATATAAACAATACTTCTGCCTTAAGAGATCTTTCTGGAGCTACCGCTGCTGGAGATTTTGAGTTGGTATTGTACACTAAAATATCAATGGGTGATGGTACACAAGCCAACAATCCATGGTTACAAGAATTACCAGATCCTATCACTAGAACCACTTGGGATAATTACTTGACCATCTCGCAAAAGGATGCAGATGCTTTAGGTATTGAAAACTTCAACGTTGCCAACGGTGCCCTTGATGGTACTTACGCCATTGTGAAAATGGACGGTGTGGAACGTAAGATTCCTGCTTTGATCCAGCCAGGACAAGCGCCAGGAACTATAGGTATCGCTTTAGGTTATGGTAGAACTTCTGGTATACAAGAAGAAATGCAAACCGGTGTCAATGCATTCCCTTTCTATAAAGATGGGATTTCAGTTCAATCTGTAAGTGTTGAAGCTGCAGGTGAGGTTCATGAATTTGCATGTACACAGTTGCAAAATACCATGATGGGTCGCGATATTATTCGTGAGACAGACCTTGCTACTTATATTGCAGGTGATCAGCATGAGTTTAACCCAATGCCTGAAGTTTCTTTGAATCACATTGAAACTCCAGTAACATCGCCAGATGTTGACCTTTGGGAAAGTTTTGACCGCTCAGTAGGACATCATTTTAATATGTCCATTGACCTAAATGCTTGTACCGGTTGTGGTGCGTGTGTTGTAGCATGTCATGCAGAAAATAACGTACCTGTTGTTGGAAAAACAGAAGTAAGAAGATCCAGAGATATGCACTGGTTGCGTATTGACAGATATTACTCATCCACAGATAGTTTTGAAGATGATGAATCCAAAAAAGATGGATTCTCAGGATTGTTTGGTGAGAATGGTTCTCTAGGTGGTTTTGGTGAGTTGGAAATTCCAGCAGACCAACCACAAGTTGCTTTCCAACCTTTGATGTGTCAACACTGTAACCACGCTCCATGTGAGACGGTTTGTCCAGTTGCAGCATCGTCACACGGTCGTCAAGGTCAAAACCACATGATTTACAACCGTTGTGTAGGTACAAGATATTGTGCTAACAACTGTCCTTATAAAGTACGTAGATTCAACTGGTTCTTGTATAATGGCAATGACGAGTTTGACTACCACATGAATAACGATCTAGGTCGTATGGTGATCAATCCTGATGTTACCGTGAGATCTCGTGGTGTGATGGAAAAATGTTCCATGTGTATGCAAATGACGCAAATGACCATTCTTGAAGCCAAGAAAGACGGTAGAATGATCAAAGATGGTGAATTTGCAACAGCATGTTCTAACGCTTGTTACAATGGAGCTATCAAATTTGGTGATATCAACGATAAGGAGTCTGAGATATTTAAATTGAAGCAACAAGATCGTATGTACCACTTGTTGGAAGAAGTAGGAACAGAGCCTAACGTGATGTATCAGGTTAAGGTAAGAAACGTATAATAATTAAGAAACTAATCAACGCATTATGGCTCATTACGAAGCGTCCATAAGAAGACCACTGGTAACCGGCGACAAAACGTATGCTGATGTTACTAAGGACATTGCCTTTCCTGTTGAGGGACCGGCAAATAAGCAATGGTGGCTGGTATTTACTATCGCTCTAATTGCTTTTCTTTATGGAATAGGATGTATTACTTACACAATATCTACCGGTATTGGAGTTTGGGGATTGAACAAGACCATTGGATGGGCTTGGGATATTACCAACTTCGTTTGGTGGGTAGGAATAGGTCATGCAGGGACATTGATCTCGGCGGTACTGTTATTATTCCGTCAAAAATGGAGAATGGCGATCAATAGGTCTGCAGAGGCGATGACAATCTTTTCGGTAATTCAGGCAGGTTTGTTCCCGATTATTCACATGGGTCGTCCATGGCTGGCTTACTGGGTGTTACCTATACCTAACCAGTTTGGTTCCTTATGGGTGAACTTTAATTCACCATTGCTTTGGGACGTATTTGCGATCTCAACATACCTCTCGGTTTCACTGGTATTCTGGTGGACAGGATTGCTTCCTGACTTTGCTATGATACGCGATAGAGCGATAACTCCCTTTAACAAAAAGATTTACGGTATCCTATCTTTTGGATGGTCTGGTAGAGCTAAGGATTGGCAACGTTTTGAAGAGGTTTCTCTCGTATTAGCTGGTTTGGCTACACCATTAGTACTTTCGGTACACACCATCGTATCCTTTGACTTTGCAACATCAGTTATTCCAGGATGGCACACTACTATCTTCCCACCATACTTCGTTGCTGGTGCGGTATTCTCTGGTTTTGCCATGGTGAATACGCTTTTGATCGTGATGAGAAAAGTATGCCACTTAGAAAACTACATTACTATTCAGCACATTGAGTTGATGAATCTGGTCATTATGATTACCGGATCCATTGTAGGTGTGGCTTATATCACTGAGCTATTTATGGCTTGGTATTCAGGAGTAGAATATGAGCAATATGCCTTCTTGAACAGAGCAACAGGTCCTTATGCATGGGCATACTGGGCAATGATGACTTGTAATGTGTTCTCACCGCAGTTCATGTGGTTCAAAAAATTAAGAACAAGTATTATGTTCTCCTTTGCAATATCCATTGTAGTAAACATAGGAATGTGGTTTGAGCGTTTCGTAATTATTGTCACATCATTGCACCGTGACTACGTACCATCTTCATGGACGATGTTCTCACCTACGTTTGTCGATATAGGTATCTTCATAGGTACTATTGGATTCTTCTTTGTATTATTCTTGTTGTATTCCAGAACTTTCCCAGTAATTGCTCAGGCAGAGGTGAAATCCATCCTTAAATCCAGTGGAAATAAGTACAAGGAATTGAGAGAAAGTAAAATGACGTCTAATCACGATAAAGCTTCCGGTGACCCGATAGCTCATCCTAGCGAGTAAATTAATATGGCGACACACAAAATACATGCTTTATACAATGACGATGACGTTTTGTTGCGTGCTATAAAGCAAATTAGAGAACAACATTATCACATAGAAGAGGTTTTTTGCCCTTTTCCCGTACATGGTCTAGAAAAAGCCATGGGACTTGCAGACACTCGTCTAGCTATTAACGCATTTCTTTATGGAATCGTAGGTCTTGCGGTAGCGACCGTGATGATGAATTACATAATGATAGAAGACTGGCCTCAAAACATAGGTGGAAAACCTAGTTTTTCCTATTTGGAAAACATGCCAGCTTTTGTGCCTATCATGTTTGAATTGACGGTATTTTTTGCTGCACACCTTATGGTAATTACTTTTTACCTGCGCAGTAGATTGTGGCCATTCAAAAAGGCAGAAAATCCAGACGTAAGAACTACAGACGATCACTTCTTAATGGAACTGGATGCACATGGTGAGGACATTGATTCCATTACTAAGTTTTTATATGATACAGGTGCTGTAGAACTTGTACTAATTGACAAAGAAAATCACTGATGAATAAGTTATCAAACACATTTCTGATTGCCATTTTGGCTCTGGTGCTTGTTTCCTGTGGAGACAGTAGCACTAAGGAAGTGAGTCCTAAATCTGACCGTAGCGTTCAGTACTTTCCTAACATGTATGAATCTGTAGGTTATGAGACTTATCAGGAAGGCGACATTTTCCCAGGAGATGTTGAGGCTCAAAAGCCAGTAGAAGGAACGGTTTCCAGAGGTTGGATGCCTTATGATTATGAAGATGATAATGATGGTTACGCTTCCGCGAAAGCGAACTTAAAAAATCCAGTACCGTTAACTGAAGCTCATTTGACGAACGGACAAGCCCTTTACAATATATATTGTGCGATTTGTCATGGTTCAAAAGGAGATGGTCAAGGTCATTTAGTAACTACAGAAAAGATTTTAGGTGTTCCTAGTTATGATGCTCGTGAGATTACGGAAGGGTCTATCTATCACGTCATGTATTACGGTATAAACTATATGGGATCTTATGCTTCTCAAACCAGTATTGAAGAGCGTTGGGAAATTACTCATTATGTGGAAGCCTTAAGAGCTGACCTTATGGGTGTTGCTCGTAAACCTGTCTTAACCGAAGATGGTAAGATGGTAGCACCTGAAACGCCAGCCGCTCAAGAAGAAACAGATTCACTTTCTACACAAAACACAGATAAGGATTCTGAAATCGAAGCAGATGTGCCGCCTACAACTGGTAGTGCGAACGCTCAAGGTGATAATATGAACCAAGGCCAGTAAAAGGATTCAAGAAGATATTATATATGTATACTCTTACAACTAAATTAAAAGTATTTGCCATAATCCTAATGGTTGTGGGCGCTGTGTTTACAGCTATTGGCTTTCTTGCTGTTCCTGCAGATGAGGCAGCTGTTGAGGAAATGCTTGCTAAAGAAGAAGCAGCTCACGGCGGTGCTCATGGTGAAACACATCAAGTCGGTGAAGATCATTCTGGATCCACACACGAAGGTGCAGCTGGTGACCATGCTATGGAGTCTCATGACACGGAAGACATGCACATGGAAACGGGTTATGTTACGGATAACGACGTCGCTCATGCTGACGACGCTCATACCACGACACCACACGAGGCCGAAGACCACGCTGGTTCTCATGCAGAGCATGTTTATCACCAGTTGGTAAATCGTCCATGGTCTGCGGTATATGTAGCTTGTTTCTTTTTCTTTATGATTGGTTTAGGTGTTTTAGCATTCTATGCCATCCAGAAAGTAGCGCAAGCAGGTTGGTCTCCGGTACTATTTAGAGTCATGGAAGGTATCAGCAGTTACATACTGCCTGGTGGTATTCTAATGTTCTTATTGTTACTGGTAACAGGCCTAGGTCTGAACCACATTTTTACTTGGATGACTCCGGGAATTGATGATCCAACAAGTGAAGCCTATGATCATATCGTAGCTGGCAAGACTGGATTTTTAAATGTTCCATTTTGGTTGATTCGTGCCGGTATTTTCTTGGTAGGTTGGAATATCTATAGAATGAACATTCGTAAGTTCAGTTTAAAGCAAGATGAGAGCCCAGAAGGTAATGTTTGGTACAAGAAGGCATTTAAGCACAGTGCTATGTTTTTAGTATTCTTTATTGTTACGGAATCTATCATGGCTTGGGATTGGATCCTTAGTTTTGATCCACACTGGTTCTCTACATTATTTGGATGGTATGTTCTAGCGAGTATGTTGGTTTCTGCTATAACGGTCATCGCTTTAGTAACTATATTCCTTAAAGGAAAAGGTTACTTGGAGTTCGTTAACGATTCCCACATCCATGACCTTGCAAAGTTCATGTTCGGTTTCAGTATTTTTTGGACTTACCTGTGGTTTTCACAGTTCATGTTGATCTGGTACTCTAATATTCCAGAAGAGGTGACATACTTTGTTACACGTATCAACGACTACAACATTTTGTTCTTTGGAATGGTCGCAATTAACTTCCTTTTCCCGTTATTAATTCTGATGAATTCCGACTTTAAACGTGTGAATTGGTTTGTTGTAACGGCTGGTATTTTCATCCTTATAGGTCACTATCTTGACATTTATGTGATGGTGATGCCAGGAACCGTAGGAGCATCTTGGTTTATTGGTTTTCCAGAGATAGGAGCATTTATGTTTTTTGCAGGTCTATTCTTGCTATACGTATTCAATACCATGACGAAGGCACCACTATTGGCTAAAGGAGATCCTTTCCTAGGTGAGAGCAAACATTTTCATTATTAAAATTTCATAGAAAAAAACTGTAATGACAGCATTTCTAATCATATTAATTGCAGCACTTCTTGCCGTTTCGATCTGGCAAATATCCAAGATTGTTAAACTAGGCAAGGCTCCAGATCCTGATACGGATCAGAGCGAAGTTGCTAACGACAATGACAACAAGCGTAATGGGCAAGGAATGCTCATATTCGTAATTGCGATGTACATCATGATGATAGCTTGTTTCATAGGCTATCAAGACTACTTTTTACCAGATGCTGGATCTGAGCACGGTGTGGAATATGACAACCTACTGTTACTAACAACAGTGGTGATCATGATTGTACAGTTCTTGACTCAAGCATTGTTGCATTGGTTCTCGTATAAATATCACGGAAAGAAAGGTCAACGTGCCTTATTCTATGCTGATAATGACCGTCTAGAGTTTATTTGGACGGCTATCCCAGTTGTAGTGTTAGCTGGATTGATTTTATGGGGATTGTTCTCATGGAATGATATCATGGATGCTAATACCGATGATGATCCTTTGATCGTTGAAGTATATGCCTATCAATTTGGTTGGAGAGTTCGTTATAGCGGTGCAGATAATACCCTAGGAGATGCAAACGTCCGTTTTATTGAAGGTACTAACCTTGTTGGTATAGACCCAACGGATGCAGATGGTATGGACGATGCACTTGCGCAAGAATTGCACTTGCCGGTAAATAGACCAGTATTGTTCAAGTTCCGTTCTCAAGACGTGTTGCACTCTGCATATATGCCACACTTTAGAGCACAGATGAACGTTGTACCTGGAATGGTCACGCAATTCAAATTCACGCCTACGGTTACTTCCGAAGATTATAGGTCTACTGAATTTATGACTGAAAAAGTTCGTAAGATTAATGAGATACGACGACAAAAAAGCAAGGAGCTTTTAGCCGCAGGAGATGTTGGTTTAGATCCTTATGAATTTGAATACTATTTGCTTTGTAATAAGATCTGTGGAAAATCCCACTACAATATGCAAGCAAAAATAGTCGTAGAGACTGAAGAAGAATTTAATGAGTGGCTAGCTGCTCAGGAAACATTTGATCAAACATTAGCGAAAGCTGAAAATTAGTACTTATGGGACAAGCTGTTGCAGTTGCACACGATGACCACGGACATGACGATGGGCATCACCACCACAAAGAAACCTTTGTAACTAAATATATATTTTCTCAGGATCATAAGATGATTGCAAAGCAATATCTTATTACTGGGTTAATCATGGGTGTTATTGGTATTGCCATGTCTCTTTTAATGAGAATGCAAATTGCCAATCCCGAAGAGCCAAACGTAATCTTTGAAGCACTACTTGGGAAATGGGCTCCAGGTGGAGTTATGGATCCAGGTATTTATCTCGCACTGGTTACTATTCATGGTACTATCATGGTATTCTTTGTACTAACTGCTGGTTTGAGTGGTACGTTCTCTAATTTCTTGATTCCATTACAGATCGGTGCTCGAGATATGGCATCTGGATTCTTAAACATGGTATCTTATTGGTTGTTTTTCCTGTCTTCCGCGATAATGATTGGTTCTTTATTCGTAGAGTTAGGACCTGCCGCTGCTGGTTGGACCATTTATCCACCACTTAGTGCATTGCCTGAGGCTATGCCAGGCTCTGCAATGGGTATGACCTTGTGGCTAGTATCTATGGCGATTTTCATTGCCTCATCATTATTAGGTTCTTTGAATTATGTAGTAACCGTAATCAACCTAAGAACTAAAGGAATGTCAATGACAAGATTGCCATTGACCATCTGGGCGTTTTTCGTTACCGCTATTATTGGTATTGTTTCGTTCCCAGTATTGTTTGCTGCAGCGTTGTTATTGATTATGGATAGAAGTTTTGGAACTTCCTTCTTCTTATCTGACATCTACATTCAAGGTGAAGTTTTAGCAAACCAAGGTGGTTCTCCAGTATTGTTCGAACACTTATTCTGGTTCTTGGGTCACCCAGAAGTTTACATTGTATTGCTACCTGCACTAGGGATCACATCTGAAATTATTGCTACCAATTCTCGTAAACCTATCTTTGGTTATCGTGCCATGGTTGCATCCATTCTTGCAATCGCATTCTTATCTACAATTGTTTGGGGTCACCATATGTTTATTTCTGGGATGAATCCTTTCTTGGGATCGGTATTTACGTTCACAACTCTTTTGATCGCGATACCATCTGCAGTAAAAGCATTTAACTATATCACCACTTTGTGGAAGGGTAACCTCCAGATGAATCCAGCGATGCTGTTCTCTATTGGGCTAGTATCAACATTTATCACGGGTGGACTTACAGGAATTATATTAGGTGACAGTACACTGGATATAAATGTCCACGACACCTATTTCGTAGTAGCTCACTTCCACTTGGTAATGGGTATATCTGCATTGTATGGGTTATTTGCTGGAGTTTACCATTGGTTCCCTAAAATGTTCAACCGCATGATGGATAAGAATTTAGGTTATGCACACTTCTGGATGACCGCCGTTGGAGCGTACGGTGTGTTTTTCCCAATGCACTTTGTGGGAATGGCAGGATTACCTAGACGTTACTACACCAATACAAACTTTCCATACTTTGATGATTTAGCAGATACCAACTCGTTGATTACCTACTTCGCGATTTTTACTGCGGTAGCCCAATTGTTCTTTGCATATAACTTTGTGAAGAGTATCTTCTTTGGTAAGAAAGCACCAGCGAATCCTTGGAAATCCAATACTTTGGAATGGACTACTGGTGACAAGCACATCCACGGTAATTGGGCTGGAGACATACCTCATGTACACAGATGGCCTTATGATTACTCAAAACTTAATGAAGATGATGAGTATGTTATAGCCGGACAGGATTATGTGCCACAGCACATTCCACTACAGCCTAAAGAAGAAGAAATGAATCACTAAGAAATCATTGATCTTAAATAAAAAAGGTGGAGCATTCGCTCCACCTTTTTTGTGTGATGTAATGAGATCCAGCTTAAGCTCCTCCACGAGCAGGATAACCCTTGTCTTCAATAAAATCGATAGCGTTTAGAAGATCATCCAGTTGTGGTCTGGCAAATGGCATGGTTTGCACGGTACTACCATATAACGTTCCGTCTTTTTTGATGAGGAACAGTCCTGGTTCAGAGAACAATTCAGGTTCTTTCTCGCTAATACCTTCAGATAGGTAAAGACCCCATTCTTGGGCTTGTTCTTTCGTTAGGTTGTATCCTACAGGAATGCTTTCAATATCCCATTCATCGCCCGTTTTTTTAGCGCGCTCTTCAGTGTCCATGCTTATCGCGATAACATTCACGCCGCGATCTACAAAATCAGTTAATTTATCTTTCAAAGATTCCAATTGCTTTTTGCAAACTGGGCAGTGATAGCCACGATAAAACAAGATCAACGTATACTTTTCTGGGTCCTGCTTTGCCATGGACCATTGGGTATCGTTGATGAGATCGAGTTCTAGATGTGGTACTTTTTGAGTAGGTTTCATATTTTTATTTTCAATATAGCGCTGCCTTTTCCTATTTCTACTAAATTCAAGCTAATTGATATAATGTTGAGAATAGTTACGCTTTCGCGAAAGCAAAAACACGACGAACAATTTCACTATCGACTATCTTTGAAACTATGAATGAGCACCTAGACGCAAGCGGCGATAATTTTTCTAATGAAGAGCACGACATAGAGCGTGCCTTAAGGCCGTTATCATTTGACGATTTTGCTGGTCAGGACCAAATATTGGAGAACTTAAAAATCTTCGTCCAGGCGGCAAATCAACGTGGTGATGCTTTAGACCACACTCTTTTTCACGGTCCTCCAGGATTGGGAAAAACCACACTGGCGCATATTCTCGCTGCAGAATTAGGCGTAGGCATCAAGGTGACTTCAGGACCAGTTCTGGATAAACCTGGTGATCTCGCTGGATTGTTGACCAATCTTGACGAGCGTGATGTCCTTTTTATAGATGAGATCCATAGGCTTAGTCCTATTGTAGAAGAATACCTCTATAGCGCGATGGAAGACTATAAGATCGACATCATGATCGAGACTGGTCCTAATGCCCGTACGGTACAGATCAATCTTGCACCTTTCACTCTTATTGGAGCGACAACTCGTAGCGGTCTATTAACCGCACCCATGCGAGCCAGATTTGGGATTTCATCAAGATTACAATATTATACTACAGAACTTTTATCCACCATCGTGGAACGCAGCAGCGAGATCCTACAGGTACAAATCGATCAGGAAGCTGCCATTGAAATTGCGGGACGCAGTCGTGGTACACCGCGTATTGCAAATGCATTGCTTAGAAGAGTGCGTGATTTTGCTCAAATCAAAGGAACAGGAAATATCGATCTGGATATTTCCAGATATTCACTTAAAGCACTGAACGTAGATGCACACGGTCTGGATGAAATGGACAACAAAATATTGACGACCATCATCGACAAATTTAAAGGTGGACCCGTAGGTATCACTACGCTTTCTACAGCTGTTTCAGAAAGTGCGGAAACCATCGAGGAAGTCTACGAGCCGTTCTTGATTCAGCAAGGTTTTATCATCAGGACACCTCGTGGCCGTGAAGTGACAGAGCATGCCTACAAACATCTAGGCAGAACGCCTAATGCAAGAATGGGTGGTCTTTTCGACCAATAGCCTATGCGATCGATTGAAAAAGTACCCACGTTACGGTTTTTGTCAAAAACCAGGCAGATCTACAATGATCCGCTGCCTTTTCATAGGGAGAATTTCCAGAGGTACAGCAATACATTTAAGATAAGCCCTAAGCCTGGCTTGACTATTCATTTTACCTGCGACACAGAGCTTACAAAGCATATCCTCCAAACCAATCAGCGCAATTACAACAAGTCCAGCCTACAAACAGATGATCTTGGTAAATACATAGGTCACGGATTGTTAACTGAAAATGGCGAGAAGTGGCGTGCCAACCGCAAGCTGGTCCAGCCGGCATTTTACAAGAAACAAATTGCCACACTCATGGATTCCATGGATCAGGTGATTCAAAAAGAGCTGTCCAGGATTACTCTGGATAAACCCGTTGATATTCATGAAATATTCAGTGATCTAGCTTTTAAAGTGGTTGCGCGCAGCCTGTTCTATCTAGAAGATATGGATGAGCGCATCGC
Source organism: Nonlabens sp. YIK11 (assembly GCF_001413925.1). Classification (NCBI taxonomy): domain Bacteria; kingdom Pseudomonadati; phylum Bacteroidota; class Flavobacteriia; order Flavobacteriales; family Flavobacteriaceae; genus Nonlabens; species Nonlabens sp. YIK11. The sequence continues at coordinate 911,841 of NZ_LBMJ01000001.1, forward strand.
ACGCTTGCAATATATTACCGAGGCGGCTCAAAAAATGTTGATCAAAGAACTACGTGTGCCGTGGATGCTTTGGTACTTCAATAGTAAATGGCTTTCAGGAACCTCGAGTATTTCTTATCACATGGAATTGATAGAAGAGGCACGATCCATTTTGCAGGAAATCATCAATCAGCGCAGGACAGAGAAAAAGGAATACGGCGATCTACTGGACATGCTGTTGCAATCCACCTATGAAGATGGGTCCCATATGACCGATCCACAATTGATAGACGAGATCCTTGTATTGTTTATCGCAGGTCATGAAACCACGGCAAACGCATTGACTTTTGCCACGCAATTGCTCGCACATCATACAGATAAGGCCGCCATTGCCAGAAATGAAATTGACCAACTGGAAAGCGATGACCTCATGGTCCAGATGAAGGAACTGGAATACACACGACAAGTCCTTGAAGAAACCATGAGAATGTATCCGCCAGCTTATGTGACAGATCGCGTGGCGGTAGAAGACGATGTTTGCGGTGATATCTCATTACCTGCTGGCAGCATCTGGCTCATCAGTTTTTATGAAATGCATCGGCGTCAGGATTTATGGGACCAGCCAGAAACCTTCCTGCCAGAACGCTTTAATGCCGAAATCAAAAAGCAATGGAACGACCAATACTTTCCGTTTGGCGCTGGGCCACGCATGTGTATAGGTAATAATTTTGCGATGTACGAGATGGCTTTGGTCATCAAGAACATCTTGAAAAACTATGATCTCAAGCCTATTGGCGATGTCATCGAGTACCATCCGTTGATCACTTTACGACCCAAAAACGCCCATGTCACCTTCACTGCTAGAGCTTAGCAAATTGCTAGCTCAAATGTTTGACAGGAAAATGAATGTGTAAATGAGTTCGCTTTCGCGAAAGCGAATTCTTTATAAACTACCCTTTTCTTACCTATATATGCGGTTTTGATAAAACAGGTTGAGCCCTATAATCGCTACCTTTGTCACAGCCTAAAAAGCAACCTATGAGCAGCAAACCTAGCAGAAGAAGAGAAGCACTGGTTTATCACGCCAAACCTACACCTGGAAAAATCAAGGTAGTACCTACCAAAAAATATAGCAGTCAGCGAGATTTGTCACTGGCCTACAGTCCTGGCGTTGCAGAGCCTTGTCTGGAAATTGTCAAGGATAAAGCAAACGTCTATAAATACACTACTAAAGGGAATTTAGTGGCTGTGATCAGTAACGGTACCGCTGTTTTGGGCTTGGGCGACATAGGTCCTGAGGCCAGTAAACCCGTCATGGAAGGAAAAGGACTGCTGTTTAAAATCTTTGCAGACCTTGATTGTTTTGACATTGAGGTAGATACCAAAGACGTAGAAGAGTTTATCGCAACGGTCAAAAATATCGCACCTACTTTTGGTGGGATCAATCTGGAAGACATCAAAGCTCCAGAGGCTTTTGAAATTGAGCGCAGACTCAAGGAAGAACTGGACATACCGGTCATGCATGATGACCAACACGGTACGGCAATTATTTCCAGTGCAGCGTTATTGAACGCCTTAGAACTCGCCGAAAAAAATATTGAGGACGTCAAGATTATCGTTTCTGGTGCGGGAAGTGCCGCGATTTCCTGTACATCACTTTACGTGAAACTAGGAGCGAGGTTGGAGAACATCATGATGTTTGATATAGATGGTCTTATCACAAAATATAGAACGGATTTAGGTAAAATGCAAATGCAGTTTGCCACCAGTCGCGAGGCGATGTCTTTAGAAGAGGCTATGGTAGGTGCAGACGTCTTTTTGGGACTTTCTGCAGGTAATATTGTATCGCAAAAAATGGTGCAATCCATGAGTGATAACCCCATTGTTTTTGCGATGGCAAACCCGACGCCAGAAATTGATTATGATCTAGCCATGGCGGCTCGTGAGGATATCATTATGGCCACAGGTCGCAGCGATCATCCTAACCAGGTGAATAATGTATTGGGTTTCCCATTTATTTTTAGAGGTGCGATGGACGTTCGCGCCACAAAAATCAATGAAGAAATGAAGCTGGCGGCGACTTATGCACTGGCTAACCTAGCCAAAGAAGCCGTACCAGAGCAAGTCAATATTGCCTATGGAGAGTTGAAGCTCAACTTTGGCCGTGATTACATCATCCCTAAGCCATTCGATCCACGATTGATATCTACCATACCGCCAGCCGTCGCTAGAGCGGCAATGGAATCTGGAGTGGCTCAAGAGCCTATTACAGATTGGGAAAAATACGAGGAGCAATTGCTTAGCCGTATGGGATCTGACAATAAGCTCGTAAGATTATTGTTGAACCGTGCCAGAACAAATCCAAAAAGAATTGTTTTTGCCGAAGCAGATAATGTTGACGTTCTAAAAGCCGCACAAATCGTGTTGGAAGAAGGCATAGGAACACCTATACTTTTAGGAAGAAAAGATGTCATTGAAGAAATGATGGCAGATCTGGATTTTGATCAGCCGTGTTTGATCATTGACCCTAAAACAGATGAGGAGTCTGCGAGACGTGATCGTTATGCTCATGAATTCTGGAAACTGCGCCAGCGCAAAGGAGTCACCGAATTTGATGCAGGTAAAACCATACGACAGCGCAATTATTTTGCAGCGATGATGGTTAAGGTAGGAGATGCAGATGCGTTAATCACTGGTGTGGCACAATCGTATCCGCGATCCGTGCGACCCATGATGGAAATTATAGGAATGGCTCCTGGTGTCGATAAAATCGCTACGACAAACCTCATGATCACAGATCGAGGGCCGTTGTTCATTTCTGACACTTCCATCAACATAGATCCTGACGCTATTGAGTTGGCCAAAATTGCCCAAATGACTGGCAGGACTGCAGCCATGTTTGGTATTGATCCTGTAATGGCTATGATCTCTTATGCTAACTTTGGATCGAGCAAACACCCTAATGCTTCAAAGGTGACCGACGCTGTCAAATACCTGCATCAATATTATCCTAGTATAGTGGTAGATGGAGAGATCCAGACGGACTTTGCCTTGAATGCCGATATGCTCCAGCAAAAGTTTCCTTTCTCAAAACTGGCAGGAAAAAAAGTCAACACGCTTATTTTTCCTAACCTGGAAAGCAGTAACTCCACCTACAAATTGTTGAAAGAATTGCGTGGCATTGACTCCATAGGACCTATCATGATGGGAATGCAAAAACCCTGTCACATACTACAATTGGGTGCCAGTGTTGACGAGATCGTCAACATGGCCGCTGTGGCCGTGATCGATGCACAACAAAAGGAAAAAAGAGCAGCTGAACTTTCTAAAAGCGGGAAGACGGCATAGTCATACCATCTTCTCATGGACCACAAGGATGCCGGTAGATATTATCGGCATCCTTGTATTTATTTTGTTACATTTGATCGATTGCTAATATCCTGTTAAATGATAGCCCAATTGCAAGGCCAGCTGGTCGAGAAAAATCTTACTGATGTCATTATAGACTGTGCCGGCGTAGGTTATTTTGTAGAGATATCACTTCATACCTATTCTTTAATTCCAGATGGCGACCTTGTCAAGCTATACACCTATATGCTGGTGCGGGAAGATGCGCACCGACTTTTTGGTTTTATGGAAAAAAGTGAGCGGGAAGTTTTCAAACTGCTCATTTCAGTTTCTGGTATAGGTGCAAACACGGCGCGTACCATGTTGTCTAGTCTAGATCCATCCCAGATCGCGCAAGCTATCGCAAATGGTGACGTTAGAACCATTCAAAGTGTCAAGGGAATAGGAGCAAAAACGGCGCAACGTGTCATTCTGGACCTGCGCGACAAAATTCTTCAAGTACTGGAAGATCCACAGATTTCTGTATTGCCAAGCAATAGAGGCCGCGAAGAGGCGTTATCTGCATTGGAAACCCTAGGTTATCTGCGCAAACAAGCTCAAAAGGTGGTCGACAAGATCCTTTCCAGCAAGCCAGATGCCAGCACAGAACAACTCATTAAGGAAGCACTTAAACAATTATAGGATTTGAGATACGTATATATTAACCTGATACGCAAGTATTTATATGTCGTAATGTGTTTCATTGTTTTCGCTTTCGCGAAAGCGCAACAACCCACAACCACTCCTGCAGACACCACTGCATCTCAAATACAATTAGGAAGAATCACCTTGCCAGATCCTCCTAGCATCACCTCGCTGTACATCTATGATGCAGATCTGGATCGTTACATTTTTAACCAGCGTTTTGGAGAATATCGTATCGATTACCCATTCACGCTGACTCGCGAGGAATACCAAAAAATCGTGATCAAGGAACAGATGCGCACCTATTTTAGGGAGAAATCAAAACTTCTTGCCGGTAAAACCGAAGCGGATAAGGAGAAGCAAAAGAATTTGTTGCCCAATTTCTATGTGGATTCTGATCTTTTTGAGAGCATCTTTGGCGGTACGGAGATCAGTATCATTCCGCAGGGAAATGTGGCGATCGATCTGGGCGTGCTGTATAACAAGACAGATAACCCTAGCTTTTCTCCTAGAAATAGGCAAAACGTCACTTTTGATTTTAACCAGCGAATTAACCTAAGTCTTTCGGGAACCGTTGGAACCCGACTGAATGTGAACGCCAACTACGACACTCAAGGTTCCTTTGATTTCCAGAATCAAATAAAACTGGACTACACGCCTACTGAGGATGATATCCTTCAAGGTATCGAGGTAGGTAATGTGAGCATGCCGCTCAATTCCCAGTTGATACGTGGTGCTCAAAGTCTTTTTGGTGTGAAGGCAGATTTGCAATTCGGTAAAACACGCATCACAACCGTCTTTTCAGAACAGCAATCAGAATCCCGTACGGTACAGGCTGCTGGTGGAGCCACCGTCAACGATTTTGACTTTTTCTCACTGGACTATGACGAGAACAGACACTTCTTTTTAGCACATTATTTTAGGGATACCTATGATCAATCGCTGGTCAACTATCCTTTCATCAATAACAACATACAAATCACAAGAGCTGAAGTTTGGATCACTAATCGTGGTAATCGTACTGAAGATGTTCGTAACCTCGTGGCGATCCAGGATCTTGGAGAATCAGATCCCACCAATATAGGTCTGGACCAGCAGCCACCAGGATTTCTCAATGTTCCTGCAGGTAGTTTTCCTAGCAACGGGAACAATGACTTTAACCCTATTGCAATTAATTCTGGCGGTGAGACTGTGCTTAATCGTCAAATAAGAGATATCGCAACTGTAGAGCAAGGTTTTGGAAGTGTGCAGGTGAATGAAGGCTTTGATTATGTTACTCTTGAAAATGCGCGGCAGCTTAATCCAAATGAATTTAAACTCAACACACAGTTGGGTTACATTTCTTTGAACCAGCGATTGAGTAATGACGAAATCGTAGCCGTAGCATTTCAATACACCGTAGGCGGTCAGGTATTTCAAGTAGGTGAATTTGCCAATGATGGTGTCAACGCCACAGAAGTCAACCAGAACCCAGCTGCAAATGAGCAAGCGGTAACCAATCAAAACCTAGTTGTCAAATTATTAAAAGGGAATCTCACTAATGTATCAGAACCTATCTGGGACTTGATGATGAAGAACATCTACAACTTAGGCGGTTCTAGATTATCTCAGGAAGATTTCAAACTCAATATATTTTATCAATTCCCACCAGAATTAAATTACATCACTCCAGCAGAAGGTACGCTGGCAAATCCTGCAGTGCCACTGCCTGATGATGTGGAAGAGACGACCCTGATACGTGTATTTAATCTGGACCGTTTAAACAAGCAAAACGACCCGCAACCAGCAGGTGATGGGTTCTTTGATTATGTGGAAGGACTCACCATTGATTCTGAAACAGGCCGAATCATCTTTACCAGCGTAGAACCTTTTGGAGAGTACCTCTTCAATAAGCTGGACAATACCCCAAATGGAGGTCCAGAAGTGTACAACAATCCAGATACGTACAATGCTAACCAGGCGAAATATGTCTATAGAGACATGTATCGTACTACCAAGGCACAGGCGCTACAAACGGCTGAAAAAAATAAATACCTAATCAAGGGTGAATACAAAGCGACAGGTCAGCAAGGAATTCCCATAGGTGGTTTCAATATACCACGAGGTTCGGTTACGGTGACCGCTGGTGGTCGAACGCTACAAGAAGGTATTGATTATACAGTGGATTATGCGCGAGGTAGCGTTATCATTCTCGACCAAGCGCTCTTGAATTCAAATACTCCTATACAGGTTTCTACCGAAAACAATTCAACCTTTAACCAGCAAACCAAAAGGTTTACGGGTATCAATGTCGAGCATACTTTCAATGAAAACTTTATCGTAGGTGGAACATTTTTGAATCTTAAAGAGCGACCTATTACCCAAAAGTCCAACTATGGTACGGAGCCTATCAACAATACGATCATAGGTGCCAACTTCCTCTACAATACTGAAGTTCCGTTTTTGACAAGGTTGGCCAATAAGTTACCCAATATTGATACGGATGTCATCTCCAATTTATCTGTTAGAGGTGAAGCCGCGTATTTATTTCCGGGATCACCAGACAGTGATAATTTTGATGGTAGAGCCGCAGCCTATGTGGATGATTTTGAAGGTTCACAAACATCCATAAATATCTTATCTCCATTAGCTTGGAACCTAGCGAGTACACCAGTAGCTTTTGAAGGAGCAGGATCACCTTCCAACCCGTTAGCTTACAATTATTCTCGCGGTCGACTGGCTTGGTATACTATTGACCCTATATTTTATGGTAATCAACGTCCCGATGAGATAACCGATGCAGATGTTTCTGACTACCGTACAAGGCGCGTGTTTATAGATGAGATTTTCCCACAGGTGGATATTCAGCAAGGACAGACCCAAGTGATCAACACCTTGGACTTATCCTTCTATCCAGACGAACGAGGATCCTACAATTACAATCCTGCAGCAGCTGGAACCGATATTCTTCCTAACCCAGCAGACAGTTGGGGTGGAATCACACGCAGTTTCTTAAGTACAGATTTTGAGGCTACTAATGTGGAGTACATCCAGTTCTGGGTCATGGATCCATTCATGTATGATCAAACAAATGATGGTGGAACGATCTCCATCAACTTGGGAAGTATCTCTGAAGATATTTTAAAGGATAACCGCAAGCAATATGAAAACGGGTTGCCAGAAGATGGCGGCACCGATTTGACGGTTTCAACCGCTTTTGGAAAAGTTCCCTTGAACCAATCACTGATTTATGCTTTTGATACGGAAGGTCAGGAACGTATCAATCAAGATATAGGTCTCGATGGATTTAGCGATGCCGAAGAAATTGCAAATTTCCCTCAATTTGGTCCAGATCCTGCGGCAGACAATTATGAATATTTCATAGCTGCAGATGGAAATATCCTGGAGCGCTACAAACGATACAATAATACTGAAGGAAACTCACCTACAGATGTCACCCAAACAGATCGTGGATCTACCACTCAACCAGATGTGGAAGACATCAACCGTGACAACACGATGAATACCATCGACAGTTATTTTGAGTACGAGATCGAGATCGCACCAGGCAGAATGCAAGTAGGTACTAATCCTTATGTCTCAGACTCCAGACTTGTCACTTCAACCTTGCCTAACGGTTCTACAATCGATACTAGATGGGTTCAATTTAGAGTGCCATTAAATGATCCTACTCGTGAGTCCATTGGAGAAATTGCAGATTTCAGGGCGATTCGATTTATGAGAATGTACCTGTCAGACTTTGAGGTGGATACTTTCTTGAGGTTTGGTGCGATGGATTTAGTTCGTGGTGATTATCGTAGATACACGGCTTCACTCGACCCTAATGATCCTAACGTTGATAATGATCAGACCTCGTTTGAGGTTCAAGCCGTCAACATTGAGAATAACGATAGAAGAGAACCTATTCCTTATGTATTGCCTCCAGGTGTGATCAGGGAAGAACTGAGAACTCAAAACCAAAATATTCGTCAGAATGAGCAGTCGCTAGCTCTTTTAGTGGAAGATCTAGAAGCTTTTGATAGAAGAGCCGTTTTCAAGAACATTAGAATTGACATGAGGCAGTACGAAAATCTTGAGATGTTTGTACATGCAGAATCTATGGTGGACAAGCAGCCGCTTCTTGATGGTGAACTGGAAGCCTTTATACGTATAGGTGTTGACTTTACTGAAAATTACTACGAGATACGATTACCCTTAACGCCTACACCATTCAATAGTACTAGTCCAGAAGAAATCTGGCCTGCCGCAAATCGATTTGACATAGATCTTTCATTATTACAGGAGATTAAGTCCAGAGTATTGAGTGATCCTGCTTTGATCAATAGTGAAGTAAACTTTTTTAATCAGGCAGATCTTGATCCAGATTCAGCAGGTGAACCCAACCAGCAGATCTATGGTATCAAAGGAAACCCTAATTATGGAGATGTGCGAGCGGTCATGTTGGGTGTACGAAATAATGTCAAAAGCTCCATTAGTGGTGAGGTGTGGTTTAATGAATTGCGCCTTTCTGGACTTCAAAATCAAGGAGGTTATGCGGCCATTCTCAATCTGGATGCAAACATGGCAGATTTTGCCACGGTCAGTGCCAACGGTAGACGCAGTACCATTGGTTTTGGATCCATTGAACAAGGTCCCAATGAGCGCAGTCGTGAAGATGTGACCCAGTATGATGTCACTACAAGTCTAAGTCTAGGACAGTTGTTCCCGCAAAAATGGGGATTGAACTTGCCGTTCTCCTATCGCATAGAAGAAGAAACGGTGACACCTCAATTTGATCCTCAGTTTGAAGATATTGAGTTGGATACAAGACTGGCAAATGCTACCAGCGACCAGGAACGTGAGGCGATTAGAAATCAGTCAGAAGATTATACAAAGAGACAGAGCGTTAACCTTATAGGTGTTAGTAAGGCCAGAACAGGCGACAGCAAGCCTATGCCTTATGATATAGAAAACTTTGTGTTCTCTGGATCATACAATCAGACTGACCAGCGCAATTTTGAAATCGAAGAGTTCAAGGATCAATCCGTGAACGTGAATGCTACCTATAATTATGCATTTCCAGAGTTGAAATTTGAACCGCTCGTTAAGGCAGACACTACATTCTCAGGTGATTATTTCAAATTCCTCAGGGATTTCAACGTCAATCTGTTGCCTAATGTGTTTACTGCCAGCGGTACTGTACGTCGTCAATTCAACACACAAACCTTTAGGGATTTACAGCTGGATACCAACCCAGTAGATCTGGATGGTGATGGTATCCCAGATGCGCAAAATATTGCTCTGGCACCATTGACCAATCGTAATTTTACACTGGCCAATCAATATGCCATCACTTGGGACCTTACCAACTCCTTGAACTTGAACCTGACAGCTAACAACGACCGCATCATACGCAGTTACATCAATACAGAGGACAACACCATTGACGAGAGCTACACATTGTGGACTAATTTCTTGGATGAAGGTATACCAGACTCGCACACCAGACAGTTTAGAGCGACTTATGAGGTGCCGTTCGAGAAGTTTCCTTTTCTCGCTTTCGCGAAAGCGACATACACCTACACAGCAGATTTCAACTGGCAGCGTAACTCACAACAATTTGCACAGCTAGACGGCATTCCCAACTTAGGAAACAGTGTCCAAAACGCCAATACGCACCGTATCAATGGTAATTTGGATTTGGGTAAATTGTATTCCTACGTAGGACTGGAGAAGAAGAAATTTGGCGCTGCGGCGCGTAAAGAAGCACAACAACGCACGGCAAGTAGATCGCGCAATCGACTGCCTACAGCCAGACAGGAAAAAGGTGAAGAGCAAGAAAAAACTGAAGAAATAAAAATTCCAAAGAAGAATTTTGCCAACCAGGCTTACAACACGCTGATAGGGATCGCAACATCTGTAAAACGAGCGACCATTAATTATGAAGAAGGTAACGGTATTTTCTTGCCAGGATATACACCTAGCGTTGGATTTATTGGGACCTTAAGACCTAGTACAGGATTTACTTTTGGTAGTCAAGCCGAAATTAGGGATCTCGCCGCTAGACGTGGATGGTTGACGTTGTACCAAGACTTCAACGAGCAATATGCAGAAATCGAGCGACGTAAACTGAACGTGAACTTTAGTGTGGATTTGTTGCCAGACCTTAAGATCGACATCGTTTCCAACAGACAGTATCAAGAGACTTTTAATGAAAATTATAGGGTAGATCCAGATGATCTGACGTATCAATCGTTAACGCCGCAAACCTTTGGTAACTTCAGTATTTCAACACTTATGTTAGGTACGGCTTTTTCTAAAAGTAGTATCGAGGATTCCCAGACTTTTGACCAGTTTAGAGACAATAGATTGCAGGTGGCAAACAGGCTTGCAAGAGAATTTTATGGGACTGATAATTTCTCACGTGATGACGATGGTTTCCCTAACGGGTTTAGCCGCAATAGTCAAAACGTATTGTTGCCATCATTTTTAGCAGCCTACGAAGGTCGTGATGTCAACGACCAAGATGATAATGCCTTTAAGGATATACCATTGCCTAACTGGGATATCAAGTACACAGGTCTCATGAAGTTGGCCTGGTTTAGAAAAACATTCAAGCGCTTTAGCCTACAACATGGTTACCGTTCTGATTATACCATCAACAGGTTCCAGACTAATTTGAATTTTTCTGCAGGAAACGGTGGTTTAGAATATGAGCAGCAAAACCAGCAGGTATTGAATCAAAACGGAGATTATAAGCCTGCCAATTTGTATTACAACATCAATTTAACCGAAGCTTTTAGCCCGTTGATCAAGGTAGATTTTGAAATGAGAAACTCGCTGTCCATAGCAGCCGAGTGGAGAAAGGATAGAGCGATATCCTTGAGCTTTGATAACAACCTATTGACTGAGATAAGCGGTAATGAGCTTGTTCTGGGTGTAGGATACCGTATTAAAGACGTTCCTTTTAGAACGAGTGTAGGTGGTCGCAGCAGGGTTATCAAAAGCGATCTTAACTTAAGGCTGGATGGATCGGTTAGGGATAATATCACTATCATAAGATATCTGGATCTGGAAAACAGTCAAGCAACAGCTGGACAAACCATTTATGGTGCTAAATTCACGGCAGAGTATGCCTTTAGTAGAGCATTTCAAGCGCTCTTTTACTATGATCATACGTTTTCTGAATTTGCTATTTCTACAGCATTCCCGCAAACCACCATTAGAAGTGGTATCACCCTACAATATACTTTTGGGAATTAAGAGGCACAGCGCCTAAATAACGTTATACTTTTTTACTTTTGTCCCTTACAAATTATACTATGAATATTCCAGCAGAATTAAAATACACAAAGGATCACGAGTGGGTCAAAATAGATGGTGATATCGCAACTGTAGGTATTACGGACTTCGCTCAAGGCGAGTTGGGTGATATCGTCTATGTAGAGGTAGAAACTATAGATGAAACTCTTGAACAAGAAGAAGTATTTGGTACGGTAGAAGCCGTAAAAACTGTTTCTGATCTATTCTTGCCGCTGTCTGGTGAAATTCTGGAATTCAATGAGAAACTAGAAGATGAACCAGAATTGGTGAATTCTGATCCCTATGGAGATGGCTGGATGATCAAAATGAAAATTTCAGATGATTCCCAACTGTCTAGTTTGCTAAGCGCAGACGCGTATAAGGAATTAGTAGGGTAGATGCAAAAGCTTCTCTACTGGATAGCACCATTCTATACGGCGTTGATTGCCTACGGTTCTCTGTCCAGTAGTACGGTTCCTTCCATTGATGTTAAAAATATTGATAAAGCGTATCATGCTGGCGCCTATTTTTTGATGATGGTAGTGTGGTATTTGTTTTTTTACCATCGATATTTAGAGCGTCAGGTTCATTTTGAATACAATCTGGGTATGATTCTCTCTCAATGGTCACGAACGATTGCTGTGGCAGCTTCTATTTTTTCGTTAGTCATAGGCGGTTTTTTAGAGCTGGGTCAAGGATTTATTTCGCAAAATAGAACAATGGACGGCTATGATATGCTGGCAAATGGGACTGGCATTATAATTGCAGTTTTAGTTTTGTGGCTTATATCTTCAATGAGGAGTCCTAGATAAAGCTTCATTTGCTTTTATTTGAATTAGTATTTATATATTTTTAGCCTTTAATTAATCCATCATGGAAGTAAAAAAATCAGAAAACGCAGACTTGCGTAAAAACATTACCATCTATGCCCTGATGGGGCTAGCATTTATGTTATTGCTCTCATGGCAAGGACTAGAATACGAATCTAAGCAGGTAGACGTAGAAGAAATCTATGATGAGCCTATGGTAATGGAAGAAGTGGAAGATATCCCTATCACACAGATGTTGGATACGCCGCCACCGCCGCCACCACCGCCACCAGCACCTGAAATAATCGAGGTCGTTGAGGATGAAGTTGAAATTGAAGAAGTTGAAATTCAAGATACTGAAACTGACGAGCAAGAGGAAATTGTAGAAGTTGAAGAGGTAGCTGAAGAAGTTGGTGTTGTAGAAGAAATTGCTGACGTACCATTTGCAATCATTGAAAACGTACCTGTTTATCCTGGTTGTGAAAATGAGAAAAACAATGCAGACCGTAAAAAGTGTATGCAGGAGAAGATCACACGTTTTGTGAGAAAAGAATTCGATACGGGTATTGCAAACGAAGTAGGTCTTTCTGGAAAGCAAACGATAAGTGTTCAATTTAAAATCGACAAAAGCGGTAAAGTGGTTAACATCGTTTCTAGAGCAAAAGATCCTAAGCTACAAACTGAAGCTGCCCGAGTCATTAATAAATTACCTACAATGACACCAGGTAAACAAAGAGGTAAACCAGTAGGTGTTATTTATGGACTTCCTATCATTTTTGAGGTTCAAGACTAAGAATCTTTAAAGAATTAACAAAAATCCGCTTCATGTTTATGGAGCGGATTTTTTTATGGTATGTTTCTTGAAGATGGTTTTAAATAACATAAAACCATTATTATGAGAAATCTAGACTCCAAGGTAGGTGCTGCAACACCAACTGGAACCAGTAGAGCGGACAAGAAATCCGTGAGCATCAAGACCAATTCATCCATCAACTTCCTTATCGGGCTCTGTGCGGTAATGATGTTTTCGTTTGTGGTCATTGAATTACAAACTCCCAAAATCGATCGGGAATATACCATAAGCCTACGGGATGATTATGTTATTGAGTCCAATCTGGACAGGTTCAGGATTGAAAAGTCACAGCCAGAGCCACGTCCTGTAAAGCAGCCTAAAGAGCCAAAAGTTCAAGAACCTAAAGTCAATAAAATCAAACCACCGGTAATTGTTGACAACAGCGATCCAGAACCAACTGAAGATCCAGAGCCCAACGATACGCCTGTAGACGAGCCTGCAGAAGACTCACCCACAACTACCACGTCTGAACCGTCAAAAACAGCGCCCGTTTCCAGCGAGCCTCGTAATGTCATGAGTGTTACAGAAGTCCCTTTGTTCCCAGGTTGTAGTGCTTCATTGAATAACGAAGAGCGTATCAATTGTTTAAATGAAAAAATGCAGCGGTTTGTTCAAAGACGTTTTGATTTAAGCCTTGCCAACGAGTTAAACAATACAAAACAAGTCAATATCACCGTGGTTTTTACTATTGGAACCGATGGGTTGCCTAAAGATTTGATTGTGCAAGCCCCTAATGAGAAGTTGAAAAAAGAAGCCTATCGCATCGTTTCAAAATTGCCTAAAATGACACCAGGAAAATTTGAGGGTGCAGACGTCAATACGACTTATGCCCTACCTATCATTTTTAGGATACAGTAAAAACAATTGTACGGTAATACTTTCAATTCAATCCTAGAGTAAATCAGGATGGAGTAAGGTGATACATTCGATACCTTTGCTATTGAATTCAAAGCCTTAATGTCAACTGCACAAAGGATTTCCAGTATATTTAGCCCAAATTTGCCATGTTCTATGAGAATGATATGCGCCATTTGGGCTCTTTTTTTTGGATGTTTTGCAGTTGCTCAAAGCGAGTTGGAGACCTTTCCCATATTTCCGGCCTGTGATCGAATAGATAACAATGCTGCACTGGAACAATGCTTCTACCGTGAACTATACAAAAACCTATGCCAAGCCTATGATCAGACTGCCATGGACAGCACTTCAAGTAAGGCTACATTGCGTTTTGAGGTAAGTCGCGAGGGTAAATTTGAGCCTATTATTTTTGATGCGCCTACTGCAGCTCTCAAGGAGTCACTCTATGAGGCTTTCAGTAAACTGGAACCTATTACTCCTGCGGTCTACAATGGCAACCCTACGTTTATGCAGTTCATCGTTAATGTTCAGTTGCCTATGAAGGAGAATGGATCTTTCTACATTATCAATCAGAACGAGGACCTAACGGCTAATGCTGGTCAAGATGATGGTAGTGATATCGCTTTCGCGAAAGCGAACAACAATTACAACAGTATTACATCCAACAATTACGATGGGCAAGAATTGAAGTCCAATGCGACCATTCCATTTTCTTACCAGAGGTACCATCGCTATGAGGCTGCGATGAATAAGGTGGGCAATAATGCGCATACAGCGGTCAAACCCTATACGTTCAACTATGTGAATCAATATTTTGATCTGGAAGAAGAACGCAATTCCTTATTAACGGATAGCGATACATGGCTAGGTCGCAAGTTTTGGAATGAGCATTTCTTTGAAGTGGCAGGCGAGGATTACTGGTTTGTTATCGACCCAGGTGTGGATTTACAATTGGGAAAGGATACAGGCGAAGATGTCAATACCTTTAACAACACAAGACTGGTAGCCCTAAACGGTGGCGTAGGCAAACAGATTACCTTTGGTGCAACCATTCAAGAATCCCAAGGACGGTTTGCACAGTATTTTAATCGCGAGATCACGCAGCGTGCTCCAGATGGTGGTAATCCTGGAATTGTTCCTGGCCGTGGTATTGCCGAGGATGGCGGCGAGAACATCTATGACTACCCTGTAGCGACAGGTTATGTCAATTATAAGCCCAGTAAATATTTTGATCTACAAATAGGCCATGGGCAGCATTTTATAGGTGATGGTTACAGGTCTTTGGTCTTGAGTGATAACTCACAACCTTTTCCATATGTAAAAGTGAATGCCAAATTCTGGAAGATCGACTACACGGTGTTATACACTTCCCTAAGAGATGTACGACCTGAAGTGACCGCGGACGATTCTTTCAGGACGAAGTACATGACGCATCATTATTTGAGTTGGAATGCAACTAAACGTTTGACACTTGGTTTTTTTGAGAGTGTTTTATGGCAAGACGATAATGGTCGCGGCTTTGATTTCAATTACATTAACCCATTGATATTCTATCAAACTGTAGAACTAGAAACCGGATCCAGAGGTGGAAACGCCTTGCTGGGAATCACTGGTAAGTACAAGATAAGCGATCGCGTTACGGCATACGGTCAATTGGTGCTGGATGAATTTGCCAGCAGCTCTGTCATTAGCGGTGATGGAAGCTATCAAAATAAGAGTGCCTATCAGTTAGGTGTTAAGTATCAGAATGCGTTTTCAGTTCCTAATTTGATGCTTCAGGCAGAATATAACAGAGTGCGACCTTATACGTATAGTCACAACACCATCGTGCTTAATTACGGGAACAGCAATCAAGCGCTTGCGCATCCATGGGGTGCTAGTTTTTATGAAGCGATACTCATAGGTAGATATACTAAAGATCGCTGGTACGGAATTGCCAAAGCGATTATAGGTGAACGAGGTTTTGACATCTTGTCCAACGGTGACAACGCCTATTATGGTGGTAATATTTATAGAACGGAAGATGATCGCATCGCAGACAATGGAAACGCTCTAGCTCAAGGTAATAACGCACCTTTCTCCTATGCGGAATTGGAGGCTGGTTACCTCATTAACCCAGCGAGTAACCTGAAGGTCTATGGTCAATTCATT
This sequence comes from Nonlabens sp. YIK11, assembly GCF_001413925.1. Taxonomy (NCBI): domain Bacteria; kingdom Pseudomonadati; phylum Bacteroidota; class Flavobacteriia; order Flavobacteriales; family Flavobacteriaceae; genus Nonlabens; species Nonlabens sp. YIK11. The sequence continues at coordinate 927,801 of NZ_LBMJ01000001.1, forward strand.
TATCGCAACATATCGCCAGAGATTGATAACGCCGTGGTGCAGGATGCCACGACAACTTGGTTCAATTTTGGTATACGTACTGACATCAGTAATTGGGGATTTGATCGCTAGAAATAGCGTTTTAAGAACAGATTATCATTAGATCCAATGAGATTGCGCTACATTTAAACTCATTTTTTTTGTCATGATAGGATATTATATAATTGGCGGACTTGTATTTCTGATCAGTGCGTTTGTAAGCAATAAGCTCAAATCAAAATTTAAGAAATACTCACAGATACAACTGCAAAATGGGTTGACCGGTGCGCAAATCGCCCAAAAAATGTTGTCAGATCACGGCATTACAGATGTTGATGTGATCTCTGTAAAAGGTCAACTAACAGATCATTATAATCCTTCCAATAAAACGGTGAACTTAAGTGAACCTGTATATTCCATGCGCAATGCTGCTGCAGCAGCCGTTGCAGCACATGAGGTAGGTCACGCCGTGCAACACGCGCGTGCCTATTCCTGGTTGGGAATGCGCTCAAAACTGGTTCCTGTGGTAAGTATAGCTTCTAAGTATTCCCAATGGGTCATTATAGGTGGGATCGCACTTGCGGCCAGTACCGCTTTTGGCAACACCTTACTCTTGATAGGTATTATCATGTATGCCACGGGAACGTTGTTTGCGTTTATCACCTTGCCCGTAGAGTATGATGCGAGCAACAGAGCCTTGGCCTGGTTGGTAAATGAGCGCATGCTCACTCAAAATGAGCACGCCGGTGCCAAAGATGCCCTCAAATGGGCTGCACGCACTTATTTGGTCGCTGCCATTGGCTCACTTGCTACCTTGCTTTATTTCCTATCGATTTATATGCGCAGACGTTAGCGATTCAAAGCGTTATAGCCCAGATATGGAGTTTCGCTTTCGCGAAAGCGAATTCCATATTCCTGCAGTTCTGATAATATAGGCTCGTAAACCTCTTTAGAAATTGGGATTTGCACGCCGTAGGTTTTGATGGTGCCGTTTAGGATAGCCAAGGCTGCCATAGCAACGGGTAGGCCAACGGTTTTGGCCATGGCCGTTTGTCGGTCGCCATCGCCCAGGCATACCATGGTACTGTCTATTTGCTTCTTCTCACCATCTAGTTCATAGCCAAATTTGTGGTACATCACGATCATGTCTTTTTCGCCTTTTTGGAGCGTCCAGCTGTCTTCCAAAATCTTTTGAAGCGCCATGGCTGGTGAGGCGTCCTTGATACCTATGGTTTTTTGGTTATTGAAAAGGTCCAGTTCCATCAATTTTTCCCACATGATATCATCTTGGTCGATTTTGAGTTCATGGCGCATTTTAAGCTCGACACTATCTGTGGGCGAATAGGGCAGGAAGCTGTTTACAAATTCCCGGTAGGTCATGTTCTCTGAGTTGTCCAAAACATAGGAATCATCTGTCATTCCTAGTTGAACAAACATATTCCAAGCTTTGCTGTAACCTACGCGACGCATGGTACCACGATACAGCGTGGCAATATCGTCTAACCCATAAATCTCTCGATACTGCAGGCTATTTCTATTGGCATAGGCCTCAAAACGACCGTAGCCATCCACATCCAGAAATTCCGTCCTACGGAATAACCTGTGATATGGAATGTATTTGTATTTATTTTCCTGTATGAACTTTGCTGCACCGCCTTGACCGGCAACCACTACGTTACGTGGGTTCCAGGTAAACTTATAATTCCATAGGTTGTTATCATCTTCTGGCGCTACTAATCCACCGGTAAAGGATTCAAAAAGAATCATTTTGCCACCTTTGTTTTGAATACGATCAATCACCTGCTTGGCGCTCATATGATCGATTCCTGGATCCACGCCTATTTCATTCATCAATACCAGCTTCTTTTCTTTTGCCGGACCATCCAGTTCCTGCATTTCTGGACTCACGTAGCTTGCGGTAACCATACTTTTTCCCAGTTTGACACAATCTCTTGCTACTTCTATATGAAATCGTGCTGGCAACATGGAAATGATGATGTCTGCCGTTTTGATGATCTGCGTTCTTGCTTTTGCATTGAATATGTCCAACTCCATAGCTTTGGCGTTATCATTCCCATCTACAAGTGCCTGAGCAGCTTCAACAGATTTATCTGCCAGAGTGATATGAAATTGTTCCTTTTCTTCCTTTTTTAAAAGATAATCAACTAGAACTCCGGTGGATTTTCCAGCACCTATAATCAGAATGTGTCGCATGCCTGTCGTAATTTTGGTTGAAGTTAAAATTCTTCACTTTAATAACCCTTCAAATGGAAAAGAAGTTATTGGTAACAGGTTGTGTTTTCATTTTAATGGCAGTCGTTCTAGGTGCCATGGCTGCTCATGCTCTGGAAAACTATCTTACTATCGATCAGTTGCGTAGCTTTGAAACAGGTGTGAGGTACCAAATGTATCATGGTCTGGCCTTATTGATTTTTTCCCAGGTAAAACTTTTATCGAACTCTTCAAAAAAAGTGCTATGGATCTTGTTTTCTACGGGTACGGTCCTATTTAGCTGGAGTATTTTCTTGTTGTCGACGGGCTCTATTTATGGTATTGACGCTAGTTTTTTAGGTCCCATTACGCCTCTAGGCGGATTGCTCCTTATATCAGGCTGGATTTATGGAATAGTTAAAATTTGCCTATATAAATTGTAGAATAGTTGTTGAAGAGCGCATTATATCTCTACTTTTGCAAAAACAACTTGAATAATTACTAAATCATGGCTTCTAACAAGGTAGCAACGCAAACGATTTCGTTATCTAATTTTGGTATCAACAATTCAAAAATCAATTATCAACTCAGTCCAGAAGAGTTACAGTCACGTTCTCTGGAAGATTATGGTGGCAGAGAAACAAAAAATGGTACTCTAGCCATCAACACAGGTGAGTTTACAGGTCGATCGCCTCTAGATCGATTTATCGTCAAAGACCACGTCACTGAAGATCTGGTCTGGTGGGGAAATGTAAATATCCCATTCAATAAAAAAGATTTTGACAATCTTATGGTTCGTGTGACAGATTATCTGGATGGAAAAGAGCTCTTTGTACGAGACGCTTATGCTTGTGCACATGAAGATTATCGTTTGAATTTGAGAGTCATAAATGAGTATCCATGGTCCAACATGTTTGCTCACAATATGTTTCTAAGACCTGAAGAAAGTGAACTGGAATCCTTCACACCTGAATGGACGATCATCAATGCGCCAGGTTTCATGGCAGATCCCAAACTGGATCGTACTCGTCAGCATAATTTTGCTATTCTAAATTTTACCCAAAAAATCGCGCTAATAGGCGGTACAGGTTATACTGGAGAGATTAAAAAAGGAATCTTCAGTGCCCTTAATTTTATTTTACCAGTCTACAAAAACACCTTGCCTATGCACTGTAGTGCAAATGTTGGGAAGGATGGCAACACAGCAATCTTTTTTGGTTTAAGTGGTACTGGAAAAACTACCTTATCTACAGATCCTGAAAGAGAATTGATAGGCGATGATGAACACGGCTGGACCTCTAATAATGAAGTTTTTAATTTTGAAGGCGGCTGTTATGCAAAGGTCATCAATCTTAATGCAGAGCAAGAGCCAGAGATCTTTAATGCTATTAAGCCAGGTGCTATTCTTGAAAATGTGGTTTTGAATGATGACAAAACCGTGAATTTTGAGGACACATCCATCACACAAAACACACGGGTGAGTTACCCTATACACCACATTGATAACATCAAGGAACCATCAGTCGGTAAGAATCCAAAGAATATTTTCTTTCTAACGGCAGATGCCTTCGGTGTTTTACCTCCTATTTCAAAACTAACTCCAGGCCAGGCGGCTTACCACTTCATAAGTGGCTACACTGCAAAAGTCGCAGGAACTGAAGCTGGAGTAACGGAGCCTCAACCTAGTTTTTCGGCTTGTTTTGGTGCACCCTTCATGCCGTTACATCCTACTAAATATGCACAGATGTTGAGTCGCAAGATGAAGGAGCAAGGCGTTACCGTATGGTTGGTCAATACAGGTTGGACCGGTGGTCCATATGGTGTCGGTCACCGCATGCCGCTCAAATATACCAGAGCGATGATTGCTGCTGCTCTAGATGGCTCATTAGAAGCTGCAAATAAGGATAATTACCACGTTCACTCCATGTTTGGACTGGCGCAACCACGCGTGGTACCTAACGTCCCGACTGAAGTCTTGAGTCCGCGTAAATCATGGAACAACGATACCGGCTATTATGAGACCGCTGCAAAACTGACCCGATTCTTCAGAGAGAATTTCAAGAAGTTTGAGGCGCAGGCATCTCCAGAGATTATCGCTGGTGGCCCACTCAAATAAGATCAGATACACCTTAAATGTAATAAAGCGTCCCATTCAGCTGAATGGGACGCTTTATTTATGCTATGATTTTGAGAAGTTTCGCTTTCGCGAAAGCGAAAACATTCTAAGCCTTATCTAAGGACTTGATGTAATTTTCAATGGCCATGGTCATGGATGGAGACTCTGGTGTAGGTGCCTGAATATCGATGCGTAATCCTTTATCCTTTGCCGCTTGGCTGGTCGTGTTGCCATAAACCGCTATTCTTGTGGAATCCTGCGTGAAATCAGGGAAGTTTTGGAAAAGGGATTCAATACCGCTAGGGCTAAAGAATACCAGTACATCATACTTCACATCTGCAAGATCTGAAAGGTCACTTATAACGGTTCTGAAAAACGTCGCCATTTTCCATTTGATGCCTAACTCATCCAACTGCTCTGGAACAAGGTCCTTGAGCTTGTCGGTGGTAGGTAATAGGAAAGATTCGTTTTTATGCTTTTTGATAAGAGGCATCAACTCTGGAAACGTACGTTTCCCTACATAAATCTTACGCTTTCTATAGACCACATATTTTTGGAGGTAGTAGGCCACAGCCTCGCTCTGACAAAAATATTTTAAGGTGTCTGGAATTTTGAACCGCATCTCTTCTGCCACCCTAAAAAAGTGATCGACACTATTGCGGCTGGTAAGAATTATGGCGGTGTATTTGTTGAGGTCCACTTTTTGCTCACGTACCTCTTTTGCAGACACGCCTTCTACATGAATAAAGGAGCGGAAATCTATCTTTACCTTTGTCCGATCAACGAGACTCTGGTAAGGTGAATTTTCCATTTTAGGTTCAGGTTGGGAAACTAAAATCGTTTTCACTTTCATACACTATTTTCTTTATTAGTAAAGGGTTCACACTGTAATATACTTATACAAAAGCAGGTAGGGTGCGATTTCAAGCGTGCAAAGATACAAAATAAAATAGAAAAATGAAGCGGACAAGGCGTTGCGATGGTTGTAAAAAACCAAAAAATGATAGACGATAATCACAGCACCAGCAACGGCTGCCGTGATTTGAATAAAGCCTTTTGATGTAGGAAAGATGTAGTAAATCGAGATCACGATCACCATCAATAAAACACTTAATGCTGCCCGGTAAAGATTGCGCTCATGATCAATGGAAATCAATAAATCTTCAAAATTTGCGATGGTTGAAAGAAGCTTTGACAGGTAGTGTTTAAAGATCAAAAAAGTGCTTACGGCTGTAAGAATCAGGATGAAATTGGTCAAGGATTGGGAACCATTTTGTACCGTGGATAGTTTAAATAAAATCAAGGCTATGCTTATTCCATAAATGATCAAGCCCAGATATTTATAGCCATGGTGATTGTCTATCCTGCCATCTCTAGAAATTTTAATAAATCTGGAGCTTACGTAAACGCTCAAGAATTCACTTACCGGTAGCGTCGTAAACTGCCTTGCGACTGCAAAAGAAAGCAGGCACATAAAGATGATGATGCTTATCCAATCAAGGGATTCTGTAATACGATACAACGCGTCCATAGGAACGTAAAAATAAGAGGATTTTATAATCGTCAGGATAAGGCGGCACTATATTTTCTTACTTTTGTGGGTTGCTATGAATCACACTTTAGTCATTATACCAACCTATAACGAGCGCGAGAATATTAAGCCCATTATCGATGCTATTTTAGGGGACTATCCAGAGATTCATTTGTTGATTGTAGATGATAATTCACCAGACGGTACGGCAGCATTGGTGCAAGAAAAGATGAAGGATTTTCCTAATAGGCTTTTCCTTGAAAACCGTACTAAAAAATCTGGATTGGGAACGGCTTACATTCATGGCTTTAAATGGGCGATGGCGAGAGATTATGAATATGTTTTTGAAATGGATGCAGATTTCTCTCACGACCCAGCAGATATTCAAACCTTGTATGAAGCCTGTGCGGTTCACGGTGCGGACCTGGCTATAGGCAGTAGATATGTAAAAGGAGTAAATGTTGTGAACTGGCCCATGTCCAGAGTACTACTTTCCTATACAGCTTCAAAATATGTGAGGTTCATCACAAGAATGGATATACATGACACTACAGCAGGATTCAAATGTTTTAGAATGTCGCTTTTGCGAAAGCTGAATCTCGACAAGATTAAGTTTGTAGGTTACGCCTTCCAGATAGAAATGAAATTTAAGGCCTACTTATTGAAGGCAAAGATTATTGAAGTACCGGTAATTTTTACAGACCGCTCTAGAGGACAGTCAAAAATGAGTACAGGTATTATAGGAGAAGCCGTTACCGGCATTTTGAAAATGAAATTGAAAAGCCTTTTAGGCACGTTGGAAATATGAAAAAGACATTGATAAAGAACGCCAAGATTGTTACAGACATGAAAGTGTTCGATGGTGATATATATATTGAAGGCGACACCATTGTTGAGATAGCAGATAGCATCAGTGCCAAAAGTGGTGACACATCCATCATTGATGTAGAAGGTAAATATGTCCTTCCAGGAGTGATCGACGATCAGGTGCATTTTAGAGAGCCAGGATTGACACACAAAGGTGACATCGCTAGTGAAAGCGCAGCTGCCGTCGCTGGCGGAATCACGTCCTACATGGAAATGCCCAATACCATTCCCCAAACCACCAGTATGGAAGAATGGCAAAAGAAAATGGACATTGCCGCTAGAGATAGTTATGCAAACTATGCCTTTATGCTAGGTGGCACGAACGATAATCTTGACGAAATCCTTAAAGCTGATACTTCACGTATTCCAGCACTCAAATTGTTTTTGGGATCTTCTACTGGTAATATGTTGGTCGATGATGTAGAAGTGCTCAAGAAAATATTTTCAAAGGTCAAGTTAAGAATCGCGCTACACTGCGAGGATGAAGGTACAATTAAGGCTAATTTGCAAAAAGCCATTGAAAAATACGGCGAGGACATTCCGTTTGATCAACATCCAGTAATACGTGATGTGGACGCTTGTTACAAGAGCAGTTCCCAAGCTATCAAACTAGCACAAAAGACAGGAGCCCGTATTCATGTGTTCCATCTTTCCACAGGAAAGGAAACGGCTTTGTTTGAGAAAAAGGCCTCTCTAAAGGACAAGCAAATCACTTCAGAGGTTTGTATACATCACCTGTGGTTTACTGACGAAGACTATGCGTCAAAGGGATCAAAAATTAAATGGAATCCAGCAGTCAAGTCTGCAGACGATCGTGAGCAGCTATGGAAGGCCTTACTGGACGATAGGATCGATGTTATTGCGACAGACCATGCACCTCACACATTAGAAGAAAAATCCAACAAATACCTTAAAGCACCTAGTGGTGGACCGCTTGTACAACATGCACTTACAGCTATGTTGCAATTTGTCCACCAGGAACGCATCACCATAGAGAAGGTTGTACAAAAAATGTGTCATAATCCTGCCATCCTATTTGATATTCCAGATCGAGGTTTTATACGTGAAGGTTTCAAAGCAGACCTGGTTGTTGTAGACACAAATAATCCATGGACGGTGACTAAAGAGAACATCCTTGCTAAATGTGGCTGGTCACCTTTTGAAGGAGTCACCTTTAAAAGCAGAATCTCGCACACGCTTGTCAATGGTCACGTAGTGTATCAGAATTTCAAAGTCAATGAAAACAAAGCCGCGCAGGCTCTAACTTTCAAGCGATGAGAAAATTATTGACGTGTAGTATATTGTTCTGGTTGGCTGGCTGTCAAAATATAGAAAAGTCACCTAAACCTGATGATTTCTATGGCGATGACAAGATGATCGAGATCATGACAGATCTTTATCTAATGGAAGCTTCCATGACTACAAATCGAGTAACTTTTACAGATTTAAAGGTACTGCCTCACGAATTTATCTACGATAAATACGAAACAGATAGCCTCACATTTGCAGAAAATCTTGAGTACTACACAGACCGCAATGACAAATACTTGGAGTTGATGGAGCAGGTAAAAACTAAGATGGAAGTTTTGCGGGACACCATCGACGCTAATATGCGCACGCCAAAAACATCAGGTCCAGCAAGCCTGGAACCTAAGGTATCCTTAGAAAAGGATCCTGATAACGATTAACCGTTTTAATTTTTCTGTTTCTGGTAATCTAGAGCAACGCGCTCGATAGTTGGCTTGAGATCTTTAAATTCATAGGATAGCGCATCGGTTACCTTTTCATTGCTGTAAATGGTTCTTGAGGTAAACGTTTCAATCTGAGCGAGACTTAGACCCTTTGTAATACCTAGCCAAGATGGTATTTTAAGAAGCGCATAGACTGTATACAACATCCATTTTCTCAATTTGAAATAGGGTTTCTTTGATTTAAGTGATGTAGCGATAAGATCTAGCAAATCTTTAAAAAGCTGATTATCTGCAATTAGAATAAAGCGTTCATTTTTGATGCTGGATTCCATGAGTTGCTGCATGATACTCACCACATCTCTCACGTCCACAAAACCAGAACTTCCGGAGACATAAAAAGGTTGGTTATTGGCCGTTTTGCTAAACAATTGACCGCTACCCGTATCGTAGCAACCTTCTCCCAGAATAACTCCAGGATTCACTATGATAACTGGTAAACCTTCTTGAGAAGCACGCCAGGCTTCCATCTCACCGCCGTATTTTGAAATGGCATAATCGGTATTTTTAGCATCTGGATTGAAAAAATCTTCCTCATTGATGGACTGGTCGCCTAGAGGATTTCCCAGCGTCGCAATACTGCTTACATAACAAAACTTTTCCACCTTACGAGCAATGGATAGATCAATCAGGTGTTGGGTTCCAGTGACGTTCACTTTCTTCAATTGCTCAAAGGAATCGGCATCTAGTGCCGCGGCGCAGTGATACACCTGTGTTACACCTTTCATCGCATTTTCAAGGCTGGGTAAATCCAGAATATCTGCCTGGATCCAGTTGATGTCATCCACCAGCGAGGCTGCTCCACCCTCATAGGATTCAAAGATGCGCCTGGTTTTATCAATAGAAGCTTTAGTCCTGTAAATGGCGTTGATGGTTAGTTCGCTTTCGCGAAAGCGATATAACAAATGGCCGCCTACCAGACCAGTTCCTCCTGTGACTAGAATCATGTCTGTAAAAATACACAATAGCCGCCGTTGTGCGCCCGCAAGTTGCGTAAAGCCCATATATTTGCAGGTTTTAAAGCTAGATTATGTCCTACGATTTTGTAAAAGAACTGCAATGGCGCGGTATGATTCACGATATCATGCCTGATACGGAAGAATTACTCAACGCTGAAACGGTAAGTGGTTACATAGGTTTTGACCCAACGGCAGATTCCCTGCACATAGGAAGTATGGTCCAAATCATTTTGCTCATGCACCTGCAACGTGCTGGCCATAGACCCATTGCGTTGATAGGTGGTGCGACTGGGATGATAGGAGATCCATCTGGTAAAAGTGCAGAGCGCAACTTGCTCACTCAGGAAATTCTAGATAAAAATATCGCTGGTGTAAAATCTGTCATCTCTAGGTTTATTGATTTTGAAGATGGTCCAGAAGAAACGCGTGCCGTACTGGTCAATAATTATGACTGGATGAAGGATTTCAGTTTGATTGATTTTGCCAGAGATATAGGTAAGCATATCACAGTCAATTATATGATGGCGAAAGATTCTGTCAAAAAGAGAGTTTCTGGCGAAGGTGATGGAATGAGTTTTACAGAGTTTACCTACCAACTGTTTCAAGGTTACGACTTTGTACACCTTTATAAAAAGTTGGACTGCAAGCTACAGATAGGTGGCTCTGACCAATGGGGAAATATCACAACGGGAACAGAGTTGGTTCGTAGAATCACTGGTGGCAAGGCTTATGCTTTGACAACTCCATTAGTGACAAAAGCTGATGGTACAAAATTTGGAAAAACAGAATCTGGTAACATCTGGCTGGATGCTGATAAGACTAGTGTTTATAAATTCTACCAATTCTGGATCACTGCAACTGATGAGGACGCGATTAATTGGATCAAGATTTTTACGTTTCTGGATGAGAAAACCTGCAATGACTTGATCGAGGAACACGCCAAGGATCCAGGTTTTAGAATTTTACAAAAAAGACTGGCCGAAGAAGTAACTGTTATGGTTCACGGTCAAGAGGCCTATGAAACTGCCGTAGAAGCCAGTAAGATTTTGTTCAGTAAGAAAGTGTCCATGGAGCAATGGAACCGGCTTGATAAAGAAACCCTATTAGAAATCTTTGAAGGCGTTCCACAGACTACCATTTCAACATCAGATCTTGAAAAAGGTATTGAAATCGTTCCTTTCCTTACTGATGTTACAGGCTTTTTGCCTTCAAACAGTGAAGCGCGTAGAGCCTTAAAAGAAAACAGCCTTGCTATCAACAAGGAAAAGTTTGAAGAGGATAAGATTGTGGGCTTAGACGATGTGATTGCGGGTAGTTTGATACTGCTGCAACGTGGTAAAAAGAATTATTTCTTGGTGTTAGTCGACTAACAAATATGAAAAAATCACAGTCAATAATGGCAAGAATACTGGTGGTTGCTGCCTGTATTGTTGGTGGCTTTTTCTTTATACAACAGCTTGACAAGCCAGGTTCATGGCAGTTTTTTGCTGCGCTTGCAGGATTTCTCATATTCATAGGATTTGCCGTGCTGGTGATCAAAAAGACAAAGTAGGTTACAAGAACCAAGCTACATCTTTCAAAATAAGGTCGTCATTAAATTGATGCGTTAGCCTATTGCCAGTAAATTACAGCCACGTATATCAGAATTATCAAATCTACCCAAAACTTCAAAAGTCCCATCTGCATAGGTTTTGCAAAGGTCTTGAGTGGCGATGAAAGAGCAGGATTCAATATTGGCTAGGTCGATGACGTTGAGTCCGCCAGTTTTTCCATGAGCGATGCTGCTCAAGGGATCATTGGTGTCTCTTGCGCTTACCTGCATCCATGATGGTAGTTTAAAGTGGATGCCGTCTGGAGCGTAGGCTTGTGATAGCAATTCCGTCATACCATATTCACTATGAATTTGTGCCTTTGGGAACGCGCTGCTTAGAATTTTATGCAATTCTGGTTTGATGATTTCTTTTCGCATTCCCTTCATGCCACCAGTTTCAATAATGATCGTATTATCAAGGGCCATTGGGAATTTTTCTGCCAGCTGTAACAGCGCAAAAGTGACTCCTATCAAAATTACCTTGCGATCTAATTGTTGTAATTCTTTAAGGATCACAGATAGATCCTGAAGATTGTTCAGGTAAAAACCGCTTTTTGAATTATTAGAATGTTTGATCCATCGATCTACCATGTAGACCAATGAAGAACCTGTACGCTCTAGATAATGGGGTAAAAGCGCGAGGATGGTGTATTCCTCAGGATTGCCGTAGAATTTTTCAAAACTATGATCAAGGCTTTGATTGTAGATTTCCAGATCGTGGACGAGGTGCTTTGAAGTTGAGGTTCCTGTGGTGCCGCTACTCGTAAATACTATTTCTGGTTTTTTTTCTGGCTCTGTAGTTATCTTGTGCGTTTTGAAAAACGAAATAGGCAGAAAAGGAATGTCGCTAACCTGACTAGCCAGGGGTTTTCTTAAAAATGAACAATATTGCTGGTAAGCTGTATTGTGTTCTAGTTGATACCGGTAGATTTCCATGGCGAGCTGTTCGAACTGCTCATTATCTTCAATATCAAAAACGGGAAACCTCACTTGAACTATTTTGATTCAAAAGTAAACAAAAAGCGCCGCAGGATATCCTGCGGCGCTCTTGATATAATCTGTTTTAAAGGATTTACTTCACTACTAATTTTCTAGTTTGGGAAGCTTCTCCTTGAGTCAATTTCACAATGTAAAGACCTGTGTTTAGGCCACTGATGTTAACAGAAGTCGTTACTGCTTTTTGGTTCACGACTCTTTGTCCTAATGTGGAGAAGATCTCTACATCTACACTACCACCGTTAGTTACGTTGATGTTCAACGTTCCAGAAGTTGCTGGATTAGGATACATAGAGAACTGTAATACGGACTGGGATTCATTAGAAGCGGTTGCTCCATTAGGTGCTCCTGGAGTACCTAGGTCACCATCACCGTATGGAGTTGTTGCAGTTACCCAATTAGTCCCGTCGTCATTAAGTTCTGCTGTGAAAGCATTACTCATTAATTCCATACTTGCTCCTGTTGGATCTGGGAATGTCACTCCATTATCCCAAATGACCTGATCAATTACAGTTGCGCCACAACTAATGATTACGCCGTCTGTTCCATTGCCTAAAGAGATGTCGTTACCATAGGTATAGTCAGGAGTTAAACCACCGTTAGGAGTTGCACTGTTTGCGATAACAATGTAACCACCAGCTGGAACAATAACTGACGTCGCTATGGTATGAGTTTCGGCAGCTTGATTGTCATCTGAAATCACCCAAGACTGAATGTCTATATCATTTGCGGTTGTGTTGTAAAGCTCGAAGTATTCACCGTTAGGATCGTTTCCAGCGGCAGATGGATTCTGCATCACTTCTGTGATGATGATACTACCTACTGGAGCGCAGGTGGCAGATGCAAGAACACTACCGGTGATATCCAAAGTATCATCTGGAGCATTGTTAGCAGTTGCGGTTACAGTTCCAGTGAATTCACCAAGAGTCTGTCCAGCTGATAATCTTACAAAGACATCCACAAAATCAACTCCACCATCGACAGATGGTATATCTACAGATGTGCTGTAAGTTCCATCTTCTACAAGCGCTACTTCAAATGGTGCATTAACGGCTACATTGATACCAGATGCATCTAAAAACAATCCTGAAACGGTGAATGAATCAGCCGTTGATGGACCATTGCCCTCAGTATACTGTAGATTATCTACATTTCCTGAAATAGTAACTTGTGGATCGTCTGCGGTAACGGTTCCTGCTACGGCAACCGTTTGCGTGGTTGCATTTACAGAACTTACCTCAATAGATTCTGCATAATCACCTGCGGTCAAACCAGCAGGTAGTCTTACATATATATCTGTAATAGGAAGTTCACCGTTTGAAGGAAAAGCTACTTCTACACTGTCAGAAAACCCAGCGCCACTCGTTAAGGAAACTTCAAAAACAGTTGAAGAAACAAGAACGGAACCTTCTAAATTCATACCAGAAACCGTGAATTGACCTTCCTGGGATGGACCATTGTTTTCAAAGTAGTCTAGACCTGTTACCGGGCTACCGTTAACATTAATGGTAGGCTCTTCACTAGCCGTTGTAGTATAGGTGCCAAATAAGTTTTCATAGAAAGATCCTCCATTACATGAACCTTCTCCATTAAGAGAACCTGTTGCGTTAAAACTCCAGTTACCTGCGCTAAAACCTCCATCTGGTCCAGTACCGTTAATTCTGGTAGCATAGGAATCTGTATATTCCCAAACCTCGCCCGTACCGTCGGTACCGCTAGCGCCGTATTGATCAATGACGGCACCAGAACCGTCTACAAGACGTACGCGGTCATCACCATTGTTGTTTGCGACATTGGATTCTAAAGAATTTCCAGCAGGAACATTAGGAAACTCCTGAGCAAATATGTCATTAGCATTGTTCCCGTTGCTGTAAACATAGACGAACTCATCCGTCTTGATCCCTAAGTCTGAGAGTGCCTGCGCATCACTAAAACCAACGTTTGCATTAGCCTCTTTCTCTAGACTATATTGTGAGAAATCTACCTCACCGTCGGCATAAATTTCAATTACTTTAGGCGTACCACCAGAACAAGTAGCATCCAGAATACCCGTAATTATAGGTTGTTGAGCAAAGGCGATCGTGGCCATAAAGAACATCACGATCAAAGAGTAAGTTTGTTTCATTTGAATATGTTTTTCACAAATATATGGGGTTGAAATCATTATAGACGGCTGGTTTTTGGGATTTAATGATTAGATAACACTATGTTCGATAAACTACATTGTTAGGCGATGGGATGAGGTGTAGTTCGCTTTCGCGAAAGCGATATCATCAAGAATTCCTTCCCTAAATTATCAATGTGACACTTAACCATATGCTAACCTTAGTGTTTGTAAAGTTGAGTAACTTAGCCCTTTATTAATCTGATCTATGAAAGAATCCAAAGCAAAAATCCTACTGGTTGATGATGAGCCGGATATCCTGGAAATAGTGAGCTACAACCTCAAAAACGAAGGTTATCAAGTATATACCGCCGAAAATGGTGAGGAAGCCATCAAAAAGGCGAAAAAGAAAAAACCAGACCTAGTGATCCTAGATGTTATGATGCCGGTGATGGATGGTATCGAGGCCTGCGAGAAGATGCGCAAGATGCCAGAGCTGGATAAGACCATTATCACTTTCCTTACCGCAAGAGGCGAGGATTACTCTATGATTGCAGGATTTGATGCAGGTGCAGATGATTATATTACTAAACCTGTAAAACCACGTGTTTTGGTTTCTAAAGTAAAATCCCTACTACGACGCAACGTGGCCGAGAAGGAAACCGAAGACAATGTGAAGAAGTTGGGAGATCTTGTCATTGATCGTGACCAGTATAAGATCTTCTTCAAAAAGGAAGAACTCATATTGCCACGTAAGGAGTTTGAACTTCTTTCCTTACTTACGGGTCAACCGGGAAAGGTTTACACGCGAGAAGAAATCCTGGATGTTGTCTGGGGAAATGAAGTCGTAGTAGGCGGCAGAACCATAGATGTCCACATTAGAAAACTGCGAGAAAAACTAGGCGATAAGCGTTTTAAAACCGTCAAAGGAGTAGGCTACAAATATGTCCAGTCCAAATAAGAGCAGCACCAGACCCAGCTATAGATTTGCTTTAAGATCCTCTATTTTCATAGTGCTTATTGTGTTGCTGTTGATGGTGGCACTTCAGTTAATTGGGGCAACTTTTAAAGTGTGGCACTTTGGTGTGATGCTTCCCAGTATTTTTATTATCTGCTTTCTGGTCATTCAATATCGCGTTCAGAAATTCATCTACCGCCGCATAAAAAAAATCTATGAAGACGTGTCCTTACTGGAGTCAACCAACTTTGCAGATCGTGAAATTGCGACAGACATGCGCACACTTACCAGGCAGGTAGAGCAATTTGCACGCAATAAGAAAATTGAGATTGAAACACTTAAGGTGCGAGAAGCCTACAGGAAGGAATTTCTGGGTAACATCTCACACGAATTAAAAACTCCGCTTTTTACGGTTCAAGGATATATTGATACGCTTATTGAAGGAGCGCATAAGGATAAGGCTATACGCAAGAAATATCTGGCGCGTGCTCAAAAAGGTGTGGAACGCCTTACCTATATCGTCAACGATATGGACATGATTACAAAACTGGAGATAGGTGACATGAACCTTGAAAAAACCGATTTTGATATTGTAGAATTGGTAAGGCAGACTTTTGATCAGTTTGAGATGAAAGCCGCAAAGAAGAGCATCTCTCTAGTATTTGACATGGTCTATTCAAAACCTATTATGGTGCATGCAGATCAGGAACGCATCCAGCAAGTCATTTCTAATCTCTTGGTGAACTCTATAAAGTATGGTAAGCCTAATGGAACCACAGAGGTCGCTATTGAAGATCTCATCAACAATAAGATTATCCTAAGAGTTACCGATAACGGCGAGGGAATCGACAAGACCTACATACCACGACTTTTTGAGCGTTTCTTTAGAGTGGACCGCACAGGTTCAAGGCGTGAAGGTGGTTCTGGATTAGGGCTTGCGATCGTGAAGCATATCGTAGAGGCACACCAGGAAAGGATCTATGTGGATAGCGAGTTGGGAATAGGGTCTGAGTTTTCATTCACTTTAGAAAAAGTCAACTCGATCAAAAAGGCTAAAGAGGCTGCATCATCTTGAAGTTTAGCTAAGCCTTCATAGTCATTTACTTGCTCTAGCATTTCTATTTCAAACTCATCTTGTGTGGCAAAAGGAGCAACTCTTTGTAACTTAAGGTGCCTTGCCAGATACTCTTGCTCAAATTGTCCTGGCGTTGGTATTAAAAATGCTTTTTTCTCTAATTCGCACAAATCCATAATGCTTGTGTAACCGCTGCGGCATAGAACAACTTTGGACCTTTCGATAGCTTTTTGAAGGCCGCTGGTAGATAAATAATTGTAATAGGTAACTTTCCCTTTTATTTCTACGCGCTGCTCTGGCTCAATAACACCAGCGACAAACAGGACTTTGCCCTGATAATCTTTTATTTGGCGCAACAGTTTTTTTTCTAGAATACTGCGCTGAGGTTCTGGACCCGACAAAAGGATGAGCAGATCATAAGTGACCTTGGCATCGTTCGATTTTTTGAATCGGCTTATGGGGCCTAAGTAGACTTTGTGTAATGTAGGGTCTGTATTTAGAGAAAGCTTGCCAGTCAGGTTAGGTGCGGTTTGATGGTCTGGAATCCAGCAGGCATCAAATTTTTTAATGTAGTGCAAATGCAATTGAGTGCTTAACCAAGTGGTGCCACCTGACAATACTTGCAGCTGGTGCGACATGACTACACAAGGGATGGTTCTTGTGTAAAGTCCCAATCTATTGTCACTAATGACACCGTGTAGATCGTGTTCTAAAATAAGGTGTTGCAGTAATTGATGCTCCAACCGTATGGCATTCCAAATTTTAGGCGAGTCTTTAAGCAGTTTGAGCTTGAGGTTTTCGCCTTTTTCTGCATAAGCGACATCATAGGCAGGAAGTTCAACGGCAACCAGATTGGGAAACTCCTTCTTAAGCAGTTCCAGCGCATCACCATCACTGGCAATGATAGGGCGATCACCATTGTCCAGCAAGGCTTCTATGATGGGAATACAGCGAGTTGCGTGACCCAAACCCCAATTAAGAGGTGCAACCAAAATGTTTTTGGATATTTGCATGCGGTAAAAATACACCTTGCCTGTGTGCAGTGTGGAAATTGCACTTTATCTAACCTTTAAATAATTGTTGTGGGAAGTAAGAATAAAATGAAGCGTTTTAGGGAGAATGAAACCTTTCCCAATGTGGTCCAGCCCTCTAGAGAACAGATGGTTAATGGATTTGAATGGAAGGGAAAATGGTCTCAGTTCTTCAAGAATGACAACCCCATAACACTAGAATTGGGCTGTGGAAAAGGTGAGTATACCGTGGCACTGGCCCGCAAGTATCCTGACCGCAATTTTATAGGGATTGATATCAAGGGAGCTCGTTTTTGGCGTGGTGCAAAAACAGCTGTCGAGGAGAAACTTGAAAATGCTGCGTTTTTGAGAACGCAGATTGAGTTGGTGGATCTCGCTTTCGCGAAAGCGGAAATATCAGAAATTTGGATCACCTTTCCAGACCCGCAAATTAAATACAAGCGTACCAAACACCGCATGACCAATCCAGAATTTCTCGATCGGTACAGAACGATCTTAAAGCCCGATGGCATCATTCATCTCAAAACCGATTCTGAGTACATGCATGGGTACACACTAGGTTTGCTGGAAGGACTAGGAGAAGAGATTTTATATGCGCATCATAACATCTATACAAATACCGAGGCGCCTGATGAGGTCATAGGAACGCAAACATTCTATGAAAAGCAGTACCTTGAGGCTGGAAAAGCCATAACTTATATGAAGTTCAAGTTGCGTAGATGACCTATTTTTTACACTTACTGTTCGGTTTTACCATAGGGTTTATAGGTGTCATACCACCAGGACTCCTTAATTTGACCGCGGCAAAAATCAGTGTAAAGAGTGGAAAAAGAGCGGCAATTATTTTTGCGATAGGAGCCTCTTCAGTAGTGATCGCGCAAGTTTATATAGGTGTTTTCTTTTCTAAGCTTTTAAGTCTCAATCCAGATGTGTTGTTGATGGTAGAGCGTTTTGCGATCATCATATTCTTTGGTCTTAGCATCTTCTTTTTTATACGCGCTCGGCTGGATAGCAAACCAGAATTTAAAACGGTTCACAAGTCAGATTATAAAGTTTTTGGTCAGGGAATTATTCTTTCAGCGCTCAATATATTTCCTATACCATTTTATATAGGATTTAGCTCCTTTCTAGCGAGTAGGAATGCCTTTACTTTTGAATTTCCCATGGCACATCTCTTTATCATAGGAGCCACAACTGGAACATTTTTAATGCTATGTGCCTATATCAAATATGTAAAGAAGCTAAAATTTGACAGCGACACTTTTGCCAGAAAAATTCATTACCTGTTGTCTGCATTAACGCTAGCAATTGCTGTATTTACCTTGATAAGAATTAACTAATGGCTGGAGATTTTTTTGAAAAGGTATACGAAGTTGTCAAACAAATTCCTGCAGGTCGAGTAACTAGTTACGGCGCCATAGCTGCTCATTTAGGAGCGCCGCGCAGCAGTCGTGCGGTAGGTTATGCTATGAACGCTTCACATTCACAAACAGATGTTCCGGCGCATCGCGTCGTCAATCGCAAAGGTCTATTGACGGGCAAGCATCATTTTCAAGGTTCTAATTTAATGGTGCAGCTTTTGGAGAGTGAAGGCGTTAGGGTAAAGAAAGATCAGGTACAAGATCTTGAATCTATTTTCTGGGATCCTACAGACCAGTTGGATCCACTAGAATAGTCACAAAATGAGTCATAAAAAAAGCCACGGCATTGCAGTGGCTTTTTTATTACTGTGCGTACAAAGATTAGTTTTCTAATCGCATAATTGCTTTAACATTTACAAACTCTTTGATACCAAACCCGCCATGTTCACGTCCATATCCCGAACGTTTTACACCACCAAATGGCATATTAGGCTGCGCTAGTCCAAAGGAGTTAATAAATACCATTCCTGTGTCAAAATGTTTGCTGGCAAGTTCAAAGGCTTTGTCTTCATCTTTGGTGAAAATTCCGCCACCTAAACCAAAACGGCTATCATTGGCAATGCGCATAGCATCTTCAGCATCTTTTGCTTTGATCAATGAAGCAACTGGTCCAAATAGTTCGTCATCATATCCTGGCTGTCCTGGGTGAACATTTTCTAGAACGGTAGATGGATAATAAAATCCTTTTCCATCTGGCATCTCTCCACCACATAATACCTTGGCTCCATTAGTGACGCTATTTTTAACCTGCTTATGCAAATCATCTCTCAAATCTTTACGAGCCATAGGTCCCATATCAAACTCATCGCTAGTAGGATCTCCATGCTTGATGTCTTTCATCGCCTTTACAAATCCTTTCTTGAATTCATCATAAACAGCCTCAACAACTACAAATCGTTTTGCTGCGATACATGTTTCACCATTATTATAAATTCTTCCTTTCACGCAAGCTTCAACGGCTACATCAAGGTCTGCATCTTCAAGAACCAAATAGGCATCATTTGATCCCAGTTCCAATACCATAGGTTTCAATGCTTTTCCAGCTTTTTCTCCAATGATTTCTCCTGCAACCGGACTTCCGGTCAAAGTCACACCACGTACTAGATCATTGTTGATGACCTTGTCAGACTGGTCATGATTAATGACTAGAGTGGTAAATAGATTTTTAGGTAATCCGGCTTCTTCAAAAATCTCTCTGATTTTCTCACCGCATCCCGTAACTGATTCCGCATGTTTTAGTAGAACTCCATTTCCAGCAGCTAGATTAGCAATCGCGTATCTTATAACTTGGTATGCTGGATAATTCCATGGCTGTATTCCATAAATAACACCAATTGGAGAATAGGTGATTAATCCGCGACCGCCATTAGGCAACTCACGCTTTTCATCTGCTAATTCTTTAGGGGCAATTTGCGCCGTATGATCACAAATACCGGCACAAAGATCGACTTCAGATTCACTTTGGGACAAAAGTTTTCCCATTTCTGCAGTCATCAGTTGGGAAAGCTCTTTTTTGTATTCCTTTAATTTTTTACCAATGGCTTTTAATACTTCGCCACGTTCTTCAACGGTTTTGGTTTTCCATTCTAAAAAGGCTTTGTGACATTTTTCAATAGTTCCAGTTAGTTCATGGTCTGTCATGTATGGATAGAAACTTAGCTTTTCTTCCGTAGCTGGATTGATGGTGGTTATTCCTTTATCGCTCATAATAGTTTATCGTTTGATTGTTTACCTTATGAAGGTACAATCCTACTAGAGCACAAGAGTAGTCTTTAAGTCAACCTTATTACGGTTTTATGTTAAGCTTAATACTTTAGCTCACAAAGGCGCTATAACCAGTGATCGCTCGACCTACAATTAGGGAATTAATTTCTTTGGTTCCTTCATAACTGTAGATGGCTTCAGCATCTGCCACAAATCTGGCGACGTTGTGTTCCAGTAGGATTCCGTTACCACCTAAAACTTCACGGGCACGAGATACGATATCTCTGGTGCGCATGGAACAAATCACTTTGGCAAGTGATGCGTGCTCATCCTTCAAAATTCCTTGATCCTGCATTACGCTCAGTCTAAAGCAAAGTGTCTGCATACTGGTGAGATTGGATATCATTTCTACGAGGTGGTTTTGAACCAGTTGGAAGCTTGCAATAGGTCTACCAAATTGCTCTCGCTTCTTAGTGTATTTCAACGCGTTCTCATAGGCGCCACGAGCACATCCTACCGCTTGCCACGCCACACCTGCGCGAGTCATGCGCAATACTTTGGCCGTGTCTTTAAAACTCTCTGCATGTTGCAGGCGATCACCTTCTGGTATCACACAATTAGTCAGTGTGATAATCGCATTTTGCACGATGCGCAAGGCCATTTTATCTTCCATTTTTTCTGCATGGAAACCTGGATTGCCCTTGCGTATCAAAAATCCTTTTACCTGGTTGGAGTCCACATCTCGTGCCCACAAGATCACCACATCTGCAAAAGTGGCGTTACCTATCCACTTCTTTTGACCGTTGAGGATCCAGTTCTCGCCATCCCATTTACAAGTGGTTTCCATACCGCCAGCGATGCCGCTACCGGTTTCTGGCTCTGTAAGACCAAAGGCACCAATCTTTTCCATTCGGGCCATTTGAGGCAGCCATTCCTGTTTTTGTTCTTCACTACCACATATGTAAATGGATCCCATGGCAAGACCGCTATGCACACCGAAGAATGTCGAAATAGACACATCCACACGTGCGATTTCTTCTGCAATGATACCTTCAGTCACAAAGTCCATTGCTGGACAACCATAACCTTCATAGGCGATACCTGCGATGTTCAGTTTTGCCATTTTGGGAATAAGATCGTGCGGGAAAGCGGCTCTATTCCAGTAATCATTAGCAATAGGCTGCACCTCATCTTCCATAAAATTGCGTACCTTCATTTGCACCTCGCGTTGTTTTTCAGTCAACTCCAGGCTCAGATTGTAAAAATCACCATCAATAGGCGGCAGTTTGTGTTGTCCTTTTTTCTTTTTGGTCGACAGCATTTTCATCAATCCCGCAAGTTGTCGATCATCCAGTTCACCAACCGTATCCATCACTTTTGACAAGTCCACCTTGGCATTGAGTGCCGCGAGTTTCTCTAGATCAATATTTTTCATCAAATCGATGGTTCCCTTTATTTTACTGAAAATGGACATAGTTCTAATTTTTGTAACAATTTACTTTAGAGGGCAGCATCGCCGTGTTAATGAAAGCGTAATATTAGATCGATGTGCTGGTGTCAGTCACTTGTCCTTCGGTATCACTAGGCTTGTAGGTAATTTCGCTTTCGCGAAAGCGAAAACATCTTCATCATTACGGTACGGTAATTGACTTTTACCTAGTTAAACCGCTCTTAAACAGTATTTACTTACATTCAAAATCCTATTTTTGAACAATGAAAAACATTACCCTACTACTATTTGCAGTGCTGCTTTTGTCCACTCCAGCACTAGCTCAAGAATTTACTAACGACCGTATTGCAGCCATGATAGAAGAGTATCGCGATCTGGATCGTGGTCCCTATAAAAGAATCGAATGGTTTTGTGCAGATGGGACGCGTCGCGACTCTAAGGATCCATGTCCTGACGCCTTAGGCGGCGGTATACAGCATGCTAGCTATAAAACTGAAGTGGAACAACTTGCAAAGAGAAACCACATTTATTTTGGAGAGATTCTGGCAGCGGCAGACTTGTGGAGCTTTTGGGATGGTGACAACGACCACTCTAGATTGAAGCAATACCAGCTTAATAATTATCTAGTTGCGGCAGATAATGGTTGGATCCAGGAAAAATCCAGATTTTACCGTGGTGCCAAACAAATTGAGGACGAAGAGGAATGGGGTCGCAAGTTTTATTATACCGTATTAGGTGACAATGATTTGATCGATCGTGATTTTTTCCTTTTAAGAGAAAGCCTGCGCGATCTGCCACACGATGGCGATACCAACCTGGCGCAAGAAGTGCGTAGCATTAGTAAAACCCTTGCCGAAAAGCATCCCAAATTCATGGATTTACGCATCAAGATTCATGGCAATCCAGAGGCTAAGGACATTGCCTCCACACGCGAATGGGTCAAAGAACATAATGATGAGTTGAGCTTTAAGGAGCGAGAAGAATTTGAAAAGCTCATTGAAGTGATGCAGGAATTTTTTGAACCGGTGCCGGTAGCTGGTCTAGAAAAAATGGTTGCTGACTGGGATAAGGATTCTTACATAAGACAGCAAGCAATATTGTTTTCTTCTACATATACAAACGACACAGAGCCTTCCATTTTAGTTCCTGCAGCTGCTGGATTGATGTGTGATATTAGAAACAACATAAAGGACGATAAGCGTGGTACACGCAGGACCTCTGCTTTGGAACTGAGCTTGAGGTTAGAAGAATTGATTTTTCAAACGGTGCCCAATTGGGAACCAAATACCTTACAAGAACATCTAGACAAGATTTATGCAATCAGCGAGGCATTAGCTGCTGGTGGTTATGTAGAACAATGGGAATGGGATGCGGTAGAACCTAGACTTTTCATAACAGAAGGTGAGACCATTAAAACAAGCAAGTTACTGGATTTTATCGCTGCAGCTCGCAGTCAGGTAGAATGGGGAACAGGAATGGTCAATGCCATCTATGGCGATGTGGTGGAAGAATATGTGCAGTTTGAACCTTTGGCGTATGGATTCTATGACGACCGCATACGCAGTTCTTTATTACTACCATTAGGTGATGCTATTGGCGATTTAGGTGGATTGGTTTCTAGACAAATAGGCTTGACCAGTCAAGTCGAAAAGATAAGCAACCCATCAACGGTTCGTGGATTGAATGCTGGATATGCCAAAGGAAAACTTGTAGTCGTTGAAGGAAATGCAGAAGGCATGACCGTTGACCCTAATAAGATCTACATTTTTGACAGACCGCCTAGTGATTTGAAACCAGTGGCTGGAATTGCAACGGTGTCAGAAGGTAACTTAGTGTCACACGTACAATTATTAGCTAGAAATCTAGGGATTCCCAATGCGGCCATCTCTACAGATAACCTAGCCGACTTGAAAGCATTTAATGGCAAGGAAATATTTTATGCTGTAAGTGGTCGTGGAACGGTAGTAATCAAATCTGCTGAAGAGATGTCTGACACTGAGAAAGCACTCTTTAGTAATAACAAAAAGGAGAAGAAGACCATTCGCATTCCTGAAGGTAAGTTGAAGTTAGATGGCACTATGCCACTTGACATGAGTAAGGTTTCTAGTGCGGATAGTGGCATATTGAGCGGCCCTAAAGCAGCTAATCTAGGACAACTCAAACAGTTATTTCCAGAACATGTGGTCAACGGCATCGTGATTCCTTTTGGAGTCTTTAAGGATCATATGAATCAGCAAATACCTGGTCAAGATCAAACATATTGGCAATACCTCACTCAAATATTTAATACGGCCAAATCTATGCATGAAGCAAAAGTTGATGAGGCTGAAGTGATCAAGTATCAACTAGCAGAATTTACCAAACTAAGAGCTGAGATCAATAGAATGCCTATGAAGCCGGCTTTTATAGGTCAATTGGAGAGTGATTTTAAAACCATTCTTAACGGTAAAATAGGAACTGTTCCTGTGTTTTTGCGCAGTGATACCAATATGGAAGACCTGGAAGAATTTACTGGTGCTGGACTGAATCTTACCGTTTTTAACGCTGTAGAGCGTGATAAGATCATTCAAGGTATACGAGATGTATGGGCATCTCCATATACAGAACGTAGTTTTAAATGGAGACAAGCCTATTTAGAAAATCCAGAAAATGTGTACCCATCGATCCTTATCATACCAACCGTGGATGTGGACTACAGCGGTGTTTTGATTACTAAGGATTTTATCAATAATAGTGATGATAGAGTAACTGTTGCTATGAGTCGTGGTGCTGGTGGTGCCGTAGACGGTCAATCTGCAGAAACCTATCTCATCGATAACGACGGAATGGGCCAACTCATATCACCGGCACGAGAAAACAAGCAGCGTAAATTACCGATCACTGGCGGTTCTATCATGGAGCATGCAGATTTTAATTCTAGCATATTGACTCCAGAAAACTTAAAAACGATTAAAAGATTTGCAGAAGAAGCTCATAAAACCATGCCTGGTTCCAAGAATGGTAGTTATACTGGAGCTTGGGATATTGAGCTAGGTTTCAAGGATGGTAAGTTATATCTCTTCCAGATCAGACCGTTTGTAGAAAACAATCAAGCAAAAAACTCAGAATATCTATCATCGATAGACAGTGATGTTAACCTAAATACAGAACTGTATCTCAACAAAAATATAAGAAATTGAAAAAGCATTATTACATCACATCTATTTTGATCATTGCCGTAATCACTATGGCAATCTATCCCATAGATGGATATGAAAGAACAGGAATAAAGCGCCTCAAGCGATTGGAAAAAACGCTTGATAGCACCATAACGGAATATTATCTAAAACCAGGTTCCTTCAAAAAAACTGATGAAATCAATCTATGGTTGTGCGAGGACACCGTTGCGACGGATAGTATCATGATCGTCGACGAGGACTTTCAAAACAAAATGACTCGACTCTTTCCCAGACGCAGTGGATATGCGATTACCGTATTGGATATCACAGATCCTGAGAACATGCGTTATGCAGAGATGAACGAGAACAGTGGCTTCCAGCCAGGTAGTGTAGGTAAACTAGCGGTAGCGACTGCATTCTTCACACAATTGGCAGCTCTGTGTCCAGACGACTTTGAAGTACGCACAAAACTGATGCGTGAGAAAGTGGTGCGCTCTGGAATTTGGGGAGTTGGTGATCACCATACCGTTCCTATTTACAATATCGAAAAAGATAAGTTAGTCAAAAGACAAGTTATTGCCAGTGATGAATTTAGCTTGTACGAATGGGTAGACCATATGTTAAGCGTGAGTAATAATGGAGCAGCCAGCATTGTCTGGAGAGAGGCCTTGTTGATGAAGCTTTTTGGGGATGAGTACTTTGACCTCACTCAAGAAGAAGCCGATGAGTACTGGGAAACCGCAGATAAGAAAATGCTCAGTGAGGTAGCTACAGAGTTGGTCAATCAACCTTTACGTGATTTAGGCATCACTCATGATGAATGGAGATTGGGTAGTTTCTTCACTAATGGTCCTGATCGTATTGCAAGAGCAACTGGTGGAAGCATAGGAACACCTGCGGGATTGATGAAATGGTTCATTAAGCTGGAACAAGGTCAAATTGTAGATCGTCAATCCAGTCTTGAATTGAAAAGATTGATGTACATGACAGATCGCCGTATAAGATATGCCTACAGTTCAAGATTGAACGATGCTTCTGTGTACTTTAAGTCAGGAAGTTATTACAGCGGTGGTGGCGCAAAATATGCAGGGACAAAGTTCAATTATATGAATAGTGTCATCATGGTAGAACATCCAGATGGAACGAATTACATTGTTTGTTTGATGTCAAATATCTTGGGTAAGAACTCTGCTGGAGACCACATGTATTTAGCAAGTGCTATCGATAAAGCCATCCGCTCAGAAGATTAAATAAGGATTACGCAATATTTCTAATGTTGCGCATTTTCAAATAGGCCTCACTAGCTGCAGCAGCAACTATGGGGTCTTTTTTTGTTGTGGCTCTAACCAGTAAAGGCATGAAATCTTCGTTTCCTGAATCTACTATGACTTGAATGACAAGTTTATTAAGAGCACGATCCTGTAGCTCTAGTAATTGTAGATAACATTGCTTTTCAGTAGGCAAATGAATGCGGTCATTTATCTCTGATAGGTTTGCATCATGGCTGCTTATGGAAGATTCAATGATAGGGAACAGCTGGGTTTTGAAATTACGTGAAATAAGCCCTTCCAGAAATTCCATGGTGGCTCTACGAGTTTCCTTTTTATCACTTTGTAGTCCGCGATAGGCGATGAAAACATCCCTGGAATTAAAATGCAGCGCCAGGATATTAAAGATTCTCTTCAAATTGTTGTCCAGGGCCTTGCGCAACCCTATGATGAGTTCTTTTCTGGAACCTGTCTCATGGATGTCAATCACCCTTTCTGGATGTAAATTGGATCGCTCTACAATGCGCTGGCAGTAATAGCAGGCTTCTAAGAGGCGATATTGTTCACATTCAGACCTGATGATCTTAAAATATACGCGTTGCGGAATGTGAAGGTCGCCTTGGGCCTTTTTGAAAACCGAAAGCTCATTAGTGATTCTCGTACGCAATTTCAGGCTGCCTTCCTGACTCAAGCTCAAGAGTGCTCGCACTGCCTTGGTGGTTCCCAGTTCTAAAAGAATGTCTGGTAAATATTTCTTGACGGCTATGGGAGCCACTGGATCCTTGTAACGCTTTATCAAATATGTAATGATGCTGTTTCCATAATTAGAGATGGCTATTATGGCGCTTTCGCGAAAGCGTGCATCATCCAACTCATTGATTAACAACGGTAAAAAGTTTTCATGAGCTGTATTTCCTGCTGCAAGTATGGCTGCGGTGCGCAACTCGTGATCTGGATTTTCAAAATATCTAAGGATAAAACGGTGTCTATTTTCACCTTTTGCATACCCTATAGCCTTGACCAGTTCGATGACTTCTTCTTTCCTGAAGTTTCCTTCATTGCGGTCCAGTTCGTCCAAAAATAGATTGATACGTAGGTCTAGGTTATATTTTGCGGCCAGCTTAGGATTGTCTTCGGTTTCCTGAGCCAGACATAATAATGCTGCACTGGAAATGTAGTCGCTCTCGTGATCCAAGTAATTTTCAAAAAACTGCTCTGGGAATTTAGTGTCCTGGCTCATTAGGTATTGCATGGCCGCGAGAACGACCTCGTCGTTTTCAGTGTAAATCAGGTCGTGAACTTTACCTACGGGATGGCCTCGATCAACATATTTTAAATTGGCAATCGCACTAGCCACCACGTGTGGATCTGAATGTTCCAAAAGGTTGATGATGGGCGCTTTGAGAGATCGATGTGCCAGTTCTGGGACGCGATCCAGCATGTATAGGATGTCTTTTGACCCACCAGATTCAAAGACTACTTTCATGTTGTTGCGTATCAAACTGTTCGAGCGTTTCTCGAGTTTGATCTGTTCCTTGCTCACGATCATTTCCTTAAAGGTGCCAAAGTACGCATCACGTACCTTCATGATCATGATCACCCATGCAACCACTAATACCAGAATGAGTATGGTAATAAAAACAGGCGACAGATCAAACGCCCTTACAATGAATATCAGAATCAGACCCGCGAGTCCAGTGGCAACGCTATCCACGACGACATCGATAAAGGTTTTGGTTTTGTTCTTTACATCGCTAGGAATAGGCAGTGCGAGTAGTTCTACCGCACTCTTATGAAGCGACTGCTTCAAGCTACCATCTAGGCCTTTAAGAACAATCACTACCCATAATTCTGGTATGAACAATAGCACGACGCAACAAAAGACGATTCCTATAGGAAGTGCGGCAAGGCCAGTACTCACGCCACTTTTTGATAAAATGTGTCTTGTAATAAATAGCTGAATAACCAGAGAAACTATATTGAATGTAGAAAACCAAAATCCAAAAAAGGAAGCCAGTTCCTGCGAGTCTGGAATATTGCGCGACGAGATGTAGCTAAATTGATAGTCCACCAGTTTTGCCACCAGAACGCCTATCCCAATGACTGCTGCCAGCGCAGACAGGTGTTTTGAGTTAAATATAAGTTTAACACTGCTCTCGCTAGAAACCGTGGCACGTTCCTTACGTTTAAAAGAACTCAACTTATCAACGCGATTGCGCCAGATGGAATTCATCACAAAGATGCAGCCCATGATCATGAAACTTGCCAGTATCAATAGGGCGCCATTCCCAACATGTTCTGCCAGTAGGGACGTGAGATAACCACCTACAATACCACCAGCAATACCACCAGCACCTATAAAACCAAAAAGTCGCTTTGCTTCTCTAACATTGAAGACGACGTTTGCCATAACCCAAAACTGACTGGTAGCCAACAGGGCAAACAAGGCAACGATCGTGTAAAAACAATAGGCTAGAAAACCGTTAAAGTAACCTACAGCAATGAGGACACCCATGATCATAAAGATCACGGTAAACACCATCAATGTGTAGCGTATGAGTGACTTGAGCTTGAACCGCTCTAATGACTTGTTATAGAGTAATGATCCTGCAACTGCAGCAAGGGCGATGATCACAAAAGCTTCCGCTAGGGCATCTGCGCCCAGTTCAGAAAGGAAAAGTGCGTTAACCGTAGGCTTGACTACGAGTAACGCACTTATAATTAAAAATATGTAGAGTTGCATGAGAAGCGAGATCGAAAGCTCGCCACTCCTTATGTCAAAAACTTTACGTATCCTGTCGGACAACCACTTCATTCTCTTGTTCTAATTCTACAGGCAAGATAACAGATTTGCGCAATGCCAATTCTGCTGGCTGTACTAAATTTCTGATAATTTGTTCACCGTTAGGATCTTCAATCAGCGCAACAAGAATGTACTTTCTGCCATCTTCTCCCCAAACTAGGATAGAGTCAGAATGCCAGTTTTTCCATGATCCGCTTTTTCTAAAAAGGCGTGCGTCTGGCGCAATACGATCAAGAGTATTTACAAACTTGTGGTGCAATGATGGATTTTCCATAATGTCCAACATTTCCTTGCTTCTTGTTTTGTTGATCAATTGACCGGTAGCCAATTGATAGTAGAATTTTGCTACTGCATCTGTTGTTGCTGCGTGGCTTAAACCTCTTATAGGCTCTGGATTTCTTTTTCCTTGAGCGGCATATCTTTTACCTACCCAAAGACCACCAACGCCATCCTTGTCATAAAATGGATTGGATGGATCACACATCAGGTCTTCAATCTTTTGAAAACCTACACGATCAATCATTCTGGTAGATGCTGCGTTGTTTGATTTTGAAATCATCAACCACATGTCATCTCTAACCTTAGGCGTATCTTTTAGTTCACCATTTTCAATCGCGTCCATTGCTGCATATAAAACGGCAATTTTAGGAAGGCTGGCAGCATACATCATGTTGCTACCATTGATACTGGCGTATTTTATATTCTCTGCATCATTAAGATCAACTAGGCTTACTGACATCCTTTTTTGCTGGATCAACTTCCTCCAGTCAGGGTTTGCCATCAATTGAGCTTTTAGATTGAGTTGTAGGGTAGTGTTTTGAAACGTTTTAACATCTTTATTATTCAATGCTAAGTTTACTAGCGGTGCATCATCGTCTGCTGCACTCATATTCCAAGAAGCTGCTAGGAATAGAAAAATAAGAATTCTGTTTAACATACTGATTTTTAGGGTTTTTCGATTCATGTTAAAAGATTCATAAACCATGCCGAATGTATTTAATGATATGGTTTTAAAACGTTAAAAACCAACATTTAACACTTTTTATCCTTAGGCTATGATTTGAATCATCCTTTTAACGATTGAACGTTACATTTGTTGCACATGAGCGGCATTTATATTCACATTCCTTTTTGTAAGCAAGCTTGTCACTATTGTGACTTTCATTTTGTGACATCCATGAAACACAAGAATCGTGTAGTGGCGGCGCTTCAGGAAGAATTGCGGCTGCGCAGTAGCGAGGCAAAAAACACCAGTATTGAGACCATATATTTTGGCGGTGGAACTCCTAGCGTTCTGGAAAGCACCGCTATCGATGCTATTATTGAGACCGTTTATTCCAATTATCAGGTAATTGCTGATCCAGAAATCACTCTTGAGGCAAATCCTGACGACTTGACACCAGAAAAGATAGAAGCACTTGCAAAGACCAAAATCAATAGATTGAGCATAGGCGTGCAATCCTTTTTTGAAGAAGATCTCAAGTTAATGAACAGAGCTCATAATGCGGTAGAGGCGATGGAGTGTATCTCGCTTTCGCGAAAGCGTTTTCCCAACATATCCATTGATCTTATTTACGGCATCCCAGGATTGACTGACGACCGCTGGCGCGAAAACCTTTTCAAGGCCATTGACCTGAAAGTACCGCACATTTCAAGTTATGCGCTTACCGTGGAAGATGATACCGCGCTTAAGACGTTTATTGAGAAAGGTATTATTGATGAGGTCGACGATGAACAGGCGCAACGCCAATTCAATATTTTGCTGGATACCATGCAGTTGCATTCCTATGAGAATTATGAGTTTTCAAACTTTGGCAAAGAAGGCTTTTTCTCTCGCAACAATACCGCTTACTGGACAGGTAAATCCTATATAGGCATTGGTCCCAGCGCGCATAGTTTTGACGGTAAAAGGCGCGCCTGGAACATCAACAACAATGTCAAATATGTAAAAGCCATTGAGGCTGGAGACTTGCCTCAAGAAATTGAGGAGCTTACGGTAGTAGATCGTTACAATGAATACATCATGACTGGTCTGCGCACCATTTATGGAGTTTCCTTATCGCATGTGGAACGTGAATACGGTTCCAAATTCAAGGAGTATCTCTTACAGCAATCCACAAACTATCTCAAGGATCATTTACTATATTTAGATGATGATACATTGCGCGTCACTCGCAAGGGAAAATTTCTGAGTGATGGTATCGCCAGTGAACTCTTCATGCTCAACCTTAATTCATGAAATATTTCTTACTCCTTTTCATTTCCTTATTGATCTTTTCATCTTGTAAAACTGAGGAAGAAGACCAGCTTACCAGATTGACTTATGATCAAATGACAGATCTAGTCATTTCTAATGCCTTGGTACTACCTGATGATGTGAAGTATTATGGGCTGGACGGTACATTGCTCAGTGAAGAGGAAAGAGAAGCCGCGTCTGAAGATCTGCTTTATGCAGACTGGTATATCAATAACGAGTTGGTGCTCATCAAAGTCCAATTAAATGATTCTGACGCCGAAAGAAAACGTCGCAAGAAAGAGCCCTTATTTACCAGCATCGATAACCTGGATTGCGCCAGGCTTGATGCTATTCTTGAAGAAATCTACGATCGCGATCAACAAAATAGAACCGACAATTTGATGGACGAGTCTATCGACCAGAACAATCTGGAAGCTATTGAGCTTATTCTGGACAAGTGCGGCATGCCTACCAGTGATACCAGCAGTAGCAAATCCCTTCAAGGCATCTGGCTGGTTATCCAGCACGCTGGTGCCGACAAACGTGAGCAATATTTTCCGTTATTGGAAAAGGCAGCACAAAGAGGTGATCTGGATTTGCAGGACATCGCATTGATGAAGGACCGCATGCTGCTGGACAAGAATGAACCTCAAATTTACGGTTCTCAAGTTTTGATCAATGACGGCATCTATGAGCTGTACCAGTTACAAGATCCAGAAAGGGTAGATGCAAGACGAGCCACAGTTGGCTTAGGCCCGTTATCAGAATATCTGGCGCATTGGGACATTGAATTTAGCGTTGTCCAAAAACCACTGAACTAATGAAAGTTATAACCCTATTCCTTCTGGCCACGTTGGTCTCTTGTATCACTACAAAAAACGACCCTATGGAAACTACCTTACTCATTGACGACCAACCGTTCTCCATCGATCTTAACAATCCTATTGACATAAGTCTTGCGGTAAAAAACAATGCCGGCGTTGGCGCCTGGTATATCGATCAGCCCAAAATTACACATGTTGAAGTGGACGGTTACGTAGGCAAGGTTTCCATGGGCGGCAGCACTAATTTTAATGATGTGTTTTTCAATCCACACAGTCATGGGACGCATACAGAATGCATAGGTCACATTACCGAAGAATTTCATAGCGTGAATAAGGCGCTGGATAAAAGCTTTTTCACAGCTCAACTCATCACGGTGACTCCAGAAAGTCGTGATGGCGACCAAGTAATCACGGCTGCCATGTTTGAGGATTTGGATAAAGTAGATGCAGTGATCATACGCACGCTGCCCAATACAGATGACAAAAAAAGCAAGAATTACAGCAATACGAATCCGCCATATTTGATGGAAGAGGTGATGTTACGCTTTCGCGAAAGCGGCACCCAACACGTCCTCATCGATTTACCCAGTGTTGATAAAGAAAGAGATAACGGTGCCTTGCTGGCTCACAAAGCCTTCTGGGATTTTGATGGAAACCAACGATTAAATGCCACAATCACAGAGTTGATCTACGTTCCTAGCGCTGTTGCTGACGGGAAATATATTCTAGACCTGCAGGTGGCGCCAATTGAAAATGACGCCGCGCCATCGCGGCCTATCCTATATGCGATTAAATCCTAACTTTGTCATATGGAGTATTTATTCATATGTCTTGCAGTAGGAGCAGTAGCTGCATTCTTTATTTTTAGATGGTTCGGTGGGTCTTCTAAAGACAACCGGCAGGAGCAAAGCGTGGTGTTGATGGAAAAAATCAGGACGGTTTGTAAATTCATCACGGTTGAAGGCGACTTTGCCGAAATCTACCATTATCAAAATGTCAAGGACAAAATAGCCAACTTCCTGCTGGGCAAGAAAAAAGCCATCATCCTTATCAATGCCAAAGCTCACATAGGATTTGACCTGACAAAAATCCGCATGGAGAGCGATACTGACAATAAAATCATACGTTTGACCGAGTTCCCACAACCGCAACTCATGAGTATCGAGACCGATTTTAATTACTACGACAAGAGCGAAGGTTGGGCCAATTATTTTACCAGTGATGACCTGACTGAGGTCACTCGCAATGCAAAACAGCACATCGTCGATAAGATCCCAGAAAGCGGTCTTATGGAACAAGCCAGAAAGGAAGCCCTAAATACCATCCAACTCATGGAAGGACTGGCGCAAACCATAGGTTGGAAATTGGATTACACCGCTTTGATTTTGGACAAGGCGATGGACACCAAAAAACTACCAGAATAGTGGAAATTGACCAGCTTCAGGACTATTGCCTCGCAAAAAAAGGAACCACGCAAGAAATGCCCTTTGACAACGAGACACTGGTATTTAAAGTTATGGGGAAGATGTTCATGCTGCTGGGACTGGAACGTTGGGAACGCGGTGAGCCATCCATAAATGTCAAATGTGATCCTCAAAAAGCCATTGAATTGCGTGAGCAATATGACGGTGTAGTTACCAGCGCCTGGCACATGAATAAAACCCACTGGAACACCATACATTTGAATCAGTCCATGACAGATGCTGAAGTCCTGAAATGGATCGATCACAGTTATGCACTTGTTGTAGCTGGATTGACTAAAAAACTACAAGCCCAATTAAACACCATCTAATTGAAGGAACTACGATCCATATATGAAGCCCGAGTTGAAGGGTTTTCGCTTTCGCGAAAGCGATACAATCAACAGTTGCGCATTTCTGGTGTGGTCCGGTTGCTGGTCTTTATCGCCGTTGTTGCAGGGATTTATTTTTTCTGGAGTTCTACCTTGACGGCTGTATTGATTGCTGTAGGTGGTATCGCGCTTTTTCTTTATTTGGTTTCTCGTCACGAGGATCTCAAAAAGAAACGCAATTATTATGAAGAATTGCTACGCATTAACGAGCAGGAAATTGAGGTAGGCAAAGGCAACTATACAGACCTTCCAGATGGAGCAGAATTTAACGACGACGATCACGATTACAGCCGTGATATAGACTTGTTCGGTATGGGTTCGTTTTTTCAGTTCATGAATAGAACGGCATTGAAGGAAGGCAAGAAGTTGCTGGCTGCTCGTTTGATGGCAAACGATATTCACGATATTCCCAAGCGACAAGAAGCCGTTCAAGAGCTAGCCAAAATGCTGGATTATCGTCAAGAGTATGAGGCGACGGCAAGATTGCTGGAGAACGACACTAAACCAGCGGCGATTAGAAGCTGGATACAGAGCTATCAAAATTTTGTGCCGAATGTATTCTCGTGGTTGTGTTATGTTCAATTTGCGGTTTCGGTAGCGATTGGGATTCTTTATGCGATCGATGTGCTAAGTGGCTGGTGGCTGCTGGTTATTTTCCTAGTGGGTTTATTGGTCTCAGGTAATTATGCTGCCAAGATTATTGAACTCAACAAGTACATTTCAGAGTTGGAGGATTTCTTTACCCAGTATGGAAAGCTCCTGGAACTTATTGAAAAGGCTGACTTTAACGGAGAAGTATTGAAAACCTTGAAGAGCAATGTGCTCACTGATGGTAAACCGGCATCACGACGGCTGTACGATCTGGGAAGAGCACTGGTAAGGCTGGACCAAGGCAGTAATTTACTCGTTGGTGTTTTTATCAATGCATTTGCGTTGTGGAATTTGAAGCAAGTCTACAGTATTGAGGCCTGGTTGACTTCTAACAAAAGCTACATCGCACCATGGTTGGATGCCGTAACGCAAATGGATGCTTTAAATTCCCTAGGGAATTTTGCCTACAACCATCCCAATTACGTGTTTCCCGAAATCAAAACAGGAGACTTTAAGTTTCAGGCCGCTCAAGCGGTGCATCCGTTGCTTAATCCTGATAAAGCCGTAGGAAACCCGATTCACATTCATTCTGGTGAGTTTTTCATTATAACCGGTGCCAACATGGCCGGAAAGAGCACATTTCTAAGAACGGTTTCCATGTCCATCGTAATGGCAAATACAGGTTTGCCTGTTTGCGCACAATCTGCGATCTATGCGCCCATCAAACTTATTACCAGTATGCGTACTAGTGATTCCTTAAAAGACGATGAGAGTTATTTCTTCAGTGAGTTGAAGCGTTTGAAATTTATCGTGGACAAAATGGAACAGGAAAAATATTTCATTGTTCTGGACGAGATCCTTAAAGGAACTAATAGCGTTGACAAGGCCAGTGGCTCCAGAAAACTCATTGAGAAATTAACGCTCAATCAGGCAACCGGCATCATCGCAACCCATGACTTAAGCCTGACCGAAGTCGCCAAAGATCACGAGCATATCTCCAACTATTATTTTGACGCACAAATTATTGACGATGAATTGTTCTTTGACTATGCTTTCAAAGATGGCGTCGCTACTAATATGAATGCTAGTTTTCTATTGAAGAAAATGGGAATTGTTTAAAGTAGTTTACCCAGCTTATCAAAATCAAGACCGCCGTAATTACCGCTGCTCATAAGCAAAAGAACGGCATGGGCTAGTTTTTGCTTGTACAACCATTCTTTAAAAGCGGCAGGATCTGTCATGACAATAAGATCTTCATTATTGAATGCTTCCTTGATCTGATCTTTACTAATGGGATCCAAACCTTTCAATTCCACAGCATCTGGACTATAAAACACCACAGCAACATCTGCAGCGTCTAGCGTATGAGCATATTCTTTAAGAAACTCTGGGTTGAGGCTGGAATAGGTGTGTAATTCCAGACAGGCAATAATTTTGCGCTCGCTATATTGTTCTGCCACAGCATTAGTAGTCGCTTGAACCTTACTGGGCGAATGAGCAAAGTCTTTATAGATCACCGACCGCTGATTTCCTGCAATTTTTTCAAGACGTTTTGAAGCTCCTTTAAAACTTGCTATGGCCTCATAAAAATCATCTTCATCAATTCCCATGTGCTGGCAAATCCATTTGGCTCCAGCCAGATTGCTCAAGTTGTGCTTGCCAAAAACTTCTATAGGCATATCACCTTCTGGTGTTTCAAGATAAGTTGTGCCGTTGTCTACCGTATGGTGTGGTACGTTGTAGGCATGTTTTCTGGTAGGTTTGGTGCTGGCTTCTGCAATGCGTTTCACTTCTGGATCTTCTTCATTGTAGACCAGGATACTACCGTTCTTCATGAGGTCCACAAATTCTTCAAACTGCTCTACATAATTTTGATAGTCTGGAAAAACATTGATGTGATCCCAGGCGATCCCAGAAATCAAAGCGATGTTAGGTTGGTACAAGTGAAATTTAGGTCTGCGATCGATGGGACTGGATAAGTATTCATCACCTTCCAGAACAATAAACTCATTGTCATTGGTAAGATGAACCATAGTGTCAAAACCTTCCAGTTGCGCTCCTACCATATAATCCACTTCTTTGCTATGATAATGCATCACGTGAAGTATCATGGAAGTAATGGTGGTCTTACCATGCGAGCCACCTATGACGACACGCGTTTTATCTTTGGACTGCTCATACAGATATTCTGGATAGCTATAAATTTTAAGATCAAGATCTTGAGCTTTGAGAAGTTCGGGATTATCGGCTTTGGCATGCATACCTAGGATTACCGCGTCAAGGTCTGCTGTAATTTTTTCTGGAAACCAGCCCATTTTTTTAGGAAGTAGCTTCTTTTTTTCAAGCCGTGTTTTGCTAGGTTCAAAAATAGCGTCGTCGCTACCGGTTACTTGATACCCTTTTTGATGAAGAGCAAGTGCTAGATTGTGCATGGCGCTGCCGCCTATCGCGATAAAGTGTACGCGCATAGAAATGGGTTTTGCTGTTAAAAATAAGATTTTAACGGCGCAACTACTTCAGATTTTGGAATAGATAATGGTTAGGAATCCAATTTCTCCAACTGGGCCAGCAATTGGGCATCCTTATGGATTTCATAGCCTTTTTTTAAAATGGCCTTGGCATCTGAGGTGCGATCCATTTTGTCTGCATAGAGCGTGGCAAGCTTCATGTAAGTAAGTGGCGAGCCGCCTACTTTGATGGCGTTTTTATAAGCCGTTTCGGCATCTGTGTATTCCTTGTCATACTCATCAACATAACCGTGAGCCAGATAACCATCGACAGGTGAGATTTTCTTTAATTGGTCTGCATAACTGCGTGCAGTTGTGAGGGAACCACCTATGATACCTGGCAATTCTGTATACAACTGGACCAGTGCCCATCGTGTGTCGACGTGTTTTGAATCAAGTTCGGCTGCTTTTTTTAGATGGAACTTGACGTCGTCCAGCAATCCCAGCGCCTTGAATTTAGATGCGTTTTTTGCCCACAAACCCATGGAACCACCATAGTAGAAATGATAATCTGCATTGGTATCATCGGTAGCCAGTAATCGTTTATAGATGGCCGTGGCTTTTTCAAACTGTTCCATCTCGCCATAGGTCTGACCAGTCTTGCGCAATAATTTTGGGTCCTGTGGTTTTTCTTCCAATAGGTCCAGATATATTGGTAAGGCTGCTTTGTACTTGGATTGTTTGAATAGCTGTTCCGCTTTCGCGAAAGCGGACTGACCACTAACGCCAGTGCAAACCAATACCCCTAAAATGATCAATAGATGTCTCATGTGTGGCAAAACTAGCAAAAAGAATACCAATTAAGTTGTGGTATGGGAATTGGAGTGTTTTTT
The DNA here is from genome assembly GCF_001413925.1 of Nonlabens sp. YIK11. Classification (NCBI taxonomy): domain Bacteria; kingdom Pseudomonadati; phylum Bacteroidota; class Flavobacteriia; order Flavobacteriales; family Flavobacteriaceae; genus Nonlabens; species Nonlabens sp. YIK11. Next base: position 965,653 of record NZ_LBMJ01000001.1, read on the forward strand.
AAAAGAGGTGCGCCTAGAATTTGGCTAACTTTAAATAATTCCAATCTACTATGAAGAACTATCTCATCATTCTCGTCCTAACTATTTTAGGATTTCAAAATGTTTCTGGACAAGATTATCAAGAGCAATGGCGCGCCATTGAACAGTTGGAGGTAGAGAATAAAATTGAGGAAGCCCAAGAGTTACTTGATGAGGTCTTTAAAAAAGCATCGCGTAAAAACGACGAGGCACAACTTATCAAAGCCTTTATTTTTCAATCCAAATTCTGGCTTATCAAGGAAGAAGATGCCCAGAAAAAGATCATCGCAGCTTTGGACAAGCGCATTACAGCTTCTAAATTCCCAGAGCGCAACATCTATTATTCTATCAAAGGACAGCTTTTTGAGCAATACTTGCAAGAAAATAGATACCGTATAAATAACCGCACCAGTACTGATGCTGGTGGAGATGATTTTATGGCTTGGGATCTCAAACGATTTTACAGCGAGATCTCTGATGTTTTCCAAAAATCGTTAGTTGATGGTGATAGGCTTTCCAAAATCAATGTAGCCAGCTACGACCCAATTTTGCACATCAAACCACAAGGTAGAGAGTTATGGCCAAGCCTTTTTGATATTCTTGTAGGACATGCTTTAGATTTCTATAAGTCCAGCGCCTATGGTATTACTATGCCACGGGAAATTTTCACGATCACTAAAGAGAACGGATTTCTACCTACTGAAGAACTGATCCAACTCAAACGACCGGTAAATGACACTATTTATTCTAGTTATGATGTGTTACAGCTTTATGGACAGCTGGAAAACTTGCATAAAAAGCGTAAGGAAATTCCAGCCTATCTCGCAGCGATAAATGGACGTATGGGTTATGTTCAATCTAAAATTGATCAAAATCAAGAATTACCTGAATTGGTTGGTTTGTACAATCTGTTGATCCAAAAATATGCAGATCATGGAGCGATAACTATCATTCAACACAGTCTTGCTTTGTATTTTTTAAAACGATCTCATGATACAACCAATGAGAATCGTATGTTAGACCGTAAAGAAGCCATACGCATTGCCAAAGATGCCATCGAGAAGCACCCAGAAACCTACGGTAGTCTGCAGTGCACAAGGCTATTATCACAGATCTATCAGCCAGAATTAAGTTCCCAATTGCAAACTAATGTCATTCCCAATCAGCCCAGTCGCGGTGTGATATCCTATCGCAATGTCACAGACGCTACGGTTTATTACCTCAAAGTCGCTCAGGATTTTGATGAGGTACAAGGTAATCTAGACTCTATTCACAATGCCGCTTTCGCGAAAGCGAATCAAAACAACGACTTTGCTCATATAGAACAAGCACAATTACCACAGGGCGACGACACTTTTTCCCATACGTATGAATATGCGATTCCGGGATTGCAAGCCGGAAAATATCTTGTGTTGATTAGAGAAAAGGATCAAAAAGAAGTCACCTCTGGTAGGTTCATGACGGTTTCAGGAATCGCGCTGACGAGTAATACGGTATCTGGTAAAACTGTGATAACGGCTACAGATCGCAATACGGGAAAACCCATGGAAGATGTTTCCGTCAAGATTTTTGGGGATGATAAATCCACCATTTACAGAGGTAAAACAGATAAAAATGGTCAGGTTTCATTTTTGTTTGCAGATCGTTATTACAGAAATAGAGTAGAGGCTTCTAAAAATGGCGATACGATTTCGACTTACGTCAATCGCGGCTATTACAGAGGTTCATATGCAGATTCAGAGAAACAGGTTAAAGCATTTATCTATCTAGATCGAGCGATCTATAGGCCAGGACAAAAGGTCTATTTCAAGTCCATTGTAGTGGAGAATGACAATAACAAATCTCGAGTGCTTCCCAATGAAACATTTAAGGTCGTAGTAGAAGACTTCAATGAAGAAGAGGTTTTCACTCAGGAGCTTACTACTAACGCATATGGAAGCATCAATGGTTCATTCACTTTGCCGTCTGAGGTACTTACCGGAAGATTTACCATTTATCTAGAATCTGATGAGGATGGAAGCTATTGGGATGATGTTGATAATTTCGACGAAGGCGGAATAAGTTTCCAAGTAGAAGAATACAAACGTCCCAGATTTAAAACGGAATTCAATGACATTACTGAAACCTACATTGTAGGTGATAGTGTAAAAGTAGAAGGATTTGCCAAAGCCTTATTAGGCAGTAATATTACAGACGCCCAAGTCACCTATACCGTGACGCGTGTAGCAAACGTACCTTACTGGAAATACGGTTATGTACCGGTCGACCAGCAAGTCATGGCAAATGATACTACTTTTACAAAATCAGACGGAACTTTTACGATTCCTTTTAAAGCATTGCCAGATTCCACGCTGGTGGCTAAGGATATTGAATCCAACTACAACTACCGCATCGAGGCCAGCGTCACAGACGTGAATGGCGAGACCAGAACCGCACAGACCAGTGTGCGAGTAGGCTACAAACCTATCGAGGTACAGATTTCTACCACAGGAAATCTCACGGTTCAAAACAATCAGATTCAAGTAATCGCTCGTAATCTTAATGGTAAACCCATCAATGCCACTATTGAGATACAAGTGCGCGAGAATATCGAGAGTGATCATGTCATCGTCAACAGTAACCTCAAGGATGCCGAGTTTCACGAACTAGGTCTGGAAGCATACCGCGATCAGTTCCCAGTAGCCGAATTGCGCAAGGAAGAAAAGATAGAAGATTGGAAAAAAACACCCATCATTTTCAAAAAAACGATTACCACAGATTCGCTCGCTACCATTGAAATTCCAATTACTGTAGATTGGAACAATGGGAACTACATCCTCTACGCCAAAGCCGTTGAAGCAGACAAAAACCTAAGCCTAGATGACGAGAAAGATTATGTGGAAGAAAAACAAGAAGTTCAAATCTGGGCGGACAAGGATTTGCCAGCCACGCCATCTATTGTAAGTCAAGACGTAAACGTCGATGGAGATCAAGCAGTTGTTGACTTCTATACCAGTACAGATGGCATCTACATCTACCTTACAACCTATGACAGCAAACGCATTCTAGAATCCAAATGGGTCTATTTGCCTAGTGGAAGAACCACCATGAAGTTTCCTATGGGCCAGGCCATGGGAAATTCTTTGAAGTTCCAATACTACACCTATAAATACAATGACTTTAGATCAGGAAGTTTTGAGGCTACAAAACCAGTAAAACCAACCCAACAGTTCACGATCCAGACGCAGACCTTTCGCAATAAGTTGTATCCAGGAACAGATGAGGAATGGTCATTTACCATCAAGGATCAGGACAGTACAGCGATGCAGGCAGAAGTTCTTGCCAGTATGTACGATAAAAGCCTGGATGAGTTTGCCAGCAGCTCTTGGCCCGGTTTCTATTTCTATAATTACAACAGGGATTTTAATTCATCCTCAGCCAGTGATTTGGCGGGTGCAACGATCATTAATCTTTTCAGTCGAATAGATTATCAAATCGATCCCGTGTTTGCCTTGGAAAAGGAACAACTCCATTTATTTGGATTGACGTTCCAAAATTTTGAATATCGTTATAGAACATATAAGAATTCGCTTTCGCGAAAGCTGTCACACATCAAACCCATTGCAGGAAAAATTGTAGGTCGGGTTACAGATGAGAATGGGTCACCTATCATGGGTGCTACTGTTACCGTAAAAGGTAAGGAAATAGGCACAACTACTAATTTTGATGGCGTGTATGAGATCGATGCGGTAAAAGGTTCGACCCTTCAATTTTCCATGATTGGATATGTAAGTAAGGAGATTAAAGCAAACGATACAGTAGAGAATATTTCTTTGTTATCAGATACTGACTCGTTGGATTCGGTTGTTGTTGTAGGCTATGCTGCTCAATCTAAAAAATCCCGCACGGCCGCTATGACGGTCATGAAAGAAACTGAAATGATGCCCAGTGATGCAATGGCGCCGTCCATGATTTCTGACACGTTATCTGGGTTTGCGGCAGGTGTTGAGGTCACTTATCAAAAAGGTCAGCCTGGTGCAAATTCATTCATTACTATACGTGGCGCGGCTTCTGCTTCTGGAAATGGTGAGCCCATGATCATTGTTGATGGCGTACCTATGACTGAATCGGAATTCCGCGCTCTGGATCCAAATGCTATTCAAGAAGTAGCTGTTCTTAAAGATGCTGCCGCAACTTCTATTTACGGCAACCGTGGAGCCAATGGAGTGATCGTCATCAGCACCAAAAATGGAGTTTCCACGGCAGATATTGTCAATGAATATCTCGCATTGCAAAACGTACAAGTCCGCAAAAACTTAGACGAAACCGCCTTCTTCTTACCAGAGCTCTCCACAGACGAAAACGGAAATTTAAAATTCAGTTTTACATCGCCAGAGGCATTAACCCAATGGAGGTTCAGATTGTTGGCACACAATAAGCAAGCGCAAACGGCGCAGTATGAAGCACTGGTGCAAACCCAAAAGGAGCTGAGTCTCGTTCCTAATCCGCCGAGATTCTTGAGGGAAACAGATACCATCAGATTCTCTACTAAAGTAGCCAACCTCTCTGGCAAACCCATGAGCGGTAAAGCAACGCTTCAATTGTACGATGCGCTCACCATGCAACCCATCGATCAGGAATTAGGAAATACCGATAGCATTCAATCCTTTGAAGCGGCCACCGGTGGCAACGCCAGTGTCAACTGGACGTTTCATGTACCTAAGGGCACGCAAGCTGTAACCTACAGAGTGCTCGCCACATCCGGAAACTTCTCTGATGGTGAGGAAAATACGTTGCCGGTGCTCACTAACCGTATGTTGGTGACGGAAAGTCGCGCCCTTTGGGTACGAGCTGGAGAGACCCAAAGCGTCACCATGGATAAGCTGGCAAACACCACGTCAGATTCCAGAACTAACCACCAGTTGACCTTTGAATACACCTCAAACCCATCATGGTACGCAATCCAGTCATTACCATATTTGATGGAGTATGAGCATGATTGCGCAGAGCAAACCTTCTCCAGGTATTATGCTAATGCTATGGCAGCGCACATCTTGAACAGCAACCCTAAGGTCAAAGAGGTGTTTGACAGCTGGGCAGCAAACGATGTACCTTCCAGCAATCTGGAGAAGAACGAAGAATTAAAAAGCGTAATTCTCGCCCATACGCCATGGCTGCGCGACGCACAGTCAGAAGCCGAAAAGCAAAAGCGTCTCGCTACCATGTTTGATTTGGCCAAAACGGCTCGAGAGAAAAAGAAAACGCTGGCAAAATTGGAAGGGCAACAACTTTCCAATGGTGGTTTCCCGTGGTTTGCCGGTGGCCGCATGAGCGAGTACATCACCCGCCACATCGCTGCTGGAATAGGTCATCTGAACCAGTTGCAAGTCAATGATGGCGATCGCCCACAAACCGACCGCATCTATGAGAACGCCATCAAGGCGCTGGATCGTTCTTGGGAAAACAGTTTCAACGAGCACTTGAAGAGAAACAAATCCCTAGAGAATTTCAACTATGGTGTGAGTTACTGGCACTATCAATATGCACGTAGTTTCAAGAAGGACAAGAACTTGACCGGTGTTTTGAAAGCTGGTCGTGAGTTCGCTTTCGCGAAAGCGAATACCTCATTCTCCTCACAATCCATCTACCAGCAGTTGTTGATGTCCATAAGCCTGCACCGCAACGGAAATGTGGCAACCGCACAAAAAATCGTGGAAGGATTGCGCCAAAGCGCCGTCAACAGCCGTGAAAACGGAATGTACTGGAAGGAAAACGTGACCGGTTACAATTGGTATTCCAGCGATATTGAGACGCAGGCGCTGGCGATTGAGACCTTTGGCGAAGTGGCAAATGATCTCAAAAACGTTGAGGAACTCAAAGTCTGGTTGCTGCAAAACAAGCGCACCAACCGCTGGAAATCCACCAAAGCCACGGCAGATGCCACCTATGCATTGCTGTTGCAGGGCAATAAATGGCTGGATGTCCAGGAAAGTAACGTGATCAAATGGGGCGACAAGCCTATTCCAGAATCGTTGATGAAGGACGTAAAAAAAGAAGCTGGAACCGGTTATTTCAAGGTGTCGCTCCATGAAGAAGCAGTGAAGCCTGTCTATGCCACTGTTGATGTAAAAAACAAGAGTGAAGTCACAGGATATGGTGGGTTGTACTGGCAATATTTTGAAGACCTGGACAAGATCACCGTTGACGATGACCTGCCCATGTCTATCAAAAAACGATTGTTCAAGAAGGTCAATACAGACGCTGGCAAGAAGCTGGTAGAAATTACTACAGAGGATGCATTGGAAATAGGCGATCTGGTTACCGTACGCATGGAGATACGATCCACCAAGGATTTGGATTTTGTTCATTTGAAGGATATGCGCGCCAGCGGTTTTGAGCCGGTAGACGTGATCTCGCAACACAAATACCAGGATGGATTGGGTTACTACCAAAGTACCAAAGATGTGGCCACGCACTTTTTCTTTGACCAGTTAAAACCGGGAACCTACGTTTTTGAATACGACGTACGAGCCAACAACGCCGGCCAATTCTCTAACGGTATCACTCAGCTGGAATGCATGTACGCACCAGAGTTCTCCAGCCACAGTGAAGGCGTGCGAGTGACGATTAAAGAGTAGGTGTTATAGACACGCTCCTTCTCGACTATCGTTCGAAGCGGCTGCATTTTGTTTTGTAAAGTCGAAGCTTTTAAACCAGTATCGAGCGACAGTCGAGATATGGTTTTTCTGAAAAGATTTTTGTTGCAAACACAACGCAACTGCTAGACTATCTCTCGAAGCGGCTGCAATTGAAAAAATTAACCTCTGTCATGCTGAACTCGTTTCAGCATCTCATAGGTTGGTTGAAATCGTTTAAAGAAGTAAGCTCCTGAAAATAAATTCAGGGCAATACACGACCCGACGTTAAATTTTTCTCCTGCCTCTTTCTACTGATACTTCTCTATAGCTTCCTTAATCTTCTGGATCCGATTTTCTGGATCTGGATGTGTGGATTGGAATTCTGGCACTCGGTTAGGACCGCCTGCGGCAGCAAGAATTTCCATAACGCCTATCATCTCGTAAGGATTATAACCAGCATCAATCATCATTTTGACGCCTAGTTCATCGCTTTGTAATTCATCTTCACAACCGTATTTCATGGTAAGCATCTGGGCGATCGCTTGAGCGGCCTCGCCGCCGCCTTCTGCAGCAACGGAAACACCAGTAATGACACCATTAGCCAGTCCTTGTTATTGGATGCGCTCTGCGCTGTGTCTTGCAATTACGTGTCCTATTTCATGGCCCATCACACCTGCAAGCTGATCTTCATTTTCAAGTTGTGCATACAATGCCGCAGTAATAAAACACTGGCCGCCGGGTAATGCAAAAGCATTGATGGTTTGGTCATCTGCTAACAAATGAAAGTCCCATTTATAGTTACTGTTTTTAGCAACGCTACTTTGTACTAATTGATAACCTATACGATCCAATTGGTCTTGAGCAGCTTGATTTTGAAGTAATCCACCGTGTTGCTGCATCATGCTGGGCGCGGCACTCAATCCCATGCTTATTTCTTCCTCTACGGTTAGATCTACATATTGTTTTTGACCTGTGTATTCATTGGTGGTCTCACTAGAGCAAAATTTAAAAACGGCAAAAGCCACAATGGCTAGGCCTATGAAGAGTCTTATGGTACCAGAGCCACGTTTCATATAAAATAGATTAGAATTTAAATTTACTCTTTTTCTTAAAATAGTTCTGCGTTAATCCCTTGAATATGTTCCTTGTAGTAACGTTCTAACCTGGCATCACTTATGTCATCCATTCCCATGATATTTTGAGAGCGTAGAAACTTGATGAAGTCTATTTGATTCAGATATTCCTGTAGGTATTTTTTGGAAACTGGAGCATAGCTATAATGCCAAGGTTCATATTCAAAACCTGTACGGTTATTATTCATGGTATAAACCAATTCAAAACCATACTCCGTGGAATGTTGATCCATCCAATCCATTAATTTACAAAATGGACCATCACCGTGAAATTTATCGGTCACAAGAACAGAACCAGTGTACTTGGCATTGCCGTCTATCAAATCCATGTCCGTTCCCCAATGATGTCTGGATGTTCCTGGAACTGTCGAATATTCTACGATATTATCAAAAATGGCATCTGGTGTTAGGCCTTGTGCTTGATACCTTGAGTACTTACCGTTCCAGATTTGACGCTGGCGATTGAAGCTGCGGTATCCAGAAGCCACTTCTATTTTTATACCGTCTTTAAGCGCTGCTGCCTGCATTTTCTTCAACGCAATCTGTGTTTCTTTCTCTAACGAGTTGGATGGATTTGCAGATTGACCAGTCAATACTGCTGGAGTGATTTGAGCGGTAGTTAGGAAGCTTGAAAAACAGAATAATGCTAATAAAAGTCTCATAATGCTGCATACATTTTATAATGAGTGCCTATGTTTTTGACCTCAAACGGCTCACCATAACTGGTAAAACCTAAACGTTCATAAAATGGCACGGCCTTGATGCGTGCATTGAACCATAGGACATCAATATTTAGTTCTTTCAAACGACGGATGCCTTGGGTCACTAAGTATGCTCCAATGCCTTTTCCTTGATGGTCTGGTACAACGCCCATTCCTCTCATTTGATAATACGTGGTTTCTGCAGGGAAACTTATGGGTAAATCCACAGCTTCCGATTTCAAAAAGGTCGCGACGCCTACATGCAGGTCACCATCAAAAGCACCTAAATGAAAGGTGGTTGAAAGATCATCGCCATCCAATGCACATTCTTCCAGTGGTCGCCCTACTCGTAAAACAACGTGGCGCACGCTGTAGGTTTCTAACGCCGTAATTTCCTTAATTGTAATAGGCATCTCTAGTCAATTTATAATAACGTCCAGGCAATAATCCATCCCATAAAAATCGATGGTCCAACTGAAACCCCAACTTTTCTGCCACGCGTTGGGATCCAATATTTTGTTCATGTACATGAGCGATGATTTGATCTTTTTGATGGTGGTCAAAGGCGAATTTCAGCATTTCGTGACAAGCCTCGGTAGCATACCCTTTTCCCCATTGGGATCTGAGCAGTCGGTAGCCTATGTCTGTAATCTGTGATGCCTCGTGTGTTTTGATGCCGCAAAACCCAACAAACTTGTTGGATATTTTATCAAGTACTGCCAGGCGTCCCATGTGATATTTTTGAATTTGTCCCGTTGGATTGTTGGTATAATCTTCAATAAAATCCTCTGCAGCGGCAATGGATTCAAAGGGTACATCGCCAGTATATCTCATCACTTCCTCATCATTGTTCATGAGGTAGAAATGAGAAGCATCCCTTTTTTCAAAAGGACGCAACAACAATCTTTCGGTTTCAAAATTTAGATTCATCCCACGCGCACGTCACTCCATTCTTCATGCTGGTCAAAAACGACTTCGGCAAATGGACATAGCGGATTGATCTTTAAGTGGTTCGCTTTCGCGTAAGCATAACTCTCCTCAATCATTTTGCTGCCTAGACCTTGATTTTCATGTTCTGGCTGTACCTCTGTATGGTCAATGGTCATCACGCCATCTTCCAGTGAGTAGGTCAATTCTGCAATGGTTTGATCGTCTTGTTTGAGGTAAAAAATACCGCGACGGTCGTTCTGTTTATGTTGGATATTGTCTGTGTTCATGGTGTCTAGATAAATTTAGTGGTTTAAGTTAAGGGTTGCAAAATCGGTTTCTGGTTCAATTTCTATGGGTGCTTTTCCTGCCTGAAAAAGCCTGGCTTTGAGCGTGCCTTTAAGGATTTCGGTCGTTCCTTGGACATCGATAAAGCTACCTTCACGCAGCCCTATGACTGGAATGTGATTGTATATGTGAAATTCATTGATGCGTTGCTCGCGAGTCTCGCCCATGTGCTGATCGCCCTCAATAGGATCTTGATAATGCGGATTGATATTATAAGCCAAAGCTCCAGTGGCCTTAAAACTGGAAGGTTGCACGACCGGCATATCATTGGTGGTTCTTATGTTGAGCCCGCAGATATTACTGCCGGCACTGGTTCCCAGATAAAAAATACCTTGATATATGGCTTTGCGCAACGGTTCTATCAACTGCAAATCGTGAAGCATTTTGATTAATTGAAAAGTGTTGCCGCCGCCAGTGAAGATTCCTTGGGCATCTTGAATGGCTTTAATGGGATCCTCAAATTCATGAACACCCTTTACGTTCACATCCATTGTTTGAAAAACAGCCCTAACCTTACTGGTATAATCATCATGGCTAATGCCACCAGGTCTGGCAAAAGGAATGAAAAGAAGCTCTTTGATAGATGCTGCTTTTAATCTTTTGGAAAGAAAAGGTGTCAGATACTCCAGATAGCCGCCGCCATAAAGCGTCGAGGTACTGGCAACAATCATATTTCTCATGGCGATGAGTTGGTTTTAACCAAAGGTATTTAACAATTTTCAGGCAGTATGCACGGCACACTCTTTATAACTTTATATTAGTATTTAATCCCATCCCATGAAATATCTCTTACTTTTTTTATTGATGACCAGCGCTGCGTTCGCACAGGATCGCGTCCAGATAGAAGGAACCATCTTAGGCGTGACTAAAGAACCGCTGGACGGCATCACCATTTTTAATGGGAATACCTTAGAAGGTACGGTGACTAATCTGGATGGAAAATTTTATATGGATGTGCGCGTCGGCGACAAATTGTCCTTTAGCGCTTTGCAATACGATCCATTTACTTTAACAGTGACAGAAACCACGGTGGAAAACAGAAAAACCCAGCTCGTTTTTACCCAAGGCGTCAACTTGCTGGATGAAGTCGTTGTGACAGATGAGTCGATTGTAGTCGCGGTTAAGAAGACTGAAATGCCTGAAACTGGACTGGACAAGGTAAGCGAGCGCAACATAAGAGTTGCCGCCGTAGACCGCATCGAGAACACTTTTTCTGACCGTATACGCCAGCCAGAAGAAATCCCGTTGGAAAATACAGCGTTCAATCAGAGCCAGCTGCGATACAACTCCTTCAATCTTGTGGGCTTGCTAGGTGGTTTGTTGATTGAAGGCGCATTGCGCAACGTTGACCTATCTGTCGACGCACCTAGCAAACAAGAAACCCGATTCAAAGAGACGCTGCTTCAAAATGAGTACAGCACCGAGTATCTTGTGGATTACCTTGACATTCCAGAAGACAAACTTTTTGAATTCATGGTATTCGCCCAAGAAAAAGGTTTGAATAAAGCCATGTTGTTGCCAGAAAATGAATTTCAATTGTTGCAATTCCTGGATGAGCAGGCGACTACATTCAAGAAAAGGATCGCTAAAAAAGAATAAAAGGTTCATTTTTAGGCATTGTTATTGCTCAAAATATATTGGCAATCGCCATAATTGAATACACATCCTATGAAATTGACTAAAGTAGCCGTAATGATCATGGTTCTTTTTGGTGCCCTTGCAAGCACTGCTTCCACAATCAAGGAGGCTTTTGATTTACCCATGGTTGTTGAGGATTCTCGCTTTCGCGAAAGCGAAATCACCCAACAGTATCACAAATATTATCTGTCTGTTTCCAACGTGAAATACAATGAGAAAAGTAAGGCCCTGCAAATGGTTTCTAGATTTTTTATTGATGACCTGGAAGATGTTCTTAATGAACGCATGGATAAAAAGGTCACGCTGGGAAATCCCGATGGTCTTGAACAACTCAAACCGATTTTGAACCGCTACATCAATAGCAGACTGCGTGTTAAGGCCGATGGAACTACCACAGATCCTACCGTTATAGGCGCAGAATACGATGCCGACCAAATTATCATCTACATAGAATTACCGGCCGCAAAACAGCCTAAGACTGTTGAGGTGAGCTACAAGGCCTTGTTCGAACTTTTTCCCGAGCAAAAAAACCTCGTGCATTTCAAAATGGGCAGCCAGCGTAAATCACTGCTTAACAGCATGGATACGCCTACAGATCGCGTAAACTTTTAAAGGGATACCATAATTCGATCCCAATATTCTTAAATTAGCAGCAATTAGAAAAAAACACCAATTAATGAAAGCAATTAAATTTTTGTTCATGAGTATGATGCTCATTTCTTTTGGCGCTTTTGCACAAGATGCACCTGCCGAAGAAAAAGCACCAGAACACTACAACGAGAACAAATTCCGTCAAATGTATCAGGAGTTCTCAACTCCTAACGAATACCGTAGCGCCAGTGGTGCTCCAGGTCCTGCGTACTATCAACAGCGCGCAGACTACAAAATGGACGTACGCCTGGATGATGCAAACCATCACCTATACGGTTATGAAACCATTACCTATACTAACAAATCTCCAGATGTCCTAAGCTATTTATGGGTACAACTGGATCAAAATATGCGTGCCAAGGACAGTAAAACCCCTTTGATTGAAGGTGGAAGAATCGATCCTTATGCAACTCCAGCCGGGTTTACTGGTAGCTTCTTGGAGCAGCCATTTGATGGTGGTTTCAACATCACCAAGGTTTTGGACAGTAAAGGAAATCCTTTAAAATACACCATCAACCAAACCATGATGCGTGTAGAGATGCCAGAACCATTAGAGTCTGGAGACGATTTTGAATTTGATATTGAATGGGATTACAACATTAACGATCACGTGAACGGTCGCGGCCGTAGTGGTTATGAGCAAACTCCTGATGGGAACCGCTCTTATGTTATCGCTCAATTCTATCCACGTATGGCAGTTTATAATGACGTTGAAGGATGGCAAAACAGCCAGTTCTGGGGACGTGATGAGTTTGCGTTGCCATTCGGTTCTTTTGAAGTGAATATCACTGTTCCTTCTGACCACTGGTTAGACGGTACTGGTAAATTGACCAACCGTAAGGATGTTTATACCAAAGAAGAAATGAATCGTTATGAAAGAGCGATGAAGTCTTATGAGAAGCCTGTGATTATTAGAACACAAGCAGAAGCTGAAAAGTTTGCTCAAGGAAGTGCAGAAACCACAACAACTACCAAAACATGGAAGTTAAAAGCAGACTTCGTACGTGACTTTGGATGGACATCTTCTAGAAGATACATTGCAGACGCTATGGCCGTAAAAGTAGGAAAGAGCGATGTGATGGCAGTTTCCATCTATCCGCCAGAAGGTAATCCTCTATGGGAACAATGGTCCACTTATGCCGTTGCACAAACACTGAAGTCGTACTCAAGAATGACTTTTGATTATCCTTACCACAAGGCGATCTCTGTACACGCTAAAAATCAAGGGATGGAATATCCTATGATTTGTTGGAACTATGGTCGTCCAGAGCCAGACGGTTCTTATTCTGACCGTGTGAAGTATGGAATGATTTCCGTAATTATTCATGAGGTAGGACACAACTATTTCCCGATGATCGTGAACTCTGACGAGCGCCAGTGGACTTGGATGGATGAAGGTTTGAACACTTTTGTACAGTATGTAGCAGAGCAGGATTTTGGCGAAAGCTATCCAGAAGCCCTTAAAGGTGACACAGATCTTGATAAATATCCATCACGTCGCGGTCCAGCAGCAGCCATCGTTCCTTACATGGGCGGTGACCAGCGTTATATTGCACCAATTATGACCAAAGGTTTGAACACTTATCAGTTTGGTTCTAACGCTTACGCGAAACCTGCTACGGGTCTAAACATTCTACGTGAAACGATCATGGGTAGAGACTTGTTTGACTACGCATTCCGTGAGTATTCCAACAGATGGATGTTCAAGCACCCAACGCCAGAGGATTTCTTCCGTACTATGGAAGATGCCAGTGCAGTGGATCTAGACTGGTTCTGGAGAGGTTGGTTCTATTCCACTCAATATACAGATATGGCGATAGGTGGTGTTGATCAATACTACGTTTCCAATGAAGTAAATGCTGAAATGAAAGAACTAGCGGCAGAACGCAACATACCACTTGAGCGATTCAAAGGTTTGGTATTCATGGTCAAAAAAGACTCTGAAGACTACAAAGCCGAAATGGACGGTCAAGACCCTAAAGAAGATGCGGTTGCTTTGAAAGAATACTTGATGGATAACTTCACACCAGAAGAAAGAGCACAGCTTAAAAACCCTAAGTTCTTCTACCAAATCACTGTTGATAAACCAGGTGGATTGGTTATGCCTATCATTCTAGAATACACCTATGCTGATGGAACTACTGAAAAAGTAACGCACCCAGCAGAAATCTGGAGATACAATGATAAGCAAGTGACCTTGTCTAAAGGTTCTGCTAAGGAGATCACTAAAATCGTTATCGATCCAGATCTTGAGACAGCAGATATTGATGTGTCTAACAATGCATGGCCGCAAGAAGCCACAGTAGACAAGTTCGAAGAAATGAAGAACTAAAAATTCTCATGGAATAATTATCAAGCCAGATTTACAATGAATCTGGCTTTTTTATGTTTGTACGTTATGAGAAAACACTTTTTCTATATCGCGGTTAGTTTTCTGGCTTTAAGCTTTGTTGCTTGTGATGATGATATCATGAGTGATGACGAGCTGGTCGAAGTCATTGAGCCTGTAGATGATCTTGTGAGATTGCAGGGCATCACAATAGAAGACGATGCGGCTACCGTGATTCAAGAAATAGAGATTGATTATGATGAGAAATCATTAATCAGGCAGATCACGTTCTCGGGCATGGAAAATGTCCTCTATAACATGACGTATGCGATTAATGATCGGTTGATAGCCTTTGAGAAAGTACAGAACGGTCAAACGACTAGCAATACGCTGGATTATAATAATAACCTCATCACCTTGACTACAACATTCCCAGATGCCACCGTACAGCAAAAGGAATTAAGTATTGACTTTCAAAACAGGATCAACTTCGTTAGAACTTTTGATGTTGCCACTAACGGCTCCAGAACTGCTACTGATCAAACCCAATACGTGTACTCGCAAAACTTCAATGTGGAGCGCATTAACGACTTGAGACCAACAGGAAACTCTATTGAATCCACTACAGAGCTTACCTATCTATTCAACAACAATCCGTTTAGGGACATGAACGATGTGATACGGTTTTTGATTTTTGAAGAGTTCGTTCCCTATACCAGGTATTTACCTGCAACGCTGGAAGAGCGATTCAATTCCAACGGTCCACCTGTAGATGGTAGGTTTGTGTCTTACGATTACACCTTGCAGGAAGACGATTTTCCCAGTTCTAGAACCGTATCGTCCACTACGGCAACCGGCACTCAAACCACGGTAGAGACTTTTAATTACCTACCTTAATTAACGCTTTTGAATATCTAAGATCTTGCTGGGATCGTATATTTGCATCATGGTTTCATTGCCCCTTTTTATAAGCATGCCAGAAATGATGATCGTAGGATTGGTCATTATTTTGGTATTTGGTTCTGATAAGCTACCCGAAATTGTTCGAGGTATCGCAAAGGCTATGAATACCGTGCGCAATGCCACTGACGATATCAAGAATGAGATCACTAAATCTGCCGATGAGCATGGTTTCTCAAAAGATATCAAGGAAATCACCAAACAAATTGAGCAAGTCAAGGATCAGATTGAAGATTCTGGATCCATCAAACGCAAGTTCTAATGTGGGAAGAACTCGTCCAGTTAGATCGTGACATATTCAGTTTTATCAATGGTCTTTGGATAGGTAGGTTTACCGACTTTTGGCTGTTTGTTACCCAGATAGAACACTGGATACCGCTTTACCTTTTCTTCTTTTATTTACTCTACAAATCTATGTCTTGGCGCAAAGGATTGGCCAGCATTGGCATGGTGTTGACCACTGCTGTTTTTACCTTGTGGTGTACCAATTTTGTCAAGAACAATGTGGAGCGCCTGCGACCTAACAATGAACCCATGTTGATGGATAGCATCAACATTCTGCAAAAGCCAGAAAACTTTAGTTTCTGGTCGGGTCATAGTGCCGTAAGTTTTGCAGCCACGACAATTGTGGTGCTATTGCTGCAGCATTATAAACCCGGCAAATGGTATTATCTTTTTTATATCTGGCCCATCGTTTTTGCGCTTTCCAGAATATTTGTGGGCGTGCATTACCCTGCAGATGTCACCGTGGGAATGATCGTCGGGCTTCTCACCGGCTATGCTTTTTACAAGCTGACGCTATTTCTCTTTGACGTGCTACAGAACACGAGAAAGCGTTAATCCATCACGTACGGATAGGAGCACCGTTTGCAATCTGGGATCTTCCTTAAGTAGTCTATTATATTCCAGCAATACAGGTGTTGAAATGTCTTTAGGCAGTACTTCTTCCACTACTTTTCCATGCCATAGGACATTGTCAGAAATGATCAAGGATCCAGAATTCACCTTTTCCATCACTTGTTGCAAGTAGGTGACATAATTGGGTTTGTCGGCATCGATAAAGACCAGGTCAAAAGTTCCCTCAAGTTGCGGGATGATTTGGGTGGCATCGCCTATTTTTTGATGCACCGTGATTTTAGGGTTTATGCTTTCGCGAAAGCGAGAAAAATATCTGCCCGCAAAATCCTCTAATTCTTCATTGATATCGATGGTCACCAATTCACTGCCAGACGGCATGCCTTCCATCAAACATATCGCAGAATAACCCGTAAACGTACCGATTTCCAGAACACGTTTAGGAGCGCGCAAATGCGAGATCATACTCAACACGCGACCTTGATAAGCACCAGACAACATGATGGGTTGCAGCACCTTTAAATGCGTTTCCCGGGTCAGATCTTTTAAAATCTGCGGTTCATCCTGTGAGTGGTTGACGATGTAGTCGTCTAGATCTTTGGGTAAAAAAAACATGGCTGCAAGATACATCTTACAGCCATGTTTCTAAAAAGTTTGACTTTTGGTCTAACCCAAAATTCCTTTCTGCTTTTCATAAAAAGCATCGGCTTGTTTTTGCATGAGTTGGCGTGCGGTTTTCTTCTTGTAGTTGTACAGTTCTTCCTCATCGGCTATGTCCGCATAGACGCGATTGTTCAGGTCGCGGTCGGTTTGCACCATGACCGTTTGCTGTTGCTTTTGCTGGGTGACCCATGATTTGACCAGTTCTTCACGCTCTGCCAGTTTGAAGTCGTACTCACCTTTAGGAGCGAGTAATTTTGCAATAATGGGCGAGGTCTCGATCGCTAGAAACAACAGGAAAATAAAGAACGAAATCAAAAACGGCAATTTGTTCAACGCACTAATGCGTGCCATGAGTCCATCAAAGTTATCGATGATGGGTTGGGTAGCGAGTAACTGTGCTGCTTCACGTTCCTGGACCTCGGCGAGCTGGGTTTCCAGCGCCAGGATCTTTTCTGCATTGACGGGTTTCAGTGCCTGTAATTCGGCTAGGGCTGCGTCGTGTTTGTCGCGCTTCTCTTTGTAGACCGGTCCTTTCCCTAGGCGGTTGGTTCCCGCGGTACCTTCAGCCTCTGCGATGTAGGTGGCATAGAGCGCCTCGACTTCGGCCTCTTTGTTGGTGACCTCGTCTTTTAGATCTTGTATCGCTTTCGCGAAAGCGGACTCCTCAGCAGCAAACAGTAATCCTACTTGCTCCTGATTCTCGAGGGTCATCTCGTTCTTTTCGGCAAGGAGCACGCGGTCGATTTCCTTCTCAAACATTTTGAGTTCGAGAGGTTTTGAGATCACCACGGCAATGATGATGGCCAGCAAAATACGTGGCGTCGCCTGCCAGATCTCGTTGATTTTCTTGTCGCTTTTCTTAAGTGTGGAAACGATATAACGATCCAGGTTAAAAATCAACAATCCCCAAACCAGGCCAAAAGCCGTAGCGACCAGATAGCTGTCAAAAACGGTAAATAGCGCGTAGGCCGAGGCAAAAAAGGCCATGAGCGCGGTAAAGAAAACGGTAGCGCCTATACCGGCGTATTTGTTGCGCTCTCCAGCGCTACACTTATCCAGCAGATCTGCATCTGCACCGCTACAAAAAATGAAAAATGATTGCATGAAAACATTAAGTTAGGAGGTTATAACGCTCTAGGCGGTAAAATGTTACATGGATGATTTGGAATAATTACTAATTATTATTTGCTGACGCAAAATTGGATTGCCTATATCGGAATTGAGCGTTCATTTAGATAAATAACGAGCAATTACCGAATCAAATATTGACTTGATGTATCGGAATCAGCATTACAAATCGCTAAAAAAGCTATCGAACCTTCTCACATCATAACTTTTGGTTTGCTTTTGATCTGTTTGCTCAAATACTCTTTAATATCGCTTTCAATTTTCTCTGTATATCCCACATATTGATGTAGAACAATGCCCTTCTCATCTACTAAAAAATAATTAGGTACACCGAATACCCTAAATTCCTTTTTCAAATCTTTATTACCTCTAAGATTCAGAAAATTTGCATTTCGTTTTTTAACGAGATCTTGAGCAAAGTCATAATCTTCGGTAACTACACCAATTATCTGTAAATTATCACTATAGGTATCATTTAGATTTTGAATTTTAGGAAATGATTGAATACATGGACCACACCATATTTCCCAAAAGTCTATCAATGTCAATTTTTTTTGATTCAGCGCATATTGTGTTTCTGGTTCAAATAGCTTGGGTAAAGTTATTTCGGGTATTTTTTTACCAATAATAGGATTTGGTGCTGGCTCGTCATATACTATTGGTTCATACTCGTTCAGTATTCTTTTTTTGTTTTCAATTGAACTTTGAACACTATCATTAAGTTTATAATTGCTGAATTTGTAAATGCTTTGAAATTTGTTTCCTACCTCTGGCTGGACTTCTGTTTTTACGTAAATTGGAAGTAAATCATGATGTCTTAGAATTAACTCTTTTGTCCTTTCCGTGCTATTGTATATAGTGTCATCCGCAAATTTATATCTGACATGGTAAGTGCTGTCTGTTTCGACTAGATCAACGCTTTGATACTCTTCTTCTAACTTGAAAATGTCTTCGTAAATCATCTGACCACCAGGCGTACCAAGTAAATGTGAATCTGGAGTTTCAATACGAATCTTTTTATCTTGGTTGTATAATTGAAAGGCTTCTCCATTATCATAAACCAATGCTCTATTTAAATCATTTCTTATTCCGTAAAACGAAAATCCAAATATTTCATCATTTTCATCTCTCTCAATGATGGCACTACCTTGATTATCCCAGATAGTGCCGTCGGCGAAATGCATTATGTTCTGCACATCATAGCTTAACTTTTTAATTTTTTTGTATTCTTTCTCGACTTGACTTTCTAATTGTTCGAAATCTTTTTGTTTGTTTTCGCACCCTGTTAAAATAGTTATCACAAATAGAGCGTAAATCAAACGATTTGCTATTTTGAGAGTATAATTACTTGATTTTAATTTATTTGAATACATCATTTTGATTGTCTTATTATTTTGAAATGAAATGTTCCGTATGTTTTTCAGTTGAAATAGATGTAAAATCCAGGAACACTTAATTATGAGTCTGTTCTATTCTCTCTAGTTCAGCTAGGTAGATGTTAAAGTAGTCATCTACATTTTTTAAGGTATTTGAATAATTTTTAGAAAATCCAGCTTTCTTGGTATCAACAGAGATTATGCATTTTTCTCTTTTACCAATTCCCATATTAAGACTGGCCTCATCTATATTTTCCAATTGACGCATCATTTCTTCATAATTATAAGGTTGATCGTCTATAAGAAAAGTTTTATTTGTACGGACTTCATTGTTCATCTTATAAACTATTTGTTGTAAAAGATTCATATTGGCTACCGTAGTTCGTTCTGCATCTGGCCACTCAAAATTATAGGAACCCAAAATAGGTCTGTAGTTTATATCGGCGATGTCAAAAACATTTTCATTTTCATCGTAAAAAATTATATCATCGTCTTTTATGGAGTAACGATACTTTTTGTTTTTTAAGGTAGTGCTCTTATTTTCTGCAACAGGATCAATCAGTACCAGAGATATTTTTTCTTCATTAAGAGTGTCCTGAGAAGTTAAATTAGATTCTCGAATTATTTCATTGCTATCTTGTGATTTGACGGTGATTTCCTTACCACAACCTACAACCAGCAAGGCCAAGACTAGAATAACAACTATGCTTCTCATTAGCATACTAGCGTTTGAAGTATGACTTTTCATAATCGTAAATCTTTTTTTGATGATAGGAAAATTGAAAGTGTTGGTGATGGTTTGGTATTGCGATCTTGCCGTAAAGGCAAGCAAGGTTTCTTGATAGGTACTTGTCTGATAGCCTTTAGCAAGTACAGCATGGTCTGCTAGAAACTCGTGATTGAGCTTGATGGAAAACCTGATCAAGTACAATAAAGGGTTGAACCACATGACGACGATCAAAAATTCCATTAATAATATATCAATGCTGTGTCGTTGTTCTAGGTGCGCCATTTCGTGCTCCATAACCACTTCAGGTATTTTGCCTGATCTGTATTCTTTTGCAGAGATATAAATACGATTGTAAAAGGAATGTGGCACTTCTACATCCTTACGCAAAACCAATTTGTGGTCATTATAAATTGACAATTCATCCGTTTTCTTGATGCGCAGGTTATAGAGATTTCGCGTTAGTCGCGCAGCCATAATCGCAACGCCTAAGAGATACAAGCCTAAAACGATCAAACTCCAATCTACAGTGAATGATTCTTGAGCTGCGGCAATAGGTTCTACCACTTCGGTTGGTATTTCCGATGCTGTGAATTCCATCGCGGGAATTGCTGTTTGCACCGGTAAAATTACCGTGCGCACTACAAGAAATGGTACCATCACCGAAACGACTAGCGAAGTCAATAAGTAAAACCTCTTGAATTGATGCCAACTCGTATTTTCCAGCAAGAGTTTGTACACCAGCCACAAGCTGAACAAACACACCGAGCTATTGATTAAGAAGTGTTGCATGATTCTTACTTCGAGTGATTAAAGATTAAGCTAAAGGAAACCGATGCTATCATCTTTAAATATTGAAATTTGGAGCAAACAATACCTTATCAGAAGTTTCTTTCACTTTTTCTTTAGGCCAAAAATAAAAGGCATACTTATCTTCTTTTGTTTTTATGTAATAAATGTAAGTATCGCTTGTATCTAAATTTTTAAACTCATTGTATGTATTAAAATAATCACCAGTTTTTGAATAACCCCAAGCTTTACCTTGAATAAAATAATTTTCGATTTCTGCATTATTGAGTAAATCAGAATATTTGGTCTCTGCCTCCCAAAGTGCAAATGGAACAAAACCAAAGTCTTTTGTATGTTTCATTTTATCTCCTTTTTCATTGTAAAGACTCATCCCTTTTTCTTTCAAATTGTAGTAATACACTTGATTATCTAGCTCAATGGTACCCGAATTTTGAGCGCCATTTAGATAAACAAGTGTAGGTTCAGATAAGATAACTGCATCAGGTATTGAATCGCTTTTAATCCTAGAATCTTCTAGCTTTTTTACATCATTATTAGAGGATTCTACCATGACTTCTTCCTGCCCGCAACTAATAACGAGTAAAGCAAGGACAGGTACAATAGCAAGACTTCTTAAGAGTCCGCTGGCGGTGGTGGTGTGTGTTTTCATAATGGTAAATCTTTTTTTGATGATGGGAAAATTAAAGGTGTTGGCCAGCGCTCGATGTTGACTGCTGGACGAATAGGCGAGTAATGTTTCTTGATATGTTTTTGTGGGTACGCCACTGGAAAGCACCGCTTGATCTGCAAGGAATTCATGATTTAGCTTCATGGAATATTTGACCAGATACAACAATGGGTTGAACCAAAACAAAACAATAAGAAGTTCAATAAATAAGATATCGGCACTGTGTCTTTGATCCAGATGTGCCTTTTCATGCTGTAGTACGGTATCTGGAATATCGCCTGCGTGGTAATCCTTCTTTGAAGCATAGATACTGTTGAAGAAGGAGTGAGGCACCTGAACCAATTCCCTTAAAATCAGTTTGTAAGAGGTGTAAGTGGTGACTTCATCTGTGGTTTTGATGCGTAGGTCATACAGGTTTTTTGAAAACCTGTAACCCATAATCAAAACTCCTATCAAATAAGCACCCCATAAGATCCAGCTCCAATCCATTGTAAAACCAGTTTCTACAATGGTATCAGGGTTCAATTCCATGGTAGTGAAATCTGGTGCAGGTCCGTAATTTAAAGGAACCACTACGGTACGGACCACCACAAAAGGAACTATGGCCGAAATGATGATGGCTGCCAGGAAATAAAACCTCTTGAATTGATGCCAACTCGTATTTTCCAGCAACAGTTTGTACACCAGCCATAAGCTGAACAAACAAACAGAGCTATTGATTAAGAAGTGTTGCATGGCTATTGATCTCTGATTTGGTCATCGATAATCTTCTTGAGTTCCTTCAATTCTTTTTGAGACAGGTTGGTTTCCTTAGTAAAAAAGGACGCGAATTGTGAGGCGCTGTCGTTAAAGAAATTTTTGATAAGACCGTTCACGTGTTTGGAGAAGTAGGTGCTCTTTTCTACCAGTGCATAATATTGGCGGCTGTTCCCCAAAAGATCATATCCAACAAAACCTTTATCGGTCATGCGTTTGAGCATGGTAGCAATAGTCGTGTTGGCAGGTTTGGGTTCTGGATAAGCATCAAGCAAATCTTTCATAAAGGCTTTTTCTTGTTTCCAAAGCACATTCATTAATTCCTCTTCAGATTTTGACAACTTCATTTCTACAATTTTAGAATATGTTCTACAAATGTAGAATAATAATTTGATTCTACAAGTGTAGAGGTGAAAGATTGTAATTCTGCTTCCAGTATACCGAATAAGAGATAAATAATTTAACCATATACCTATTTCAACAGCTTAATGATGTTTAAAAACTATTATACCCAACCTATAAATAGATAAAGTGTTTAAAAAACAAGATGAAAGGTAAAATTATAAGTCTAAATAATGAATATACAGTTAAATGAATGTATATTAGTTCAGTGGAAACTAAAAAGGTTCGCAATTGTTTATAAAATATGCATTTATGAAAAAGTCCCTATTCATCTTTTGCTTTCTGTGTTTTGTCATTTCGTTCGCACAAGTGGGAATAGGTACGGCAATGCCAGACCCTTCGGCTTTGTTGGATATTAGTTCTTCTACTCAAGGAATGCTGGCTCCTAGAATGACTACTACCCAAAGGCAAGCTATTGTTTCACCAGCCAATGGGTTGTTAGTTTATGATACAAACGATAATAGCTTTTTCTTTTATGAAGGTGACTCCTGGTCGTCATTGGATCCAATAAAAAAAAGAACCAATTACAAGCTGGTCCAGTCTATTGCAGACCTCTCTGAGGAGCTTACCGCAGGAAGTGGATCTAAATATGTATTAAACACAGATTTTCTTTATGAGATTAATGGGACCATCATTTTTGATTTCCCGATTGATTTGAACGGCGCTTATATAGAAGGAGTAGATTCTTCAGAAGATATACTTGTAAATAATTCCAGCGTTAGTCTATTTGAAGGGACCAGTGGTGGTGGTTTGCGCAACCTGACCTTGTCAGGTAACGGCAAGCAACTCTTTGACATCACCGGTACCGCAACAGATTTGTTGTTGATTAATAATACCGTCATTGCAGGTGCGAGCACCGTTGGAACCTTGAGTGGTTTAGGTACAGTGTTTCTAAGCGTCACACAATATGTTTCAAATGCAGATGGGCTCACCATAGATAACATTGATAACTTCTTTGTCAGTAATATTTTTTGGTCGGCTTCTAACGCTGGAACCTTTATGCGATTTACGGGAACTTTTGAAAACCTGCAGATGAATGGTGGTCGTATTGAGGCAGGTACTGGCGAGACTGGTATTGATGTGAGCTCAAATCCTACTATCGTTAATGACGCGACACTGGCACAGCTTAGTTTTGTCGGTGATGGGACGTTGGTCAATAGATATACAACAGGTAGCTATACGGGATATAACTTCACCAAAGACTGGAATGTCAATTGCTCTGGAATACCGCTTGAGGTTGATCAAAACGCCACAGCAAATTTTTATTACAATGGGACCTTGACCACTGGATATACACAACCCATATCTAATAATACGCCTGTACAGCTTAAAAGCAGTAGCAATTTTGTTGCTAGTGATCTTTTCAGATTTGCCGCACAGGACAATAACAATGATTTGATTTATGAAGGTAAAAAAAGAAGAACGGTTAAGGTAAACGTTTCCTTGAGTGTAAGAGTGGTAAATGCTGCCGGTGATTTTTATGCTTTTGCTATTGCAAAAAATGGTGTTATCGCGACGGAGACAAATAGTACGGTTATTATCAATAATGACACTCAAATCCAAAATGTCGCTCTCACAGGAGTGCTTACCATGCAACCTGGCGACAGGATCGAGGTCTTCACCAACCGATTGACGGGTACTGGTACAGACTCTGTGGTAATTTTTTCAGAAAACCTAAGTGTACAATAACACCGATAGGTCTACAGGTATTCGCAATTTACCTAGAGATTGATGTATTTCGCTTTCGCGAAAGCGAACTCGCACTATCTGTTATAGGGATATTCATTCACCCAGTGAAAACCACGATTCAACAAACGGAAGCTTTTCAAGTCCTTAAGCCTAAGGTCTACGATCAAAGAATCATTATCACGCGAGCTTTGCAGCCTCATGTTGGTGGAATCCATGGATCTCAATGTTATATTGTAGCCATCCAACTCTGAATCTTTCGGATACATCTTAATCCTCGTTTTGGTACTGTCCAGTTCAAATTTATAAGACTCGATACTGTCATTAGTCATTTTGATGGATGCCATATTCTCGTTGTCCAAGATCAAATACCGCCAGCGACCCGTTGCCGTGGTTAACGGCATAAGAGTATCACCTTGCTCGACATGCAATTGCACTTCCCAGATGCCATAATAATCTGGCTTGTCCCTTTTGTGGCCTAGGCTATGCTCGCCTATGAATCCACCAATGGAGAATGCCACCAGCAACAATCCAGTAGCAATCCATTTAAAATAGATCACAATTTTGTTCCATGTGTTACCATCTGCTGGATTGTAATATTCATAGCTCTTGACGGCTTTGTTTTTAAAGAAAACATCTATAAAGCGCCGGCTGTCTGTCAGGAAAATGAACAACGCCATGAGCACCAGATGAACCGAGAAGATCTTTACAGGAATATCATAGGTAAAATTCATCACGGCCACATGCGTCATAACGCCAGTAACGATGAGCGCACCCAGCGTTTGCGTGCGTCTGGGAATGAGTAGCAAACCTCCCAAAACCTCTGCAAAACCAACAAAGACATTAAAAGCATTGCTATGTCCCATATAGGTCCAGGCCAGTCCCATAGGCGACATATCGCCCACAGGTTGTAAAAGCCTGAGCAGTGAAGGATCCATGAATTGGATCTTGAACACTTTTACCATGCCGTAGGTAATCATAAAGAATATCAAGAAGATGCGCAGCGCCACGATAAACCAATATCGCAGTTGATTGTAAGAAGGCCTTTTGTAATCAATGGCGGTCCAGACAACAGTACCGGTAATGGCCACGACGGCTTGCAGAAAAAGGGACAACCATGACATCGTATCGTCGCCGCTACCGGTAGAAACAGTCTCCAGCCTGCCGTTCGTTTCAAAAATGGTGCGTCCTATCCATGATAGAATGGGGTCCATAAAAATCCGCCCAAACATGAACAAGATGTAGACCGTAAAGAATAGAAAAAAGAATCTGAAAAAAATCTTGGAAGCCGGCGACCACCGCGCGCGATACTCTTGTGTTAGTAACATGATGTGAATGGTTGGTTCCTTAATAGGACTTCGCTCCATTTAAAATGTTACAATCCTGAAACGCTTACGATGTGTCGATGTAGGGTTTTGTGAATTTGATAATCTTTTACCCAACAAACCTGGTTTTTAATAAAAATTATTCAAAAAACTATTTTTAAATAAAATCGATGAAATACACTTTTAAGGACAGAAAAAGATGTATTTCATCTATGTAACACTTAAAATTTATTAAATGATACATTTTACATACTATTTCATTTAAATTCGTAGGTAAATCCTTCCCTATGTTCAAAATTTGTCTCTTTGTTTTCCTGCTAGGGACTTATTCTCTATTTAGCCAGGTAGGTATCAATACAGCCGCACCAGACCCTAGTGCGATGCTTGAAGTTAAGTCTGATAATAGTGGGATGCTTATGCCGAGACTCACTACCGCCCAAAAAACAGCCATCGCTACTCCAGCGACCGGACTTTTGGTTTATGATATCGATCAGGAAAGTTTTTCATTTTATAATGGTACTGCATGGGTAGCAATAGGTGGTACTAGCGCAGCAAACGATTTTACTGGTTGGGCCGATTATGTCGATACCATCCATGATACAGATAACCCATTTATCGTCGGCGACATTTCATCAAGCATTTCACCTAATCGTGTGACGCTTCCTAATAATGCTGGTACGATAAGGGATACTCAGAAGCCTATAGATGTGACTACATTTTACGACTCGGCAAGTCAAAGTATAACTGGCCGAAATGGCGATGGAGTCAATATCGTTATTGAATTTAAAGCAAGGCCTAATACCACCACAGAATCTAGACTGACAATAGCTATAGACATTGGTGCCCCAGTAAATGAGATTTACACAAGGGACTTTGTTTTGTCAAAAGGTAAGGATGTGGAACACTTTTATTTAAGTTCTTTCAACGCCTACACCTTGGGGACATGGCAAGCAAACGGTGGCCTCGTTAAGGTTTCCTGTACCGCTAGTACAGACATCTATGATATTAGATATGTAATTACCAGAACGCACAAAGCTAGGTAAGTTGTAATTGTTTTATTTAAGTCACGCTTTCGCGAAAGCGTAAATAAAAAAATCCCATTAACAAGTCATGGGACTTTTTCAAAGAGTAAAATGACATTACTTTTTCATCGCTGCATAATGCTTGTAAAAATGTGGGATGGTCTCTATACCTTTCAGATAATTCCATATACCAAAATGCTCATTAGGCGAGTGAATCGCATCGCTGTCCAGCCCAAAGCCCATCAGAATGGATTTGGAATTCAACTCTTTTTCAAACAGCGCGACGATAGGAATGGAACCACCGCTGCGTTGTGGTATTGGTGTTTTCCCAAAGGTGTCTTCATAAGCAGCGCTGGCGGCCTGATAACCTATGCTGTCGATAGGCGTAACGTAGGCCGTACCACCATGGTGCGGTTTTACCGTTACGGTAACACTTTCTGGAGCGATGCTTTCAAAGTGGTTTTTAAAAAGTTCTGTGATTTCTTTCCAGTTTTGATTTGGAACCAGGCGCATGGAGATCTTCGCAAAAGCCTTGCTTGCGATTACGGTTTTAGCACCTTCACCGGTATAACCACCCCAAATGCCATTGACATCCAGCGTTGGTCGTATGCTATTACGCTCGTTAGTGGTGTAGCCTTTCTCACCATGTTCTGAGGCTATGTTGAGCGCCTTGTTGTATTCTTCTTGAGAGAATGGAGCTTTAGCCATTTCGGCGCGTTCTTCCTTACTCAATTCTTCTACCTTGTCGTAAAAACCAGGAATGGTAATGTGGTTGTTTTCATCATGCAGTGAAGCGATCATCTGACATAATATATTGATGGGGTTTGCCACCGCGCCACCATACAAACCAGAATGCAGGTCGCGATTAGGACCCGTAATTTCTACCTCTACATAACTTAAGCCTCGCAGTCCTGTTGTGATACTAGGAGTTTCCTTTGAAATCATTCCGGTATCAGAAATAAGGATCACATCATTAGCCAGTTTCTCACGATTGCGTTCTAGGAACCAACCGAGTGACTCGCTACCTACTTCTTCTTCACCTTCAATCATGAATTTTACGTTGCAGGGCAAAGCATCATTAGCCGTCATGAACTCCATGGCTTTGACATGCATGTACATTTGTCCCTTATCGTCGCAGGCGCCGCGGGCAAATATGGCGCCGTCAGGATGTAGGTCGGTTTTTTTAATGACAGGTTCAAAAGGAGGACTGTCCCATAAATTAATAGGATCTGGCGGTTGAACGTCATAATGACCGTAGACTAAAACCGTAGGTAAATCTTTATCGATAATCTTTTCTCCATAAACAATAGGGTAACCAGGTGTATCGCAAATCTCTACGTGGTCACATCCTGCCTTTTCAAGAGCAGTTTTTACTACTTCGCTTGTTTTTATGACGTCGTCCTTATAGGCTTTGTCTGCACTAATGGACGGTATTTTGAGAAGATCGACGAGTTCATTAGTGAATCTGTCTTTATGTTGGTCAACGTATGTTTTGGTATTCATTCAATAGGAGTTTGATGTAAAGATAAGCAGCAGGAAATTTTCTTATTACAAAGAATTTGTAATATCGGGAAAGTATGTATATTTGCCGTCCCAAATAGGGAATACCAGTATGCGGATGTGATGGAACTGGTAGACATGCTAGACTTAGGATCTAGTGCTTCACGGCGTGCAGGTTCGATTCCTGTCATCCGCACTTCTATGAATAAGCCGCTATATCAGCGGCTTTTCTTATGTTTGACAACTTTAATAGTTGAACAAGAATCGCCTGCCGAGTATCAAGGCGAGTATCATTTTAAAATCACCGTGGGTAAAAAAAACTACGAACGACCAAAGCTTTACATTCCTAAAGTTCTTAAAAATGGTAAGAAGGTGCCAACAGTTGATCCTGGTAAACGTTGGTATATATACTTTAGGTACGAAGGCAAACTCATAAAAAGATATAGTGGTTTAAATCAGTTTAAAACTGTTAGCGAACGAAAAAAGGTGGGCCAAGCATTAATAGATGCATTTACTGAAATGCTAAGACGTGGATGGTCTCCTTTAGACCGTATCAACAACCATAACAACTATCAACAAGAACAGAAATTATCTCTAGAGCAGGCGCTCAAGTCGGCTTTGGAAAACAAAAAAAGTGTTTTAAAAGAAAGTACTTTTAGCCAGTACGAGAACGCTTATAACCGATTTATGACTTGGTGTAAGCAAAATTTTATAGCTGGAATATTGATTCATGAGTTCAAGAGGAAACAGTTTGCAACGTATCTAAACTACTTAAAAAAAGAAGGAAATAACCCTACGAGTATTAATAACAATAAAAGGGCAATAAGTGCCTTATTTAGCAAATTGGTAGCGGATTTTGTTATTGAAATAAATCCAGTAGCAGGGATTAAAACCGAGACTAGCAAGCCTTTGAAGAATCGACCATTTACGGCCTCTCAATTGAAGCAGGTATTGCAATGTTGTGAGATGAATGACCCTTACATATTGAATTTTATCAAATTCATGGTTTTTGCAATGCTTAGGCCTAGAGAAGTAATTCGTCTTCAAAAAAAGAGCATTACCAACAATTTAATATTTGTCGATACTAAAAAGGGAATGGCTACGATCAATATAATTGATAAGCTAAAACCTCTGGTTTCTGAACTTGTTGCTCAATGCAGCAGTGATGAAGACACTTTGTTGACTTATCAAAATAAACCAATGGTTTGGACCGCAAGTGAGAAGGGAAAAACAAATGTCTTTACTCGTAGGTTTAAAAAAATTAAAGACAAGATAGGTCTTGATGAAAATTATGGACTGTATAGCTTTCGTCATACTGCGATTTACCACTTATACCAATCCTATATGGATGATGGCCTATCTCATTCTGAGATCATCAATAAGCTGTTGCCCATTACTCGTCATAAGAGTGAAAAAGAACTAACTGCGTATTTGCGTGAAGTTGGAGCCATGTTACCGCCTGATTATAGCGAGCGTTTTACTTTCAACTTATAGTTGCTAATTTTTGTATGGAAATGGTTCTTAGCATATAGCCTCTTTTTACTAAGATTGACTATCTATTTTTTAAAACCTCTGGTTGACTCTGGGATAACGAGGTTTGAGGTTTTCAAAACATTGAAAATCAAATTATTAATATTTAGTAAAGACAAAGTGAATAAAGCTAGAGATTTATGTAAACCATTGGTTTAAACCAATGGTTTAATAGAGTGATGATTTAGTCTTCTGAGAAAAATTACTTGACAGTAAAGGTGTAATGCGTGTGAGACGTTCTTAACATTGGGCTGTTGCCTTGCCTTGTTGTTGTTTATTATTGTTGAAATTAGTTAGTGTTGTTGTTGAACAGCAGCTTCAAGTTGAGCAGTCAAGAACTGACGTGGGCAGCGAGAAGAATTAATTTCCTGATGTGCATTATTTGTAGTTTCTGCCAGTTGTTGGAGCGGAGAAGCTTATACTGGAACAAATCTAATTACAGATTAGGCGTTTCACACCTTTGCCGTTTCTGTCTCCGACGAGCGAGGTAGTAGCGAGAGGAAGACACTGGAGTAGATTGGGAGTCTTGAAATTTTATGGTCCTGTGACTGGGTGAAGATCTTGATATTGCAGGCGCTCAAATGTTTTCTGAATCGAAGCCTTAGCCTCAAAATTTCACAGCAGAGAGCTACGGCCGCAGGCAATTGGCCTGAACGGTCTCGTATAACCGTCAGTTACGGGTTAATATGCGTTAATTTTCGCTTTAGCACAGACGTTAGCAATTCCGAATGGATTCGGACGTACTCGAATCCACCGTAATTGCGGTTATACATTGTTGGGCAACGTTTTTATTAATTCCGCTTTTTTATTTTTTTCAGCGTGTGTCATTGCGATTATAAATTCAGTCAGTTTAATTGTGTCCATTTCTAATTGTCCAAGTTGTATATTCAATTCTTGAAAATCAAGAGCTTCATTAATTTTGCTCATAGCTTTATGAAACTTCCCTTTCCTTTTGGAAGGCTTGAAATTATCTGGCACTAAAAGACAAATAAAATGTTGTCCATAAACATTTACTGGATAAGCATCTTTGATAATTTCCCAATTTATAAATTCGTCGTGAGTCGTTCTATCATAAATTCCGATTTCATTAATTATTACTTGAGGTCTTTTGTCAAACATATGGAAAAGTCCTACTGGAATTGCTAAACTAAAAAAGCAAGTTCCTATCCAGCCCATTATTCGGTCAGTTTCAGACCCTCCATCTCTATTAATCATCCATATTCCTGCTGCAATTAATGACGCAGCAAGTAGAAATTGTTTCAGAACTTTTTTCTTTGATTTATATAATTTGATTTCGGTCATTTCTCAAATGTTGCCCAACGGTCTTGGCTATGAGTACTGCGGGCGCAAACACCTACTTTCCTTTCGGTTGAGCACAGAGCCAGAACCTTGTTTTCGGTTTTTTTTTAATATTTCAAAAGCCAAAACAAGGTTTTGGCGGTCATAGCAAATTAGCGATTAATTTCGTGTTAAGCACTTAATCTTGCATTACTTATAGCCGTTGTTGTGCATAGTGTTTTCCTCACGATGCTTATAATTTCTGCCTGTTTTATATCCGCAATATGTCAATAATAACAATATAATCAGTAGGATAGTCAAAATGCTATTCGCGGTATTATTATATCTGTTTTGAGTTTGCTCTTTTACTTCGTCGCCAATATTTGAATAATCCATCGAAGAATATATTTGACCGAGTGAATTTATTGTCGTTATCACATTTACTAAAATCAAAATGACTAAAATGCTTGAAATCATAAACACAACATTTGCGAACAAATTTTTAAAATTCTGTCGCAACATTCTAACGAGATATACTCCGAAAAATATAAATGACGTCAATAACAGAAAAAAGAAAATATTTGGAATTACAAAATAGCTATCGTGTAAATTAAAATCTAAAGTTGACGTTGCGGTAAAACTATCAAATCCGTCAAGAGAAAAATGAATTAGAAAGCAAATTATTAGAGTTCCAATCAGCCAAAATATTTCTTTTCGTTTCAATTTATTTTTATTGGTTTATTCAGTTGAAATTTATGTTCTGAACGATTTTTTTCGCTTTCACTATTTTTACATTATACACAACGGCAAAGGTATAATGCGTGTGAGGCGTTCCCTCACGTTTGCCCGTTACCTTGCCTTAATTGGTTTTGATTGATGAAGATAGTTATTGTTGAGGAATTGAAGCCTCTCGTGGAGCATCTTGCATCCGACAAGCACTGCGAGAGGAATGCATACCTGAGGCGCTTTATGCTATGGTCGTGCCAGTTGGTGGAGGAAGCGAGATCCTAGCCAGGTACCGACCTACTTTTCGATCAAGGCGTTTCACACCTTTGCCGTTTCTGTCTCCGACGAGCGAGTTAGGAGCGAGAGGAAGACACAGAAGTAGATCGGGAGCCTGCCTGCCGGCAGGCAGGTCTTGAAATTTTGTGGTCCTGCGACTGGTTGAAGGTCTTTGTAATGCAGGTACTCAAATGTTTTGTGATTCGAAGCCTTAGCTTCAAAATTTCATAGCGGAGAGCTACGGCCGCAGGCAATTGGCCTGAACGGTTGAGCTAAAAAGCGTTGCCATCTCGTAGGGTGGCTATGATTTTTTAGCCATTGTTGTAGCCAGTTTTTCTTCTTTTATAATTTCTCCTATCCTTTGGATTAACAATACACCCAATACTATTGCAGCTGTTATCCAATCTTCTTTCCAGAAGTGGTAAATTATCACACCTAGTATTATTGGTGATATGTAATCAAGAAGTCTGTTAATTACTCCAAGCCAAATTTTGACTTTTTCTGGAAATATTGTTTTAAGTTTTTCTGTCAATGAGTTGAAGAAATAACCAATAAGATGCGCTGTCAACATTAAGAGTCCGAATCCGATAATCAAGATTGTCACAAATCGTTCGGTTCCACTTTCAGCGAAGATGTTGTAGATAAATTTACCGCAGAAAAAGATTACTCCGATTATCAGAATTGGTTTTATTCCTTGTTTCCAAACAGTGATTAAAAATTCTTTTCTATCCATTTTGTAAATTGGCTACAACGGTCTCGTATAAGAATAGTTGCGAGTTTAGGTGCGAGGATTTTCCGCGGGAAAATCAGACGTAGTAAACTTGCAACGACCTTTGGTTAAGCCCAAAATTGAGCGATTATTTTTATACATTGTTGTAGTGCGTTATTCTACGCAATGTTGTTAGTGTATTTTCCGACAGCTTTTAATTCAGCAATCCCACTTTCTTTTTGAGCCAATACTTTCAACTCTCGGCAAAATATATCAATCGAATTTGGGTCAACTATTAACTCCATTGTTAGTTTGTCTTTTTCTTCTTTTCTATAAACCGTTGCCACATTTTCTTCCAATGTGATTTGCAATCCGCATTTACCTGTCAATCCAATTTTATAGAATTCCATTTTAAAATATGCATAGCTATCTTTTTCTCCGCATGAATGAGTCACTTTATCCTTTCCAAACGGAAATCCGTTCAGGCCAATTGAGTAGATCGGGAGTCTTGAAATTTTGTGGTACTGTGACTGGTTGAAGATCTTGAGAATTCAGGCACTCAAATATTTTGTGATTCGAAGCCTTAGCTTCAAAATTTCATAGCGGAGAGCTACGGCCGCAGGCAATTGGCCTGAACGGTCACAGCTATAAGTAGTTGCGTGGTTTAGCACAAAACTTTGCAAGTACACACCAAGCTGAAAATCCGCGAGGATTTTCAGAAGTAGGCGAGAACCAGCAATTACTTATAGCCATTGTTAGCCACTGTTTTTTTAATTTATTCCGAACACTTTTTTAAAAGGTTCTCTTAATTTTTTTCCTTCACTTTCGGTTAAAATATTGTCCGAAGCATATGACATTCCAGCGTGAAGTATTTTCTCCACAGCTTTTGCCCAAACAGGTTTTAGATAAATCTCTCCATCTTCATCTATTCCGAACGCAGAATCTCCAACTAATTCTCTTGCTCTAATGTCAAATTGAGACGATATAATAGATAAACCTTCTTTAATTGGTGAACTATACCTTTCATTTTTAGCTGATAGCTCAATCGTGTTATCGTGGTTATCATTAACAAAAGGATGATTAGCGTCATAAATCTTTATACAGTTTTGCCAAGCCTTTGTATACAGTTCACTGTTCAATCCTTTGTCAAACTTTGATAGTTCCAGAACTTTATTTTCGGATATATTTCTTGTTAAGTTGATAATTTGCTCAATCTCTTGTCCATTGTCTCCAAATAATTCTTTGATTGCAACTTCTTCTAATATTTTAACTCCAAATGTTCTTGTGTACCATACATCATTTACTAATCCTTTATTTATTCTTTTCTCTCTTGAAGGATTAATTACTTCTACTTTAAATAATTTCCCTGGCCATTGAGTAACAATTTTGGTTTCTAATGAATGGTCAACTACAATGAAAGGTGGTTTCTTATTCTTTTTAATAATTGAGTCACCAACCTTAGCATTTTCAAATAATTCGTTTTCATCATTCGATGCATAAACGTATCCTTGAATTTTCCTTTTACTAAAATTGAATAGGTCCATTTTCTTCAAATAGTGGCTAACGGCAAAGGTATAATGCGTGTGAGTCGTTCCCTCACTTTTGGCTGTTACCTTGCCTTTAGTTGGTTTTGATGGATGAAGATAGTTAATGTTGTTGAATAGAAGCCTCACGTGGAGCATCCTGCATCCGACGAGCACAGCGAGAGGAATGCATACCTCTTGCGCTTCATGCTATGTTCGTGCCAGTTGGTGGAGGAAGCGAGATTCTAGCTAGGTAAACACCTACCTCATGAAAAGGCGTTTCACACCTCTGCCGTTTCTGTCTCCGACGAGCGAGGTAGGAGCGAGAGGAAGACAGATGAGTAGATCGGGAGTCTTGAAATTTTGTGTTCCAGTGATTGGTTGAAGATCTTGATAATGCAGGCACTCAAATGTTTTGTGATTCGAAGCCTTAGCTTCAAAATTTCATAGCGGAGAGCTACGGCCGTAGGCAATTGGCCTAAACGTTGTTGTATATGGTTTGTTGCGTGGTTTAAGCAACTAATTTAGTAAATAATTACCGACCAAGAAAGTCCGCGAGGACTTTCGCTAGTAGGCAAGAAGCTAGCAATAAATTATATACGGTGTTGTACACAGGCTTTATTTTGATTCTAATGTTATATTTTCTAATAACCTTTTTAATGTTTTAACTCCAAGTCCAGGAATTTCTTTTAAATCATCTTCGGTTATCTTATTTTTTTTAACTCTTAATTTAATTATTTCTTTAGCGATATTTTTAGAAACATTTCCGACAACTACAATTTCATCTAATGTTGCAGAATATATACTTGGCTTTTTATCTAAAAATTTATCCTTGTCAAGAAAATCAAGTAAGTCAGCACAAACTAAATAAATATGCATTACAGTTTTAATTGCTTCAACTCTAGTTAAGCTTGAATGTACACCCTTATTTGTTAGTTTGAATGTACTTTGTAGGTATAGACCAAGAAAGTCAACGTGTTTTTTTGCTAAATCTTTATTAGATTTACTGACTATATTTTCGTCCATATAAGCCCAAAGACGATTTATATAATTTTCTTTGGATAAACTTCTTCCATTTATTTTTTCTTCAGTTGGTGGATATAAATTATCTGCTAATTTTTCAAAGAATCGCCTACAACTTGTTAAACCTTGAGACCATTCTTCTTCACTATTTGACGAAACTGATTTAAATGCTAAAAGTAGTTGTTCTGCTAATTCAGGGTCGATTTCAAAAAGTACATCTTCTACTTGATTTTTAAGAATCTCAAAATTTGATTCAGGTAAATGTTCGTAAGCGTATTTTTTATGATAAAAGGAAGCTTTTTTATATGCTAATGATTTTACGACAGAAAGTGTTTGAGATAAATTTGCAGTATAGTAAGTTCCATCATTTCCCCTTTTCGTTTTTACATAGTCTTTGTATTTATCTTCTATGTATCCAATATTAGAAAAACTTCCACCAGCATCAGTCGCTTTTGCAGTTAATTCTTCATTTGTAATATCTATTCCTACATCAATTCCTAATTCTTTTACTGTTTTAGTAATTGCTTTAAGTTTTTCCTTAGTTTTTTTATTGTTTTCATTTTCATTTTCAATAAATGCAGATATAAGTTCTTTGAGACTTGTAGTATAAATAGTGTTACCTAATTGAATTTCAGTCCAAATTATAAGTTTTTTTTCATTAAGTAATTTTCCAATTCTATTTAACTTTTGGATACAGCTAAAAAGAGAAAATTTTGGATTTTCAAGATTCTCGATTACTTCTTCTAATAAAAATAGACCTTTTTCTTTTTTCGAACTCATATCTTTTTCAGCTTGTGCCCAACGGCAAAGGTATAATGCGTGTGAGGCGTTCCCTCACGTTTGGCTGTTACTTTGCTATTCATTGGTTTTGATGGATGAAGATAGTTAATGTTGTTGAATAGAAGCCTCGCGTGGAGCATTTGGAACGCCTTATGCGCTTTATGCTATGTTCGTGAAAGTTGCTGGAGGAAGCGTAGCCTTGCTAGGTATACACTTACCTATTGATCAAGGCGTTTCACACCTTTGCCGTTCAGGCCAATTGAGTAGATTGGGAGTCTTGAAATTTTGAAGATCTTAAGGCTGATTAGTAGTTTTAGCTATACTAACATTCGAATTGATGTGTGCTCAAGCCTTAAAAATCAAAATTTCATAGCGGAGAGCTACGGCCGCAGGCAATTGGCCTGAACGGTCTCGTATAACCATCAGTTACGGGATTAAAGTTAATGATTTTCGGTTAAGAACTGGCGTTAGCAATTCCGAGTGGATTCGGACGTAGTCGAATCCGCCGCAATTGCGGTTATACATTGTTGTGTGCTGGCTTTTTTCTCATCAAACTTTTAATTCGATTCGGATACTTATGGTTTAGGTAAACTCCAATTCCAAAAAATCCCATTATTAACAAAAAAGGAAAGAGAAATCTTAATTCAGATTTCACGTCATTCATATCATAGAGTATATTGTTTTCTCCAGTTGCAATTTGAAATACTTCAGGTTCCATTTCAGATTGTTCACTTTCCTTAATCCAAACAATTGCTTTTCCAGATTTTTTTAATTCTCTCTCAATTAGCTCATACTTTTCATTATTCCAACTCTGTTCAATGTTTTTAGCTAATTTATAGTTTCGAGTATCATTTTTAAGATTTAATATTAGTTCCGACTTCACGCTTTTATGACCTTTAGAACTAACTCTTGTGTAAAATGCTTTTACATTCTCTACTTCTCCACGTTTTTCAATTAGAGACTTTTCTGTTGTGAATAGGGTAGGCGCAAAAAAATAAAATGCACAACCAATACAAGCAATTCCGAACCAAAGTAATTGTCCAGCGTAATAATCTTTCCTCCATTTCTTTTTGCTGTTCATTTGTTTTTCAGCTTGCACAGAACGTCTCGGCTATGAGCAGTTGCGTGGTTTAGCGTTAAACTTAGCAAGTACACACCATACTGAAAATCCGCAAGGATTTTCAGAAGTAGGCGAAAACCAGCAATTACTTATAGCCATTGTTGGCATTAGTTTTTATTTCGTTAAATATTCCGTTTTTTTCATTATAATCATTTGTCTTTAACTTTTTGGTTGGGTAAAACCAAACCGTTTTAATTTCAATTCGAGGTAGATTTTCAGTTATAGTTCCGTCTGAATTGTGATATTTAAGATCCATTCCTTTTTCGAGGAAGTGGTGTTCAATTTTTTGGATTGAATCTTTAATCGATAGAATTTTAAAATCACCTAAATTATAAGTTTCAATTTCGTTAATTGGTTTAGGTCCAAATTTGTGCTTTAGTCCGAAAAATGTAATTTTATTTTGGTTAATTTTCAATGAGTCAAAATATTTTTCTTGTAGTCTTCCAGCATTTATTCTGTCATTTTCGACAACTTTTAAAGTCAAATCATATGCTTTCTCGTAATATACTTTTTTTAAAGTATCTTTTGGTTGTTCAAAATCTTTTGGATTATTGAATCGATAAATTTCTAATGTGTCTTCAGAAATCCATTGTTTTATTCTTCCATTTATTTCGATTCCGTTTTTTTCAGAAAACTCTTTATTAATTGGCAATAATCTTGTTCCTGTTATATCGCTGCTGAAAGCCATTAATCCAGGTCTGCTATATTGATAAATAGCATATTTTTCATTCAAGCTTTTTTGTTTGTAAACGTAGCTATATTCAGTCATTTCTACATTTTACAAACAAGAAGTAAGGACTATCATTATAAATAATATGATTAATTCCGGGTGTTTCATCAAATTAATGCCAACGTTTAGTATAACCGCAGTTAAGGGATTAAATTTAATGTTTTACGGATAAGCACCTACGGTAGCAATTACGCGTGGATTCGGACGTAGTCGAATCCGCCGTAATTGCGGTTATATAATGTTGTAAGCTGGCTTTTTTATTTTTAAAATTTCCACCAAGGTTTTTTCGGTTCCATTGGTTTTACTTCACTTTCTATTTTCCAAAACTCTCCGTCACACTTTTCATCCGCTTTATTGTTTGTCACGCTTACTCCATAAGGATAAATCCCGTCCTCAAGTCCGTTTTGAATCCTTTTCATTAATTTTTGAATTGGCCAACATTGAGTTCCGTCTGATAAATTTACTTCGATATTCACTTCTCCGTGAGGGTCATTGTCATCAGTAATCCATTTCGAATCAGGAACATTTTTTATTAAAGTTTCTCCAATATATGAGCCAATCGAAAAAATCTTTCCGCCATAACCTTTGGCAAGTCGACCACCTTTTATCGGTTGTCCGTCTTTAGTGTATTTTTGGATAAATCGGTCAATTTCAATTAAACTTCCCATTGAATAATCAAGTTCAATTCCATCCGATTTGAACGCTTTAACCGTCCAATCGGATTGCTTTTTTATATCGTCTAATAATGTTGCCATTCTGTTTTTATAGCTTGCTTACAACGGCAAAGGTATAATGCGTGTGAGGCGTTCCCTCACGTTTGGCTGTTACCTTGTCTTTGTTTGGTTTTGATGGATGAATATAGTTAATGTTGTTGAATAGAAGCCTCGCGTGGAGCATTTGGAACGCCTTATGCGCTTTATGCTATGTTTGTGCCAGTTGTTGGAGGAAGCGTAGCCTTGCCAAGTATACCTTTACCTATTGATCAAGGCGTTTCACACCTTTGCCGTTCAGGCCAATTGAGTAGGTTGGGAGTCTTGAAATTTTGTGGTCTTGTGACTGATTGAATATCTTGATAATGCAGGCACTCAAATGTTTTGTGATTCGAAGCCTTAAAATCAAAATTTCATAGCGGAG
This sequence comes from Nonlabens sp. YIK11, assembly GCF_001413925.1. Lineage (NCBI taxonomy): Bacteria > Pseudomonadati > Bacteroidota > Flavobacteriia > Flavobacteriales > Flavobacteriaceae > Nonlabens > Nonlabens sp. YIK11. The sequence goes on from NZ_LBMJ01000001.1 coordinate 1,004,721, forward strand.
AGCTACGGCCGCAGGCAATTGGCCTGAACGGTCTCGTATAAGAATAGTTGCGGGTTTACGTGCGAGGATTTTCCGCAGGAAAATCAGACGTAGTAAACTTGCAACTACCTTTGGTTAAGCCCAAAACTGAGCAATTATTTTTATACATTGTTGTGCCTAGTTGTTTTTTAATTCAGCTCGATGTTTGTCCGATAGACAAGGTTCTGCGAATTCAATAATTCCGTCATTTTCATACTCGTCTAATATTTTTCTTATTCCCGAATAATTAACTTTTTTTACAATTTCCATTGAAAAGTAAATGTCATTAAGTCCTTCACTTTCACAATCCAATTCTTTAAATCGGTTTCTAATAATTTCTTTGTCAAATCCTTTTTTGGTTATGATTACTAAAACTATAGAATTTCCAGAATGTTTGGTTGTTTTTTTATAAGTCAGCATTTTTTCCGATTCGTCAAATTCCGCGTAAAATTCGTCATCGGTTGCGATTTGTGGTCCGTAGAAAGGAATATTGTCCAATTTATAAATTCCGTTATCCTTGTCAATTATTTCTGCCCACATAGTTTCTACAGTCAGTTCATCAAGAACATTGCTGTGATATTTGAATAAAATTTTCTCGTATTTTTCTTTAGTTTCTGTCATTCTGCAATTAGGCACAACGGTCTCGTATAACCGTCAGTTACGGGTTAACGTGCGTTAATTTTCCGTATGATACCGATCTAAGCAATTCCGAGTGGATTCGGACGTAGTCGAATCCGCCGTAATTACGGTTATACACTGTTACCTGCTGTTATTTTTTTACTTTTTTGCCATTCCGATATTCAATTCGTAATTCAGTTCCATCATCTTTCAGGCAGTATTCAGTTCCGTGCTTTTTATTTTTTTGATATTCACAACGATAAATCAGTTTGTCATTTTCGTACTGCTCGATTAGAGTCTTTTTTCCGTTTTTATTGTAGTGCTTAAATTCAGTTGTTGGTTTGTTCAGTCCGTAATTCGTTTCCTTGCGTTTTGTTTGAGTTTCCCAATAATATTCAGTTTCACTTGCAGGTGTTGGCTTTTCAGTTCCGTTGTAATAGGTAATAGATTTAGTCAATTTTCCATTCTCAAAATATTCTTCATAGACTAAATGTTCATTTTTCCGAACGTGTTGAGCTTGTCCAGAAAACAATTTATCGTCCGCAACTTTGTAAGTCAAATCATTTTCAACATATAAGTCTTTCATTCCGACTATTTCTTGAGCAGAAAGTTGGTTTAAAAAACAAATAATAATGATAAGCAGAATGTTTTTCATAATTGCAGGTAACGGCAAAGGTATAATGCGTGTGAGGCGTTCCCTCACGTTTGGCTGTTACTTTGCTATTGATTGGTTTTGATGGATGAAGATAGTTAATGTTGTTGAATAGAAGCCTCGCGTGGAGCATTTGGAACGCCTTATGCGCTTTATGCTATGTTCGTGCCAGTTGTTGGAGGAAGCGAGATCCTAGCTAGGTACCGACCTACTTTTCGATCAAGGCGTTTCACACCTTTGCCGTTCAGGCCAATTGAGTAGATTGGGAGTCTTGAAATTTTGTGGTCCTGTGACTGGTTGAAGATCTTGATAATGCAGGCAGTCAAATGTTTTGTGATTCGAAGCCTTAGCTTCAAAATTTCATAGCGGAGAGCTACGGCCGCAGGCAATTGGCCTGAACGGTTTTGGCTATGAGTAGTTGCGTGGGTTAGCACTTAACTTTGCAAGTACGTACCAAACTGAAAATCCGCGAGGATTTTCAGAAGTAGGCGAGAACGAGCAATTACTTATAGCCATTGTTGTAAGCTGGCTTTTTTTATTCATAATATTTTTCCAATGCTCGGTCAAAGTCAATCAAGTCGAGCCATTTTAATTTATCTAAATCCACAATTTCGTCTGTCCGTTTTTCTCTGTTCAGATATTCTAAATCTCTCGGATGAATCTCAATTAATTTTGCTTTATTTTTTTCAGTTTCCTCAAGTCCGTAATAAATTGATGTTGGGTCAAAATCAAAGAATGCAAATTTTCTATTTTTCAGATTAATGATAACAAAAGGAAAACCACCTTTCGGATTATTCGGATTGTGGGCAGGTTTTCTACAAACTATACATTCCGACTTTTCAAGGAAGTCAAACGTTTTGTCGTTTTGAAAATATATCCAAGTTCGGCTTGAATTCAGTTCAAGTTTCGGATTGTCAGAGTTTGAGTAAATTCCAATTAGTCCAGCATAAGCTCCCATTCTCCATTCTTCAATATTGTAAACTATAATTCCGTATTCATTATTTGGCGATGAAACGAAATAATCTTCAGTCCAACCTTCCGATTTGTAGTCAATCAGTTTTTCTTTGTTAATATTCCAACTCAAAATTTCGTTCATTTTCGGTTTTTACAGCTTGCTTACAACGGCTCCGTATATGAAAAGTGGCGCTGAAAATAAGCGGTTTCTTTTCGGATTAACACAAGCCGAATTTTTAAATTTTACTATTTATCTTTTTTATTGGAAATCGTCAAATTTAAAAATTTGGCGACTTTCCAAAAATGCCCAAACCTTAGTGATAGCAATGACTTGCGCTATTTTTTATATACATTGTTGCCCACAGTTTATTTATTCGTAATCAATTCGTTTAGCTCTTTTCCCACTTTGCTTTTGAAAGGGAAACTCAATATAATCATTACATTTCCTTTAGTAATTATTTGTTCGGGATGAGCTTTATTCGGTTTTTTTCCGCCCCAGAGTAGACTTTCGATAAATCCTTTTCCGTTTTCGGCGTCTTTGTCAAATTCGAAATATAATATAGAACCTTTTTTTCCATCGTATTCAAAAGTTTGAAATCTTTTATCTATAGTTTCTCCAAGAATAAAACTATACATTTCGGGATTTTCGTAAAGCAATTTTGATTGCACTGCTTGGCATTCCAACTTCTCAGAAGTTTTATATTCTGCAGAAATTTCAGTCGTTTTAATTTTAAGAGAATCAATTGCTTTTGATTGACTAAATCCAATATTGGAATAAATGAATAGAATTAAAATCAGTATTTTTTTCATTTAGAGTATGTTTTTCAAATTGTGGGCAACGGCAAAGGTATAATGCGTGTGAGGCGTTCCCTCACGTTTGGCTGTTACCTTGCTATTGATTGGTTTTGATTGATGAAGATAGTTATTGTTGATGAATTGAAGCCTCGCGTGGAGCATTTGGAACGCCTCGTGCGCTTTATGCTATGTTCGTGCCAGTTGGTGGAGGAAGCGAGCTCCTAGCCAGGTACCGACCTACTTTTCGACCAAGGCGTTTCACACCTTTGCCGTTCAGGCCAATTGAGTAGATCGGGAGTCTTGAAATTTTGTGGTACCGTGACTGGTTGAAGATCTTGAGAATTTAGGCACTCAAATATTTTGTGATTCGAAGCCTTAGCTTCAAAATTTCATAGCGGAGAGCTACGGCCGCAGGCAATTGGCCTGAACGGTTTAGGCTATGCGCAGTTGCGTGTCTTAGCCTTGTCTTCCCAAATATACCCAAACCATAGAAAATTTCGCAGAAATTTTAGGGATGAGCAAGAACCGAGCAATTGCGTATAGCCAGTGTTCTACATCGTATTTATTCGATTAGCTTGTATTTGTAGCTATTAAGAACAAATACCCCATCGGTTTCGTTTTCTTTTAGAATATCAGCGATTATAATCGGCTCTATGAGCACAGAAAGGCAAGGAGTTTCTATAGGTTTGCCACCATAATCGATAGTTGACAAATGGACTTGGATATTGCTGTTTGTATAAGGCTTAAACTTAAAAATTGATTTTCGAGAGCCAATATTATTAGAAATCTCTATTTCGTAAACCTTACTTGGTTTTTTAATTTTTACTTTTCCATCAAAATCAGTTTCCAACCTTTCAAGCGTTTTTAATTCTGCGTCACGAAGTATTACTTGGGCATCAAATTCTGGAAAGTCATCGAAATTACTTATTACTGTGATTTCTGGAAATTCATCTTGGTTAACACTTGAAACAACCTTGATATTTTTAGTTGCATAGCTAAACGGAAGCTTTAAGCTTTTCCGAAAGTTGAAGACAATTGATGTATCCGTTGCATAGAAAGTTCCAGCAGATCTGAAGGACTCAGCGTTACTCTCTTCAACATACGTAAATTTTAAATTTTTTAAAATGAACTGTGATTTTCGTTTACCGTCGTCAAACTCATATATTTTCTTACTACAACCTATAATTAGAAGAGCTGTACATAATAAAATTGCTTTCGTGATTTTGGTCATATGATGTAGAACGGTGCGTATAACCGCAGTTACGGGTTAATATGCATTAATTTTCGGTTAAGCACTGACGTTAGCAATTCAGAGTGGATTCGGACGTAGTCGAATCCGCCGTAATTGCGGTTATACATTGTTGTAACACGTTTTTTATTCATTTAGTTTATCAATTATATATTCAGTCAGATAATCATCTTTTTTATCCAAAAATATGATTGTCGGTCCGAATACATTGTTAATTGCGAGAAGTCCATATTTCTCATTAAATAAAATCGGTCCAGTTGCGTCATCTGCATAATCTATTGTGTCATAATAGTCAAACTCCAATCCTTGAAGTTCATCATTTGTGAAAGGCTTTTTGTTAGTTTTTAGAAACTTGTCAAATCCAAAAAGAAGAGTGTCAGCATTAATTATTTTGCTTATCGCTATCGTTTTTGTTGTATCAATTTGATTTACGTATCTAAAATTCAGTGTATTTTTCGATTTTTTGAAAGTCAAATTAAACTTTTCATTTTTCGGTACTGCTCCAAAGAATATTGTTGCATTCATTTCAGATTTCCATTCAGAGTTGTTGTCAGAACATCCGAAACAAATAGTAAAAATCAATATGTAAGTTAATAGGTTTCTCAAAATGTGTTACAACGGTTGTGTATATGGCTAGTAGCGTGCAAATTAGCGATAAATATTCGGTTAAGTACGAGCCGAATTTTTTAATTTCCTTTTTTATCTTTTTTTGTCAAAAAGCCAAATTAAAAAATTTGGCGGACTTGCAAATACGCCTTAACTTCGATTAAGAAACAAATTAGCTATGAGCTATATACGTTGTTGTGCAACGTTGTTTTATTAAGTTTTAGTTCCGTTTTCTCACTAAAATTATTCCGTCATTTCCTTGTAAAAGATCGCCACCTTTTTGTCCGATTTCATAAAATCCAATCGGAAAATCCAATTCATATTCAGCATTAATCGTAAAGCGATAAACGTAAAACTCCACGTCATTAATTTTATTGGTTTTTGGGTTTATTCGGTTTTTTTCAATCTTATATGCAAAAGGAATTGTATCATTTTCGTTAATTATAATTCTACCTTTTTTCGAGTTCAAAAAGGATAATTCGATGTTATGTTCTTTATAACTGCCTTGATAAATCTTTTCACTTTTCAATATCGAACATCCGCTTAAAAGAATAAATAGTAATGCGTTAATCAGAACATTTTTCATTTTCTATTCATTTGGAATTTGTACATATCCTGACCAAATTAAAACTATATATATCAGGCAAAATATTGCAAATGCTCTGAAGAAATAGTGATAAAACTTGAAAATCGCAGGTGCCTTTTCAACTAATATCGAGTTCCGCTTTTTCAGTCCGTTTTTTAGTTTGTTAGTTATTATCGGACCTAAAATCCAAAAAAAGAAAAATCCGCCAACAAAAAATAATGATAATCCGATTTTAAATTTCAATTCGCGATGTTTTTTTTCAATGTTGCACAACGGCAAAGGTATAATGCGTGTGAGGCGTTCCCTCACGTTTGGCTGTTACCTTGCTATTGATTGGTTTTGATTGATGAAGATAGTTATTGTTGAGGAATTGAAGCCTCGCGTGGAGCATTTGGAACGCCTTATGCGCTTTATGCGATGTTCGTGCCAGTTGTTGGAGGAAGCGAGATCCTAGCCAGGTACCGACCTACTTTTCGATCAAGGCGTTTCACACCTTTGCCGTTCAGGCCAATTGAGTAGATTGGGAGTCTTGAAATTTTGAAGATCTTCAGGCTGATTAGTAGTTTTAGCCATACTCACATTCGAATTGATTGGTGTTTAAGCCTTAAAATCAAAATTTCATAGCGGAGAGCTACGGCCGCAGGCAATTGGCCTGAACGGTTTCGGCTATGAGTAGTTGCGTGGGTTATCACTTAACTTTGCAAGTACACACCAAACTGAAAATCCGCGAGGATTTTCGGAAGTAGGCGAGAACAAGCAATTACTTATAGCCATTGTTGTGTTTAGTTATTTAATTCAGTTAATATTTTTTCTTTGTCTTTATTCCAAATCGTGTATGTAAAAGTCCTTTTATTATGGAAAAACATTTCATCTTCCAATATTGTTGCACTTGATAGTACATAAAAGACTATACTGAAAAGTTGCAATAAGTTTTTTATAAATGATGTCAAAAATGACGGATTATCTCCAAAATCGTCAATGACTCTCATTCCAAAAATATATTTTCCAAAGGTTCTTCCAGTTAGAGATTCGAAAATCGGGTTAATGACAAACAAAGCAAAAAATGCTAACAAAAATGGGTAAAGATTTATTTCTGTCAGATACCTGTCAATCAAATATAAAACACTCAAATAAATTCCGTAGTCAAATAACTTAGCAAATAGTCTAATCCAAAATCCGTCAATGTTTGGGTTCAATGGGAATTCATAATCATATTTCTCACCACGTTTTGTTATCGTTCTGTAAGTTATTGCCTTGGATATTCTATTAGTCTTTTTCTTTTTCAGCTCGATTTTTATTATCCATTCAGACAAATAGTATAAAGCCAAGTACAAAAGTAAAAGCCCTCCAAAAGCAAATATTTCAAATGGTAAGTCGTTCATAATTAAACACAACGTTGTGGTGTATGATTAGTGGCTTGTTTAAGCACATAATTTAGCAAATAAAAACCTAATAGAAAATCCGCGAGGATTTTCGTAAGCAAGCTAAAACTAGCCATTAATTATACACGGTGTTACCACACGATTTTATTAGCCATTCAGTAAATCAGTTGCTCGATTTGATTTCTGATTGAGAATAGAAGAATCAAAATCAAAAGTGTAATCAAATTCGTTTTGAATTTCACGTATTCTCCATTGTTGTATTTTTAATAATTCTATAAACTAAAAATCCGTCAACAATTAAAATCGGCAGATAGTTAAATCTTAATTCAACATACCATAATTCGGAAACTTTACTTGCACCAGCTCCAGAGCCAAATATTAAGAAAAAAGCTAATATCTGAATTAAAATCAGAAGTAGCAGAATTCCGAAAAATAGAACTGACTTAATTCCGATTCCGAGATAACTCGTCTTTATTTTTAAAAATTCGGCTGTTTTCAATTCAAGTTATTAATTAATATTTTTAGTTGATTTAATTGAAAGAATAAACCATATGCATCCAATAAAAAAACAAACAATTCCGAGCAAAAACAGAATTGTACTAATTGGATGACCAATTTTCGCTGTATATCCAATTCCAATCATTAACCAACCTAAAATTACTGTTATTATAGAAAGTGTTATTTTTAATGTTCGGGTCATTTTCAAATGTGTGGTAACGGCAAAGGTATAATGCGTGTGAGGCGTTCCCTCACGTTTGGCTGTTACCTTGCTATTGATTGGTTTTGATTGATGAAGATAGTTATTGTTGAGGAATTGAAGCCTCGCGTGGAGCATTTGGAACGCCTTATGCGCTTTATGCGATGTTCGTGCCAGTTGTTGGAGGAAGCGAGATCCTAGCCAGGTACCGACCTACTTTTCGATCAAGGCGTTTCACACCTTTGCCGTTCAGGCCAATTGAGTAGATTGGGAGTCTTGAAATTTTGAAGATCTTCAGGCTGATTAGTAGTTTTAGCCATACTCACATTCGAATTGATTGGTGTTTAAGCCTTAAAATCAAAATTTCATAGCGGAGAGCTACGGCCGCAGGCAATTGGCCTGAACGGTCTCGGCTATGAGTAGTTGCGTGGTTTAGCACTTACCATTGCAAGTACACACCAAACTGAAAATCCGCGAGGATTTTCAGAAGTAGGCGAGAACAAGCAATTACTTATAGCCAATGTTAGGCAATGTTTTTTTATTCCGATTAGTTTTTATAAAACCTCCAAATGCTTGTAATATTGAAGGCGTTATTGTCAAAATCAGAAGTATTATAATTTCGAGTTTTATGTTTTTTGTATGAATAGAGAAACTATCACTAAAATTAAATGGCGTTTCTATTCCACTTATATACATTCTGTAAATCAGCCATAAAATTCCTCCGTTTCCATTTTTCCAATCCAAATCAGTAGGGGAATTTAGAAAAGCACACAACCAAATTACGGCTCCAATTAATGCTATAATATAATAATTCCAAAATTTAAATTTTTCAGTTTTATCGGTAAGTAAATATCCGCTAACTAAATAAAGTATAAGAACTATTGTCAGATGAAAAATAGCATAAATTATTTCAGTTGTTCCGTTTCCAACATATTCATACAGATGTGTGATTCCGAAAATGGAAATTATAAATATTAAAATATGTGATGCGATTAATTTCAGTTGCATTTTTTTCAAATATTGCCTAACGGCAAAGGTATAATGCGTGTGAGGCGTTCCCTCACGTTTGGCTGTTACCTTGCTATTGATTGGTTTTGATTGATGAAGATAGTTATTGTTGAGGAATTGAAGCCTCGCGTGGAGCATTTGGAACGCCTTATGCGCTTTATGCGATGTTCGTGCCAGTTGTTGGAGGAAGCGAGATCCTAGCCAGGTACCGACCTACTTTTCGATCAAGGCGTTTCACACCTTTGCCGTTCAGGCCAATTGAGTAGATTGGGAGTCTTGAAATTTTGAAGATCTTCAGGCTGATTAGTAGTTTTAGCCATACTCACATTCGAATTGATTGGTGTTTAAGCCTTAAAATCAAAATTTCATAGCGGAGAGCTACGGCCGCAGGCAATTGGCCTGAACGGCTCCGTATATGAAAAGTAGCGCTGAAAATAAGCGATAACTTTTCGGATTAAACACAAGCCGAATTTTTAAATTTTACTATTTATCTTTTTTATTGGAAATCGTCAAATTTAAAAATTTGGCGACTTTCCAAAAATGCCCAAATCATAGTGTTAGCAATGACTTGCGCTATTTTTTATATACAATGTTGTCTATAGTGCTTTCGCACACAGTTTTTCCAACATTTCTTTTTCTTCTTTCGATAGCAGTTTCGCACGATATTTTTTGTCCGCTGTGGAAACTGATTTTCCACCAAAAGGATTTAATAATTCGTACGTTGCTTTATTCATATTCTTTTGAACAATTCTGTTTAATTCTCGTTCAAGTTCATTTGTTTTTTCACGACCATTTTCCCACAAGTCTTTTTTTGTATTGTATTCGTCAAAATGGCAGTAAAAATATTCATAATCATAATTTTCTGTATCGGGAATTGCGTTTCGGATTTGAGAATGAATCTTATTATGAGAAAAATGATTTCCAACTCTTGAAATTACAGGATTGCAACCAGCTCGATTATCGCCAACTTTACCTACATAAAGAATCTTTTTCTTAGACTTATTTTTTGGTGTAGCCACGAAAATGTAAACCGCCCAATTCCGTTTTGTTGAATGTCCTGATATTTTAAAATGTCCTATTTCCATAAAATTTATATTTGAATGGTAGAGAAGGCAGGAATCGAACCTGCCCACGCATTCAGTCTTGAATAGCCACTAAGCACCTATTTATTTCTATACTTTATAATCAGAAGTTAGACCATCTTCTCCACGAATGCGACTCCTAAAACTATACTTTTTATAAAATTCATAATTTTTGTTCTTTTCAGAATTCCGTTAATCTGTTCTATTTTTTTCATAATCTTCGTTTTTGTGTATGTTAATAAATTTTGTGGATTTATCGACAGACTAACTCTGATTACGAGCATAGTAAAGTCAATAGACTTAGTAACCTTGAGCATCAAGATTTTTATCTCTTTCGAGAATATTTTTTCAATGAACGATGTTTTTCAGCATTATAGACAACGGCAAAGGTATAATGCGTGTGAGGCGTTCCCTCACGTTTGGCTGTTACCTTGCTATTGATTGGTTTTGATTGATGAAGATAGTTATTGTTGAGGAATTGAAGCCTCGCGTGGAGCATTTGGAACGCCTTATGCGCTTTATGCGATGTTCGTGCCAGTTGTTGGAGGAAGCGAGATCCTAGCCAGGTACCGACCTACTTTTCGATCAAGGCGTTTCACACCTTTGCCGTTCAGGCCAATTGAGTAGATTGGGAGTCTTGAAATTTTGAAGATCTTCAGGCTGATTAGTAGTTTTAGCCATACTCACATTCGAATTGATTGGTGTTTAAGCCTTAAAATCAAAATTTCATAGCGGAGAGCTACGGCCGCAGGCAATTGGCCTGAACGGTCTCGTATAACCGTCAGTTACGGGTTAATATGCGTTAATTTTCGGTTTAGCATAGGCTTTATCAATTCCGAGTGGATTCGGACGTAGTCGAATCCGCCGTAATTGCGGTTATACCTTGTTGTGAGCAGTATTTTATCCACAATATTTTTTAAATTTTAATGTTTTCAGAGCTTTTAAAAATTCGGCTTGTACTTTATCGTTTAGGTAAAAACCATAGAATCCAAACTTGATTTTGTCAAAATTCCGTTTTGTTCCAGTTAAGCTATCTATATAAATTCCAGTTCCGCCAAAACCTTTATTTCTTGGTGTAATTATTTTTGCTTGGAAACAATCAATCGTATCGTATTCAAATTGGTATTGTAAATATTCTTTAAAGTCAATATCTCCAGTTATAGTGTCAACGATAAGATGTTTTGTTTTCGGCAGTAGTTCAAGTTCTTTTTCAGTCAGTTCTGCTAATCCGAGAGAGTCGTAAACCATTGGAAAATCACTTCTACTTAAATCGCCAGAATACATTCCAAAATCAAAGTCCAAAGTGTCGTTTGTTTCAGTTATTATTCCGCCAACATAACTATCAATTCCTTTGGCTTCGTATTTGTTCCAATTTTCGGGTACAGTTATTTCAAATTGTCCGAAGTCAATTGTCTTATATTCTCTTTGTGTACAAGAGAAAATCAGAAGTAAAATTAATATCGATAGCGTTTTTCTCATATTGCTCACAACGGCAAAGGTATAATGCGTGTGAGGCGTTCCCTCACGTTTGGCTGTTACCTTGCTATTGATTGGTTTTGATTGATGAAGATAGTTATTGTTGAGGAATTGAAGCCTCGCGTGGAGCATTTGGAACGCCTTATGCGCTTTATGCGATGTTCGTGCCAGTTGTTGGAGGAAGCGAGATCCTAGCCAGGTACCGACCTACTTTTCGATCAAGGCGTTTCACACCTTTGCCGTTCAGGCCAATTGAGTAGATTGGGAGTCTTGAAATTTTGAAGATCTTCAGGCTGATTAGTAGTTTTAGCCATACTCACATTCGAATTGATTGGTGTTTAAGCCTTAAAATCAAAATTTCATAGCGGAGAGCTACGGCCGCAGGCAATTGGCCTGAACTAGTGTATAGAAGCAAGTTAATACTTAACCCCAATTAAATCAATACCTTCTTAACTTAATATCATAGGATATATCTCTTTTTGTATGATATTTATCCTACAAAAATATCAGCATGTTTGAAGACTTTAAAACGCTGTTACAAATCAAAAAATACAGCAGGAACACTATCAGGTCTTATATAGGCTTATTACACGTATTTCAAGACTTTATAGGCTTTCAAACACCTATAGAAAAGTTAGATAACTATTACCTTTTTGACAAATTGGGCGAACTCATCCTTGTTAAAAGTTACGTATATACAACTCAAAAGCAATTGTTGAGCGCCATCAGGTTGTATCTATTTGAAATGCACAAAAGAGAGGTGGATTTTAAAAAGTTACAACCTCGGCCTCCGCAGCAAGTATTGCCGCAAATCTTGTCGTTAGAAGAAGTAACTCTACTGCTTAATAAGACAGAAAATAAAAAGCACAAGGCCATGCTGGCCACAATATATGGTCTTGGGCTTAGAAGTGGTGAACTCATCAACCTCAAGATATCTGATCTGGACAAAAACCGCAATTGCGTTTTCATCAGTCAGTCAAAAGGTCGTAAAGATAGAATCGTACCATACCCAGATTCCCTAAAGCCTATTTTAAAAGCCTACTATCAAGAGTATAAGCCTAAAACCTACCTTTTTGAAGGTCAAAAAAGGGAACAATATAGTGCGGGATCCCTACGAGCCGTTTTCAACAATGCATGCAAACGCGCTGGAATAACCAAAGATGTAACCTGTCATAACCTACGACACTCTTATGCCACGCATCTCTTAGATTCAGGAACAAACCTAAGAGTCATACAAAATTTATTGGGACACAATAACATCAAGACAACATTGCTTTATACTCGGGTTTCTGATCGCAGTATCGTGAATACCTTAAGCCCATTGGTTTTTTTAAAACTCACCAGTGATGACAGTAGCGTTAATGCTTAACATAGCTTTAGCGCAATGAATTGGAGATAAAAACAAAACCTAAAATCCTTTCTAAGCGCCCTTAAACTCCCATTTCACATGATTTTTGCCGAGTATCATTAGCGAGTATCATTTTGGTTATATTTGCAACATATTCTAAAAAACAGGTACTGTAAATGAGAGGATTAAGAATAAATAACGACAAGGTCACAAACTTAGGATCTAGTGCTTCACGGCGTGCAGGTTCGATTCCTGTCATCCGCACCAAGAAAAGCCCTTCAATTTTGAAGGGCTTTTTTGTTTTAAAAACTCAGCTTTAAAGAGATCTAATTAGTACGTTCTATTTCTCTTGCCGCTTAGGCGAGAAATAGGTCGCGCGGCCACCTACCTTGATCTTCTCAATGGGTCCACCGGTGTGGAAACAGGTGCCTTCCTTTTTTCTAAAATGCATGAGAAAATCCTCTGGGAAGCTGTCGTAATGCGCGTCGTTTTCAATGGCCACCTCGATAACCTTTTTCATGGCGTCAAAAACGGCTTTGACATCAGTTTCGGTCATGTTCTCAATCTTTTTCTGTGGATGCATTTTTGCCTGGTACAGGATCTCATCTGCCATCCAGTTGCCCACGCCAGCCGCAACACTCTGATCCAGCAATACTTTTTTGATGTCAGTTTTTCGGGTGCTTAAAGAATTTTTAAAGTCCTCAAAGGACAGCTCACGAGCATCATCGCTCAAGCCATGTTCCTCTTTATAATCGGCAATAGAATCTATCAAATCCCACCAGCCGAACTTTCTTTTGTTCTCAAACGCAAAGTGAAAATTGTTGTCAAAAGCCAATACGATATGGCCAAATTTAGGTCGGTCATCTGCTTCCTTATAATAATTGGGCCTACCCGTCATGCCAAAATGCATCACCAGCACCTTAGGCCCAGTCGTGTTGACAAACAAATATTTCCCAATACGCTGTGTAGAAGTCAGCTGCTCGCTCACCAGGAATTTTTCAAAATCACCGTACGCTTTCTTGAGCAGCTTCTTGTCCCGACAATCCATAGATATGATCGTCTTGTGCAGGATCGTGCTGTCGATGTACACTTTATAACCATGTACTTCTGGTAATTCTGGCATGTAGTTTTGATATTAAAATTAAAGAAAACGGTCATGTCAACGCCTTTCAGATTCCTATTTGATTGTTAAAACCCAAACATAACTAGCAAATTGATAGGTGTAATAACGAGAGATGGTCTTTTAACGAGTAGATATTTAATGTTTTCGCTTTCGCGAAAGCGAAAACATCAACCATCCTTTTTTACAGGGACAAACAGCATCAAGCCGTCCAGAAGTCGGTGCAAGTGTGCTTCCTAGGATATTCACCAAGAACTGATCTAATGATGATTATTTACTTTTTGTAGGGTTATTCTTCATTTATACCAATGGAAACGTTTATTAAGAAATTTTAACGTGTTAGAAAATATCTATACATTTGTGTAATCGATTACAAAGCTGTTTTTAATAATATAATGCGGGACGATAACTTACTGTGAATTATATTTTCAAAATAGGAATCTGGGTAGAAGGCGATAGATTCATTAAAACTTGTAATCCATTATATAGCAGATAGCAATGAGTAAAACATTTATAAACGAGAATTTCCTGTTGGACAACTCCTATTCTGAAGAGTTGTACCACACGTTTGCCAAGGATCAACCCATCATTGATTACCATAATCACTTGTCACCAAAGCTGATTGCCGAGGATCATATTTTTGGCAACTGTACCAAAGTGTGGATCGATGGTGACCATTACAAATGGCGAGCAATGCGCACACTGGGCATTGATGAGAAATTCATCACCGGTGATGCTTCTGACAAGGATAAGTTTATGAAATGGGCAAAAACGGTTCCTTATACGCTAAGAAACCCACTATATCACTGGACACATCTGGAACTGGCTCGTTATTTTGATATTTATGATCTTCTCAATGAAAAATCTGCTGAAGGTATCTGGAATCAAACTCAGGAAAAACTTAGCTCGCCAGAATATAGCTGCAGAAACTTGTTAGTTAAGGCAAATGCTAAAGTAGTGTGTACCACAGAAGATCCCATAGACACACTAGAGCATCACAAGCAATTAAGAAACAGTGATTATAAGGTCACGGTGAGCACTGCTTTTAGACCTGACAAGGCGATCATGATTGCTAATGACGGCTATAATGATTACATCGATGCTTTGGCAAAGGCTGCAGATACTGACATACGTACTTATGAAGATTTATGCGCTGCGCTAGAATCTAGGATACAATATTTTCATGATCATGGTTGTAGATTATGTGATCATGGACTCAACCAGATTTCTTCAGTTCCTTTTACGCAGTCTGAGGTGAAAACTATATTTGAAAATAGACGCAACGGTCAGGAACTATCAGATCAAGAGCGTTTGAAGTTTGAAAGCGCACTATTGATTTTCTTGTGCGAGACCTATCACAAACACGGTTGGGTGCAGCAGTTCCATCTAGGAGCACTGCGCAACAATAACAAAAGAATGCATGAATTGTTGGGTCCTGATACCGGTTGGGATTCTATAGGTGATTACTCTCAAGCCCAGCAATTGTCTTCCTTTTTAAACCGACTGGACAGCACCAATAAATTGACAAAAACTATTATTTACAACCTCAATCCTGCCGATAATGAAGTGATCGCCACCATGATTGGGAATTTTAATGATGGTAGTGTCAAGGGCAAGGTACAGTTTGGTTCTGGATGGTGGTTCCTGGATCAAAAGGATGGCATGATCAAACAAATGAATGCCTTATCCAATATGGGATTGATAAGCTGCTTTATTGGAATGCTAACAGATTCCAGAAGTTTCCTTTCCTTCCCACGACACGAATATTTTAGACGCGTGCTTTGTAATCTACTGGGTGATGAAATGAAGCGAGGCGAGTTGCCTTATGACATGGAGCTAGTGGGCAAGATGGTGTCTAATATTTGCTACCACAATGCTAACGAATACTTTGATTTTAAAAGTTGATAAAACACTCAGAGAAGCTGTGATAGGATAGAACCTATTCAACCTCTTCCAACCTAAAATACCAAAAATCATGATTGAAGTTGTAGAAAAAAAGACGGCACTCAACAGAACCAATGTCGATGCAGGCAAGAAACTGCCTATAAAGGTGGTACAGTTTGGCGAGGGAAATTTCCTAAGAGCATTCATAGAATATGCTTTCCAAAAACTCAATCAAAAAACAAACTTTAATGCCGGTATCGCCGTAGTGCAACCCATTGATCGCGGTATGGTCGACATGCTCAATGATCAAGATGGACTCTATACCTTGTTTTTGAAAGGAATCAAAAAAGGTGAAGAAATACAGCATCAAGAGTTGATTACCAATATCGTAAAAGGCGTAGATCCCTATAAGGATTTCGAGGACTATTTGAGTCTAGCCAAGGAAGAAGAGCTTCAATTTATTATTTCCAACACGACAGAAGCTGGTATTGCTTATGTTGCTACAGACTCGATGGAAATGAAGCCACCATCATCATTTCCCGCAAAGCTTACTGTTTTATTGCACGAGAGATTCCAGCATTTTCAAGGGAATCCAGAGAAAGGATTGACCATCATCCCATGTGAGTTGATCAATCATAATTCTGAAACTCTAAAGGAAATCATCTATAAATATTGTGAGGATTGGAAACTGGATGAAAGTTTCAAAAAATGGTTGGAAAACCATTGTTCGTTTCACAGCACGCTGGTGGATCGTATTGTTCCAGGATATCCTAAGGATGAAATTGAAGCATACAACGCACAGCTACCGTATAAGGATAACTTAATCGTGAGTGCTGAAGCTTTTTTACTTTGGGTGATAGAAGGTGCTGATGAGCTCAAGGCGAAATTACCTTTCCATAAAACTGACCTAGATGTCAAAATAGTAAAGGATATGCAACCTTATAGAACGCGCAAGGTGCGTATATTAAATGGAGCGCATACCGCAATGGTACCATTCTCATTACTGTATGGAAACGCGACCGTAAAGGAAACAGTAGATAATGACTTTACGGGTACTTTCGTGAACAACGCGATTTTTGAAGAGATTAATAATGTGTTGCCTATGGATAAGGCAGAACTAGACAGTTTTGCGGACGAGATTTTAGATCGTTTCAGAAATCCATTTATCAAACATCAATTAGCAGATATTGCCCTTAATTCTGTTTCCAAATTCAAGGTACGCGTGTTACCTAGCCTTTTAGAGTATGTTGAGAAATACAATCGATTGCCTACTCATTTGACCTTTGCTTTTGCCTGTTTGATCAGGTTCTATAAAGGAACCTGGAATGGTGAAGACCTACCGATAAAAGATAGTGACGAGGTGGTCGCTTTTTTCAAAAAAGTTTGGTCAACAAATGACTTGAATCAAGTGGTGGAACAGACCTTATCAAATTCTGACTTTTGGGATGAAGACTTGACAAAAGTACCTCACTTACCTAGCGCTATCATTTTAGCCTTAAATGAAATCGATTCCCATGGAATCGAAAAGGGATTTAAAAATTTCGCTACAAAAAACAGTAATCAATAGAAACATCATGCAAAAGAAACTGATCAAGGTACATCTAGAGGATAATGTCGCCGTAGCCTTAGTAAAAATTCTTGCTGGCGATTTAATTTCTTTTGAAGATCAATCCATAGTAGCGGTTACAGATGTCAAAGCAAAACACAAAATATCGCTGGTAGACCTTGATGAAGGTGATGATATTTTCATGTATGGCGTTCTCGTAGGTAAAGCGAATTCACCCATTCAAAGAGGAGCTGTTCTCACGATTGAAAACGTCAAGCACCAAAGTGCTGAAGTTTCCCAGAAGACCGCTACTATTGGCTGGAATCCACCCAATGTAGAGCAATGGAAGGATCGCACCTTTATGGGATATCACAGAGAAGATGGACAAGTAGGAACAGCTAATGTCTGGCTGTTTTTCCCATTGGTATTTTGCGAAAACAGAAATATTGAGACTCTTAAAGAAGTCTTTGAAAAGGAACTGCTCACACAACCTAAAAACAACTACCGCAACCTTTTGAGATCCTTGGTTCAAAATGGAGGTGATACAGAAACGGTAGAGGTTGATGAGCCAGAAAGAGTTTTTAAAAACGTGGACGTGAAGTTCATCACGCATCCTGGAGGCTGTGGTGGTATACGACAAGATTCAGAAAGCCTCGCTAGATTGCTTGCTGGTTACGTACACAATCCTAATGTTGTAGGCGCAACAGTATTAAGTTTAGGGTGTCAAAACCTTCAAATAGAAGTTTTTGAAAATGCCTTGAAAGCCATTAGTCCCAACAACAAGAAACCTATTTTGATGTATGAGCAGCAAAAGATGGGAACAGTGGATGATATGCTTAATAGCATTATAAAAAGCTCATTTGAAGCCATCAAAGAGGCCAATACACTGGAACGCAAACCGGCACCGCTGTCAAAACTTAAATTAGGATTAGAATGTGGTGGATCAGATGGATTTTCCGGTATTTCTGCTAATCCAACATTAGGTTACACATCAGATATGCTTGTGGCATTAGGCGGTACCGCAATATTATCAGAGTTTCCAGAATTGTGTGGAGTAGAGCAGGAGCTGGTCAATCGATGTGAGACAGAAGAATCTGCCAATAAGTTTCTAGACTTAATGAAAGCATTTGAAAAATCTGTGGTAGATGCTGGTTCTGGTTTTGATATGAACCCGTCACCTGGAAATATTAAGGATGGATTGATCACAGATGCCATGAAGTCTGCAGGTGCAGCAAAAAAAGGCGGAACATCACCGGTAGTGGATGTTTTGGATTATGGTGAATACGTGACTAAGCCAGGTTTGAATCTGCTATGTACACCAGGTAATGATGTAGAAAGTACTACGGCGATGGTAGGTGCAGGAGCAAATATTGTTTTGTTCACCACCGGTTTAGGAACTCCAACAGGAAACCCAATTGCTCCTATTGTAAAGGTGTCTTCGAATTCCGAATTGGCTCGTAAAATGAGCGACATCATCGACATTGATACCGGTGGTATTATTACGGGAGAAAAAACAATCGAAGAAATGGCAGAGGAAACTCTCAATGCCATCATAGAAATTGCTTCAGGTAAGGTGCCTTCAAAAGCAAATCTCTTAAATCAAAATGATTTCATTCCGTGGAAACGTGGTGTCTCCTTGTAAGACTATCGCTGCGAGGACTTTCTAATTACTAACTCAGGTTTGAGGACAATCTTTTTTTGCGTCTTCAATTTTTTCTTGTTGTTTACTTCTTCCAGAAAAACTTGTGCCGTGAGACGGCCCATTTCGATAGGTGATTGATCCACAGAGGATATGGATAAATCCATAAACCTGGTAAAAGGTTCATTACTAAATCCTACAACACAAATATCTTGAGGAATTTTCAAGCCATGGGCTTTGATTTCCTGAATGGCACCCAAAGCCGTAAAATCACTGGAAGAAAAGATGCCGTCAGGTCTATGCTCCATTTCAAGAAATTCCTTAGTGATCCTTCTACCTTCATCAATTTTACTGGCAGATTCGATTACAAGGTTTTCGTCAAATTCTAGTCCGTGATCCAGCAATGCCTGTTTATAGCCAGCATAACGGTCTCTAAAGATTTCTAAAGAACGATTGTTGGATAAATGAACAATACGCTTACAACCTTGATCAATCAAATGTTTAGTGGCGGTATAGGCACCATCAAAGTCATCAATAGTAACAGAGCTGATACCTTCCATATCCCGTTTTCTATCAAAGAAGATCAAAGGGACTTGTTTTTGAAACAGGCTATCAAACACTTTACCATTGGCCTTTGAATTACTAATGGACATTAAAACACCATCCACTTGAGCATTCAATAAAGAATTGATATTACCAGTTTCTAAGCTTTCCTGATCATGTGTTTGACAAATAATGACGTGATATCCTTGAGGATAAAGCTCTTCTTCTATACCTCTAATAACAGATGCAAAAAAATTACTATCCATTCTCGGGACTATGACACCAACGTTAAAGCTTTTACCACTTTTGAGAGCTCGGGCAAGCGTGTTTTGCTCATAGTTCATTTCTAGAGCGGTTTGCTTTACAAGCTTGCGAGTGTTTTCACTTATTTTTTTGTTATCATTAAGTGCTCTTGATACTGTGGCTGCGGTAAGATTAAGTTTTGCCGCTATGTCGTAAATGGTCGTTTTCTTCTTCATCAATGGTTTGGTGGTACACCGTAAAAATACGAAACTTTAATATGGAATAGTCATGCAAGGTACTTGCAGCATGAGTGTGAGGAGCTTTCCAACTTAACTGGATTTTCGATTGGCTAATTTAATGTAATCGATTACCTTCGGTCTGAGAAGAATCTCAAATTTTAATGATATGAAAGATTTTAAAAGTGTTTTCAAGGTAATGTTATTATGCCTGATGGCTTTCACAATTGTCAATTGTAGTACTGATGATTCAGAAGACATGTCTGAGGAAACTGAGGTCAAGATTGAAACATTAGTAATCTATGGAGGAAATATAGCAGATGGTGGTACCAACCAGCTGTCGGTAGGCTTTATTCCTAGCAATGCCAGCAATAAAACAGTCACTTGGAGCAGCTCAGACCCTCAAGTAGCCACTATTTCTGAAACTGGTGTTCTTAGCGCGGTATCAAATGGTAACGTCACCATCACGGTAACGGCTCAGGATGGCTCAAATGTGTCTGGAAGCAAAACATTTACCATATCAGGTGTTGCTCAAGCAATTGAGGGCACGATCGTTCAAACCTCACAAGAAATCATCAATGCGCTTGCTAACGCAACGCCAGGTGAAGAAATATACGCACGTGGTGGAACTTATACTTTTAGCTCACCTATCAGAATCACTAAAAATGGAACCAGTGCCAATCCTATTATGTTTTATGCCTATCCATCAGATAGTGAAAGGCCTAGGTTTGATTTTTCCGCTATGAGCGAAAACTCGTCCAATAGAGGCATCGAGTTATCTGCAGACTTTTGGCATGTCAAAGGCATTGATGTCTATGCCGCAGGAGACAACGGAATGCATGTTACTGGAGACAGCAACATCATTGAATTTTGCACATTTAGCGAGAACGCAGATACTGGGTTACAACTCGACAATGGTGCCAGCAATAATTTGATTTTGAACTGCGACTCGTATTTTAATGCAGATTCAACACTAGAAAACGCAGATGGTTTTGCTTGTAAGCTCGATGCAGGAACGGGCAATAAATTCAAAGGTTGTAGAGCTTGGCAAAATCTTGATGACGGTTGGGATGGTTATTTACGCAATACCGATAATATTACCACCACACATGAAGATTGCTGGTCCATTAACAACGGCAGGTTGCAAGATGGTAGTGTAGGTGCTGGTGATGGAAACGGCTTTAAAACTGGCGGTAGTGATGACAAGCAACTTAAGCATAATGCTATCTACAAAAACTGTGTAGCGGTAGGAAATACTCAGGACGGTTTTGACCACAATAGCAACCGTGGGAACATAGAGATCTACAATAGTTCAGCTTACGATAATCGTAGAAACTTCAGTTTCAGTACTACTAATATTGCAGCATCCTTGTTAATCAAGAACTCTTTATCATTTGACGGTACTAACTCAGATAGCTACAGTGCCACACAAACGGACATCACTAATAATGGATGGCAAAACGGACTGGTAACCAACGACCAAGACTTCAAAAGCTTAGACATCAGCTTATTGTTATCGGCTAGAGATGCAGATGGTAATTTGCCCAAAGTAGATGCCTTGAGGCTTGTTTCTGGCAGTGATTTGATCGATAAAGGCGTTGATGTAGGTCTACCGTTCAATGGACCTGCACCTGATATAGGTGCTTTTGAATTTGAATAGTCTGGCGCTATTCAGTTTTAATTTCAAAAACTTTATTCAAAAAGCGAATAGTATATTCCAAAGTTGATTGGAACCAAGGCTCTACCAACCAGAAGGAATGAGGAGTTCCTGGAATGGTATATTGCTCGTGATAGATGTTGTTCTGCTTTAAATAAGCAATCATGTCATCACGACCAGCGTGAAATCGTGGCTGAGTACTATTTATAAATAACGTAGGAGGTGACTCAGGAGACAGGTATTCTAGAGGAGAAGCTTCTTTCCAATTTTGGAAATTATCTTCTTTAGAGCCATTGAGCCATATTCCTGCCATCTTGCCTTCCGCGGCGGCTTCTGGATGGATAAAAGACACAATCCCATCAATGTTCACGATAGCCTGCACTTTATCTGAAACCTTCGGATTTACTTCGTAAATATTGGAGTCTGCAGTTTCTCCAACCAGTGTGGCCAGTTGCGCACCCGCAGAAGCACCAAGGATAGCTATTCGATCAGGATCAATATTATATTTTCTAGCATTCTTTCTGCTCCATTGGATTGCATCT
The DNA here is from genome assembly GCF_001413925.1 of Nonlabens sp. YIK11. Taxonomy (NCBI): domain Bacteria; kingdom Pseudomonadati; phylum Bacteroidota; class Flavobacteriia; order Flavobacteriales; family Flavobacteriaceae; genus Nonlabens; species Nonlabens sp. YIK11. The sequence goes on from NZ_LBMJ01000001.1 coordinate 1,026,602, forward strand.
TTTATGTCAAGCACAGCAGCAGGATAGGGAGCTTCAAGCCCTAAACGGTAAGCAACGGTGATCGCAACAAATCCATTTTGAGATAGATGTTGCGCCATCGCTCGTTGGTTTTCCTTGCTTCCCGTGAGCCAGCCGCCACCGTGAACTAAAATGACAGCAGGAAATCGGCCTTTTGAAGTTTTTTGAGGTTGATAGATATCGAGTTTTAATTTTTTTCCACCTGCCTTTTTATAGGTCTTATTTTCCTTACTTAGTAAAAGAGCACCATCGATGGGTTTGATAGGCTTTATGAACGGATGGTCTTTTTTTAGTTTTTGAAAAGTGGATTCAGCAGTATAGGGCTTGAATTGAGGAGAGGTTTCCTGTCCCTGGACTAAAGAGCCTATCGTTAAAGTGAACGCTATTAAGTAGAACTGGATTTTTTTCATTTATTAATTTCAAAAAAGTCAACATCAGCATAACCTCCACGTTTTGACTCTATAGTACTTACACTAAACAGGCCAACTTTGGCACCTATCCATTTACCTGGCTGCGCCTTAAAAGGCTTTCCAATTTTGGTGTAAACTTCTCCATCTTTAGAGTACCTAAATTGACATATGGCATCAGGAGCTATAACTTCAACTTTAAGATAGGCGTAGTTGGATTCCAGCTGGATGGATTCATTGATACGTTCAGGATTTCCATCTATGGCGTCAGTAGCTTCAGTTTGATTTAAAGTAAATCCGTCCTTATCATGAGTAACGGTCAGTGTAGCATAATCTGTCCCCATAACGATTAAACCAGCTGACTTTCCTGAAACTGCTTCCTCTGGATTTAGAGATATTCTAGTTGTTGCTGTAAAGTTAGGTGCCGGAAACTTTTGCAATAGAAGGTTAGGCATCATCCAAAGATTCTTCCGTGGTTCCTTAGGTTTGATCGAAAAGAGTCTAAGAAAATCGTCATTAGGAAGCTTTGCGTGCCAAATTACTTCTGGGTTCGCGTTCCACTGCCATTGTAGTCCAATTTTGAATCCCTCAAAGAAATCACTTTCTGCTGGTGTGGATATTCGAGTAACACCTTCAGTCTTAGGTTTAGCATAAGATAACATTGGTTCTCCTATACCATTTCCATCAAAATCGGTACCTATAATAGGCCAATCATTCTTCCAGGTCATGGGTTGGAGGTGCAGGACACGGCCGTAAGCATCCTTATCTTGAAAGTGATAGAACCACGATTGTCCTTGAGAACTTTCTACCCAAGCGCCTTGATGAGGTCCATTGATGGCAGTACTTCCTTGTTCAAGCACCAGCTTTTCCTCATAAGGGCCATATACATCCTTAGATCGTAAGGCTAGCTGCCAGCCGTATTGAACACCACCAGCTGGAGCAAATATGTAATAATAGCCGTTCCTTTTATAGATTTTGGGACCTTCAATAGTGTCTTGTCCATCGTGGCCGTCAAAAACATGAGTACCTTCATCAATAACTTTAGTACCGCTAGAATTCATCTGGTTGATGGTTAGTAGACTCTTGACACCAGCGCGGCTTCCAGCGTAAGCATGAACCAAATACACTTTACCATCGTCATCCCATAAAGGACATGGATCTATCAAACCTTTGCCAGGCATTACCAATATAGGATCATCCCATTTTGAAAATGGGTCTGATGTTTTAACCATATAGATTCCTAAATCAGGATCACCCCAATAAATGTAATATTCGCCATTGTGAAATCTAATGCTAGGCGCCCAGACACCATTACCGTGTTGGGGAACTTCAAATATGTTGAGCGGAACAATTTTAGGCAAGGCATGATTGACCAGTTTCCAATTGACCATGTCTTGAGAATGCAAAATAGGTAGAGCAGGAGCAGCATTGAAACTGGAAGCGGTCATGAAGTAATCTTCACTAACTCTAACGACGTCAGGATCTGAATAGTCTGCGTGGAGAATGGGTTTTTATATAAACCATTGCCTTGATCTGCTACCCAAACTTCAGAAATAACTGGCTGGGTAGATTGGGCTACAGCTAGCTCTATGCAAAATAATATCAAAAGCAAGGAGCAAGGTTTTATCATTCGTTTATTTATCTAATTCTAAACTTGCCAAAATGAATGGTCCAGTACCTTTAGGGTCGTTAGGCCTAATGATTTCTCCAACATAGTACTCGTAAGAACCATCTCTATAAGGATTACCACCTAGTCCGGCCACGCCACAAACCTGATTAAGATTGACTAGTCCATTTTCTTCAACTGTGATGAGGTTGTCTATAATCCCTTGATACGCCTTTTGGGCTACGTCCTCATATTTTTCAGGTAAGTAGCCTTTACGTACTGCTTTGGCAAATGTGTAGGTAAACATAGAGGATCCAGAAGCTTCAAGATAGTTGCCATCACGGTCGCCTTGATCGATCACTTGATACCATAGGCCAGACTCGTGTTGAACGTTTGTAATCGCCTCTGCAAACTGATTGAGGTAAGTAACTATTCTTTCATGACCTGGATGCTCTTCTGGCAAGAAGTCCAATACGTCTACCATCGCCATACCATACCAGCCCATGGCTCTGGACCAGAAATGAGGTGAGTTCCCTGTTTCCTTGTTAGCCCATTGTTGTTCTTTACTCTCGTCCCAGCCATGATACAATAATCCGGTCTCTTCATCACGGCTATGCTTTTGAATAAGATCGAATTGCAACACTACGTCGTCATAGATTTGCTGTACTTCTGCCTCATTGTCTATATATTCCTGTGCATATCTTATATGGAAAGGCTCTGCCATGTATAGCCCGTCCAGCCACATCTGGTATGGGTATACTTTTTTGTGCCAGTAACCACCGTCAGATGTTTTGGGTTGTGATTCCATTTGATCATCCAGTGTTTGCATCGCGAGCAGGAAACGTTCTTCTTTTGTCTTGGGATATAGATAAAGCAACACATCACCAGATTTGATCATATCTAGGTTCTGGTTGGATAACTTATAGGTTTCGATGGTACCTGTACTGTCAATGAGTTCATCTGCATAGGCATAGATGTAGTCATAATATTGTTCTTTACCTGTTTGCTCATACACTTTCGCGCAAGCGCTAAGAACTAAACCGTTAGTATAGCTCCAACGCGGCTTTTCTTGAAAATCCAGCATGGAAGCCTTTGGTACACGTTCCATTTCAGAAAGCATCATGCGCTCTGACCACTTGAGATCTTTAGGTAAGCTCAGCTCTGCCGATTTGCTAGCTGTAGCACTGCTCTTAGAAGACTCGTCAGTAGGTTTGCAGGCAATTATAGAGGTGAACAAAAGTAATAATAGGCCCAATTGGGCAACATGAGTACGGTCCATTATAGGGAGTTTGTGTTTTCTAGAGTATTTAATTTCTGGTCTAGGTCAGTAAAAAAGTCTGTTTCATTTTTGATTCCATTAGGCTCTTGTTCCCAGGCACCCAAAAAATAATAAGTGAGTTCCTGAGTGGTAGGTTTGAAAATGACAAGGTGGTCGTTGACTCCTTCTTTTTGCAATTCTACCTGGTCCAAACGATAAAACAAAGCCATGCCCAATTTATCGTCATCACTCACTAAGGTCTGGTTCCCGTACGTGGCAATGTAAGCCCACTTTGCGCCTTCTTTTTTTGATAAAGGCACATTTTCAAACTTTACGATTCCCGTGCACAGGCCTTCAATTTCTTGAGAAGGTTTCAAAACGGCCTTAGTATATCTATCACTGGCTAAGATGCTTAATTGGGTGTTGAGATCGATACTGTCGTTGCCAGTTTTCCAATTTTCATAATTTATGTGAACGATTGACTTTCCCTCAAGATTTTCTACTATCGCTGTAGTGTTGGAAACGTTTCTAAAATGCGCAACGGTGTCATTTAAAATACGACCGTAACCACCTATTCCCATGGATTTACCAGCTTTCAAGATGTCCTGTCCCCAGGGTTGCTCTTCATGATAGGAGTCAAATCCATCCTGACCTACATACGGTAGCACAAGCGTGTCTACCTTTTTCCCAAAAATGTCAATCGCATTGCGCCAGTCAAGATATAGCCTGTAGCCTATCTGGTTATTTTCCCATCCTGGACCTTCATAACGTATGAACCATGAGTGGTCTGTATGCTCTGCAGGTACCATGAGCGTATCTACATTTTTGAAGTTGCCTTCCATGTATTCGCGGCCTTCCCAGTAACCACCTTCCTTTCTAGAAATTTCTGCATAGGTCGTGCTTGCAGTAACTGTTTCTTGGTTTTCGTGGGTAGCCGGCTCTGTCTGTTCTCGTTTACACGAAAGCGTAATCAAGATAATCATAGCTGGTAGCAATATTCTTTTCATATCCAAAAGATCTTGAATTAGTATTTTTTACCGTTGATGGTCACATTCTCAAATTGAAGTGGCTCAGAATTCTCTACCGAAAGATCTGTATCTGCACTTTTGATGGTGATGTTTTTAAGCGTCACATTTTTGACAATATTTTCTGGTCGCCCTTTGATCAGCACTCCATATTTACCGCCATCTTCCACCGTTATGTTTTCTAGATGGATGTTTTTAATGGAAGGAATAAAGTCACCTTCCTGATTTGCGTAAGTGCCATAATAAGCATTGATTCTAAGCATGGCTTCTTTAACCTTGCCTACTTTGATATCCTTTACAAAAACGTTTTCTACAAAACCACCTCTAAGAGTGTTGGTTTTGATACGTATGGCTCGATCCAGCTCTGGACTGTCCATGGTACAATTTCTCACGTAGACATTGCGAACTCCAGCAGATATCTCACTGCCCATCACAACGCCACCATGTCCATCCTTCATGTCGCAGTTTTCTACGACAATATTCTCACTGGGAATATTGACCTGGCGCCCGTCGTTATTCCTACCAGACTTTATTGCGATACAGTCATCACCAGTATCAAACGTACAGTTTGTGATGTGAACATTTTTTGCATACTCTGGATCACAGCCATCATTGTTGGGCCCATGACTATTAATGGTTACTCCATCAACCGTAACATTGTTAGATTTAATAGGATGAATTACCCAGAATGGAGCATTCAAAATCGTGACACCTTCAATAAGTACATTTTCACAACCAAATGGCTGAATAAATTGCGGACGTAATTGATGCCCTTCACCAAAAACACGTTCACTGACAGGTTTGTTTTCATCAGAGAATGCCCATAATCGTGGTAGGTTATGATCGTCACCTTGTTTAGGTTCTCCTTCTACATATCCATATTCTTCTTTGCCGGCCCATTTCCACCAGTTGGCGTTACTCGCTTGTCCATCAAAGGTGCCTTTGCCTGTAATGGCAATATTTTTCTCGTTATAAGAATAGATTAGGGGCGAGTAATTCATCAATTCCTGGCCTTCATAAGATGTATGGACCAAAGGAGTGTAGTCTTTTGTTTCCGTAGAAAATAAAACGACCGCTCCATCTTCTAAGTGTAGATTGACATTGCTTTTTAAATAAATGGCGCCCGTCAGGAACTTCCCGCTAGGTATTAGGACAGTACCGCCACCGGCAGCGTTACACTCTTCTATTGCCAATTTAATGGCAACTGTGTTTTTGGTAACGCCATCTGCTACGGCTCCATAATCCAAAATATTAAAGGTGGCATCAGGAAAAGTAGGTATGATGATATCCTCAATGATTTGATCTGCAGCAGCAAAATTATCGACGGCTGTATTGTCTGTAGTAATTGATGTCTTACAGCTTAAAAGCGTAAGGAACGACAGCAGGGTCAACAAATAAATCTTGAGATTAGAAGTTGGGTTTTTAAACATGGGTTTTTTGTCAATTATGGGATTGTAGAAAATTAGCTTAATTAAAAAGAGGTATGCATAAAATGGATACCTCTTTTCATTGCAAACTCATTTTAAAAATTATTTATCGCAACCATCTAGGGTCACCTATATTATTATCAATTAAGGTCTGGTTAGACACATTGAAGTTTCCTTCTTCGACATTCTCAAATTCTGGATCTAGAGTAAAGTAGGTTGAAGTAGCATCAAAAACAGTATTACTGGCATCATAGAAGCCTTCTGCATTGAAATAATTGTTGTTATCAAAAAGAGTGTTCGGGTCTGTTCTACTTTGGTTAGAGTAGTATGCTGATGTCTGAGCAAACAGATTGTTTCTCACGGTTATGGTGTTTGTTTCAAAGCGCACATATAGAATTCTGTCTGACGTGTCAGAAACACCATATAACGTACAGTTTTCTAAAAGCACGTTGATGTTAGTAGTTCCATTAGAATCACCAGCAGCATCCAACCTAAAAAAGTCACGTCCAGGAGCACAATTGTTGAAAGTACTGTTGGTAACGGCAGTATCCAATACATCTGAATTTCTAAAATCGATGAAGTCTCCACCTGAAGTAAGAACGTCTGTTACTATACAGTTGTTAACGGTAAGGGATTGTAAGATCGCTCCAGTTTGATTGCCTGCAACAAACGATCTATTATAGTCGTGAACATTACAACCATCAAGAACCAAAGTATTAAAGCCACCAGCGCCAGTGTAACGTACAGTATCTGTAAGATCTGTGGCTATGTCACCAGATAGGTCTAAGTCGATTAAATTCACATCAGTTGCGCCTCCAACAATAGAGATGCTTACTTTGAGCAACGGTTTATCATAGCTTAGGAGACCTCTAATGGTCAGGGATTTGTCCAGAGTAATTGTACCTACTTGATCTGTATAATCGCCAGCTTCTAAAAGCAGTACATCACCAGGGTTGGCATCAGCTACTTTTTGAAAAAGATCATCGGCAGGAGTTACCACGTTTCCAGAATTGGCATCAACCTCTGTTGTAAAGTCGATAATTCCCCTAATGTTATTTCCATTTAAAAGAGTAGCTCTATATTGGGTTTCTCCGGTTAGACCTGTAATTATAGCTGTCCCTTCAATCACTTCTTGTGGTGTGATTTCACGAGTAATTGGATTGTTACTTTCTCTGTTCAGGATGATTGTAGTAACGGTACTATTGGGAACCCATCTCAACAAAGCTTGGTTAGCCATGATGTCTCCATCCTGGATAGGTAAAAATATCTGCTCTGTTAAGGTTTGCGCGATAACTGCTGTCGAATATTTTGAATCCTCGAGCCCTCTAGAACTCACCGCTTTTACTCTAACATAATAAAGGGTTTCTGCTGCTAGTAGAATTCTAACAGGAAGCTCGTTAAAGGTAACTTCTCTAGATTCGGTCAACGTACCAAAATTAGGGTCTTCACTAACCTCTACAATGTAGTCATTTACATTCTCGTCCGCATTCCAGGTCAGCTCTACTGTCGTTTGAGTTCTAATCTGAGCTCGAACGTTCACAGGAGCAAATTCTCTTTTAACATTTAGCTCTGTGATTAATTCATCATCATCCGTACAATTGGTGGTCACTAAAAGAAACAATAGTGCTCCTAAAAAGATTTTAAAGACCTTTGTGGTTTTATTCATCATAATAACTCGTTATTAGTTTGTTGACGTTTAGTATCCGTAATCGTTGGTTAATTGACCGTTGCTACCGTCTATGAAAGTTTGCCAGATAGGCCAGAACTGTCGGTCATCTGGATCAACACCTTCCTTAAACAAGCTGTTTACTTCTACATCTGTCAATGTCGTCCAATCAAAAGCTGAAAATTCTGGACCTGGTTGTTGGGTCTCACCTCTGTTTAGTCCATATATTTCCAAGGTTTCATTATCCTCAGCATATCTAAAATAAACCGTGGTTGGGACATCTGCATATTCTCCTGATCGCGTTTGAAGGTTTCCTAATTTTACTTTTGCTTCTCTTAAATTCTCACCGAGTAAATTCCATCGAATGAGATTTTGTTTTCTTTCTGCCTCACCAGTGAATTCATATTTATTTTCTTGAACGATAGCATCAAACATTGCCTGTTGGGAATTTAAATTATCCACATAGCCGTCCACTTTCTGCGCTTGTAAAGCAGATGGGAATGCTCTTCTACGAACTTCTTTTAAGTATGGAGCAGCGGCACCTGGACCTTGCAGTTCATTGGCAGCCTCTGCAGCGATAAGTAAGACTTCTGCATAGCGCATGTAAATCTTATTAACACCATCATCATTAGTTGATGTTACATATCTATTCATCCATTCATAACGGTACTTTCCAAAATACCATGTATTGAGTCCTACAAGTTCTTGTTTTGCAAAACCGTCTATTGGTATACCCCACTGGTATGGAATACACGTAATATCTCTACGTAAATCATCTTCATCGTAATCGTAGAATAGGTTAGGTAATGGGCCAGCGATACCACCACGTGCCTGACCGGTATGTTGGTCTACTCCACGGTGTCTAACAGCAAAAGAAAAAAGCATTCGGCCTCTACCTGCCGCAAACGGTATTTCCCAAAGTGACTCTCTGCCTGCGCTCAAGACCTCTTCGTTATAATTTCTCCAAAGTGTTTCAAAAGTCGGTGAAAGCTGCACTCGACCACTAGTGATTACTGTGTCTGCTTCTCTCAATGCTAAAGTATACATGTTAGTCACCGAAAGCTCTGGATCGTTGGATCTTCTTACTCCATCAGGATATTGTTGGAATCCACTTGCGACCATCGCTAAGCGCGCTCTTAGAGACTTTACAAAAGCTTTGTTCACTCTTTCAACGGAAGTAGTAAGCGAATTCTCATTAGGCCAAGCTACAAGTTCCGAAGCCTCAGCTAGATCATCTAAAAGTCGTTTGTATATCTCATCTCTATTAGTTTTAGGAAGATACAGAGTCTCTGGGGTAATAGGTTCGAATCTAGCCGGAACATCACCCCAAGCCTTCATTAAGTCCGCGTAATAAACAGCTCTATAGGTTAAAGCTTCACCTAAAAGCTGACCTAAATCCTCATTTACATCAGTATTCCCAAAGCTGCGAAGCCCTTTGATACAAATGTTAGCGCGCTCGATACCCAAATACATTTGAGCCCAGGCATTGTTGTCAGTATTCATCTGCGAATTGGTAGGTTCTGCATCATAGATCATCAATTCACCTGTTGGGTTGTTGGCTTCGTCAGAATTGTAATTCCATTCCGCATCGGTGTTAAATCCATAGAAAGGTAAATATCTACCTCTGTAAGAATTTGTTTGGCCCATAGGTTCTAGGATTCCGTCGACAGCACCTTTAGCTAAATCAAATGTGGAAAATATTACCGATTCATCTAAGGTAGATTGCGCTGGAGCTTCCAAAAACTCTCCTTCAACATCCTCGCAAGAACCTAAAAGACTGATGGTAAATACTACTATAGCAAGTTTTATATATTTCATCTTTTGTAAAATGTTTAATTAGAAATTAAGGTTAAGTCCGAACACTATTTGTCTATTTCTAGGATATGGAGAAAAGTCCACACCAGGAGTTAGAGGTGTTCTTCTACGGGTTGAAACCTCTGGATCAAGTCCCGAATAATTAGTGAGTATAAATACGTTGCTGGCTGTAGCATAAAATCTAACCTTGGTAAGCCCGTAGTTTGAAATGATCGTTTCTGGTAATGTATAACCTAAACTTAAGGTGTTCAAACGTAAGAATGATCCATCTTCAACCGCCCAATCACTAAATACAAAGTTGTTGGAGAACGGTGACCACATGGTTGTGTTTGCATTTAGGGCTGCAAGCTCCTGAGGATCCTGCACTAGTAAACCTGTTTCAGGATTTAAATTAGTCCATCTCACACCATCTGCTTGCATCGTGCTTAAGTTTCTATACTGACTATTTAAGTTTGATGTAGTGAATTCAATTTTATTGGCATTGTAGACATCATTACCAATGCTGAAGTTAAAAGCAGCAGTCAGGTCAAAACCATAAGCATTGGCATTTAAGCTAAAACCACCTACGGCATCTGGATTTGCATCACCTATAATCGTTCGATCATCAACATCTACGACTCCATCACCATTGATATCTTTTAGTTTCATATTTCCTGGTCTTGGAGTTCCTACAATACCTTCATTGCTTGGAACACCGTCAATCAAAGTATAAGGTTCAGCAGCAGTTGGGTCATAAGTGAAGTCGTCAATCTCGTACCTTCCGTCACTTTGATAACCATACATTATCCCTATAGGTTGTCCTACCTGTACAAGGTAGTCGTTACCTATCTGAGACGATGCCCAGTTTGTGTTTTCCCCAAAGTTGATTAGATCACCTCCTAACGAGTTAATCCTGTTTTTATTAAACCCAACGTTGAAGGACAGGTCAGCTCCATAATCCTGCTCATTAAATAGGGTATAGTTCAATGTCAATTCTACACCTGAATTCTGTATTTCCCCTAAGTTTCTATACTGACTGATATATCCAGTTCCAGGTATTGGGAAATTTACTAGCAGATCTTTAGTCAGATTTTTATAAACCTCTGCTGTTCCTGAAAAACGTCCATTGAATAGTGTGAAGTCTAAACCAGCATTTTGTGTTACTGTAGTTTCCCATTTTAAATCTGGATTAAACAATGTTCTAGAGGTAGACCAGTAATCTGTAATGTTGTTCAAATAGTTGGTATCATTAGATTCAAAGGTTTGGACAGCCTGGTTAGGAGGGATGTTATTGTTACCTACGGCACCATAACTAAGTCTTAGTTTTAAGTTGTCAACCCAATCCACCTCGTTTAAAAAGTCCTCTTGGTCTAATTTCCACGCTACGGCTGCAGATGGAAAGTAACCCCATCGATTGCCTTTGGCAAATTTGCTAGAACCATCTGCTCTAAAGGTAGCGGTTAACAAATAACGATTTAGAAAACCATAATTCGCACGACCAAAGAACGATAATAACTTATCATCTGCACTAATGAAGTTGTCTACTAAATTAGGTGATCCTTGTGTGGTCAGACTCATAGCATTATCAAAGCCAAAATCTGCCGGGTAACCATTTATTTCTGTTGTAGTGCGTGTGTCCTTGTTGATAATGATTTCTTCCCCAACCAATAGTTGTAAACTATGATCATTATTCAAAAACTCTTCGAAATCATAGTTTAAGGTGTTGGCATTTCTAAACGATTCTCGCTTGCGATCAGAAAAGATCAAGGATGGAAGGCCAAGATTCTCTACTGAAGGAACGTTATTGGAATAGTAGGTCGAACGACCATAGAAACGGAAATCCTGATCATTTCTAAAATCGATACCAAAGTCTGATTGAAGCTTAAGGTTGTCAAGGATTTCCCAACCTAAACCTCCTAGCAGGTTGTAATTTCTTCTCAATTGTTGTCTTTGATTATCAGCGACTGACACTAACGGGTTGACTAGATATCCAGCTAATGCCTCATCAGTATTTGTTGTCGTGATGCCTGGTAGAGGAATAGGAGAATATCCTACACTGTTTCTCAATCGAGCATCTGCAGATGAGAATTCATTCTGCTCATTGGCACCACCACCATTGATCTCTGTGTCAGAATATCTGATAGTGAACGATAGATCTATTTTTTCACCAGCGTCACTTCTCAAGGCTAATGATAGGTTGTCACGTTTAAAATCAGAACCTATTTGTATGGCCTTTTGATCAAAATGTGCATAGTTGAAATTAAAATTAATAGCATCTGATCCACCTCTTATGGCAAAGTCTCTACTATTAAGCGTCCCTTGTTCGCCGTACACTTGTTTTTGCCAATTGTTACCTTTAAGACCAATATATTGATCATAATCTTGCCATTCACCAAAGAATCGTTCATAAGATTCTGGAAGGTCTCTCAACAAGGCATATTCACGTTGCCATAAAACGAAGTCATCAGGCTGCAGTACATCAATAGTATTAGCAATTTTACTGTACCCAAAATAGGCATTTGCATTCACACTGATTTTTCCTGCTTTTCCTTTTTTGGTGGTCACGAGAACAACTCCATTTGCTCCTCTAGAACCATAAATTGCTGTTGCAGATGCGTCTTTAAGAACGCTAATCGTTTCTATGTCGGTTGGAGAAATATCATTCAAACTGTTGATGGGAAAACCATCAACAATAATTAAGGGTGAGCTATCTTGTGTTAAAGAGCCTGCACCACGTACTCTAATGTTGATTTCTGCATCTGGAGAACCTTCTGACGAAGAAATTTGTACACCAGCCAATCGTCCTGTTAAGGCTTCAGCGACACTAGAAATGGGTTGTTTTGTTAGCGCTTCACCACCTACAGATACTACAGAACCTGTCAAATCTGATTTTTTTACGCTTCCATACCCTATGATGACGATCTCATCCAAAGATTCAGTACTAGGATCAAGAGAGACAGTGATGGAGCTTTCATTAGTTACAGAAACTTCCTTAGTTAAATATCCTACGTAAGAGAACACCAAAATCGGATTTTCTGTAGGCGTACTTAAGGAAAAGTTACCATCAAAATCTGTCACAGTTCCTAATTGAGGGTTGCCTTTGACAGAAACTGTTACGTTCAATAGGGGTTCACCTGTATCTGCCGCTTTTACCGTACCAGTGATAAGATTTTGGCCTTGAGCCAATAAACTGGCAGATAAAAATAAGGTGGCAAAAAGGAATGCTCTTGCTAGTCCTTGAGCAAAACGAGAGTGTCTTTTTTCTTTTGATCCGAATAACAACGAATGAAATAAATTAAAAACCATAAGCTGATTTAATTAAACTATTACTGAAATGTAATCGATTGCACAAATGTATTGTATATTTTGAATTATGCAAATTATATCTTAATTTTTTTATTAATCATAATTTTTGGATGGGTGAGTTAACAATATGGTTTCTACAAATAAAATTTGCAAAATCTCAAAAATAGAATTACCATTGTCTACTATGTAATCGATTACATAAATATAAATCTTTTTATTTCCATGAAAAGTTTTCTTTACATCATCTTGATACTCAGTGCTACAATAGGTAGATCACAGCAATACGCCGCAAATTCTCCAGAAGGCTTTGGTGCTGCGGCTACAGGTGGAGGAAATGCCGATCCAACAACGGTCTCCACATACACGGAATTTAAAAATGCCATCAAATCTAGCGGTCCAGGTGTCATTCTTGTTTCTGGGATCATTTCTATACCAACTGGACAATCAATAAGTGAGATAGTTATCGATAAAACAATTTTGGGTCTACCGGGAGCTACACTTATCAATCCTTCACAAACTAAATCTGGTTCTGGAATACTAAATCTCAAACAGGGCTCTAGAAATGTAATCATACGTAACCTGATTTTTGAGGGAGCTGGTGCTTATGACATCGACGGTAGAGACAATTTAACCTCAGATGGATGTACTGATCTTTGGGTGGATCATTGTGAATTCAGAGATGGTGTTGATGGCAATTTTGACATCAAGGGCCTATCAGATAATGTTACCGTGTCCTGGTGTAAGTTCATATATTTAAAACCACCTACACCTGGCGGTTCTGGTGGTTCTGACGATCATCGCTTTTCAAATCTTATAGGTTCAAGTGATTCTGATGCTCCTGTTGATGGTCATTATAGCGTGACATTTCAGAACTGCTACTGGGCAGAAGGTTGCCGTGAACGCATGCCACGTGCTCGCAATGCTCAATTACATATTTTTAATTGTTTGTATAGTACTGATGTTTCCAGTTCTAGAGCAATAGGTATAAGTGGTGGTGACAACACTTCTTCCTGCTTAGTGGAGAAGACAGACTTTGAAAGTGTTGGAACGGTATATCGCAGTTATGGTGGTACTGTCGCTATCAATTTTGAGGACTGCCTGGGTGGTCGATCTAACATTGGACAGGTGAGTGCACCCAACTATACGTATACGTCTTTCCCGGTAGCGGATGTGTCCGCTATTCTAAAGGATGAAGAATGCGGAGCCGGAGCAACTTTATCAATCAGTAACTCTGGAATGATTAGCTCTAAATGTTCTACCCTGGGAAACGGTGATATCAATTCGCCAAAATTCAAAATTTATCCCACAATCATTGAAAGCCTTTTGACTATTGAACTAGTTGATCTAGACCTAAAAGGATCTTCGCTGAGCATTTTTTCGCTTGACGGAAAAAAAATATATAGCAATGCAAACCTTGAAAAAGAAGGTGGTAAGATACAAGTTGATTTTGTGCAGCAACCGCCTGGAGTGTATTTGTGTCAATTTTCGAACAAAGAGAAAGTACAAACCTTTAAAGTCATCAACAGACCACAATAGATAGTCCTTGTTTCTGATTATCATTTGTGGTTCAATTTTTTAACCAGTAACTATTACCATCACCTAATACCTAGAATTATGAAAAAACTCTACTCACTAATTGCTATTTTCACATTCTTGATATGTGGAACAGGCCTAAGTCAAGATTCTTCTATTTACAATCTTGCAGACCAGTCAACATTCACAAATACTGGCGTTCAAAATGACCCAGTAACTTCTACTACAAGTCCAGACGGTAAGTTAAGAACCCAAGCAGCTACAACCTTATGGCATAGTTCCAACTATGGCGTTGTCTTCAAAAACGGTAACATGTTGGAAATTGATGTCGCTGGTCCAGAAACTACTATAAGATTTTTGGGCTCGATTTACAGCGCTGGTACGATGTCTGGCGGTACTACTCAAAATGGCAGCGAACTAGGGACCGCAAATGTGGACCTTGATGCTTATGAAGGTATGTCTGATAGGACAGGCTACTATGAGTTTACATATGTGGGTAGCCCTAGAACCCTATATTTTACTTTTGATGGGGCAAACGCTTACACGCCTTCCATACAGGTTATCAATGCTGAAACGACTGTAGTCCCAACCGATGTTTGGGATTTTGGTGCAGAACAATTAGATCCAGTACTTTATAATAACCTGTTGACTGAGGAAGTCATCAACGATTTTTATCCAGGTGTAACTGCGGGAACAGCTGGTGTGAATATTCTCTCTTTTACTGCTGGTGATTTAGGTTACGTCACTAACGGTACCAACGATCGTTTAAGAACTACAAATACGGCATTGACCAGATGGGACAGTAATATTGCTAGTTCTCCAAATTTTACGGGTAGATTATACGTGAACACTGCAGGAAGTCCTGATAGGTATTTGTCACTAAATCTTGCCGAAGATGATGAGGTCGTGATTAACGCTAGAACAGATTCTGGAGGAATTTTTAATTTTGAGTATGCACAGGATCCTGCATTACAACTGGATCAAGTTGATATCGCTGCCGCGGAAACAGAATTGGTTTTTGTTGCAAAATACGCTGGGGAATATCGCATTTATGATAGCGCTGGTAAGCCTAGTTTCTTCAGGGTTTACAGGAAGGCGGCAAACTATATTACTATAGTCGGTACAGTTGATGAAACGCAAGCCATGAATATTCCATCAGGATATTCAGTTCAATTTACCAATCCAGCAGGTAAAATAGTATCTGCCGTAGTATCCAATGCCGGGTTCACTGTAGATTTGCCAGTGGATATTACCTATGAGGTTAGCCTGGCAGATGCTAATGGGTATATAGTGACCAGTGGAAAAATCTTAACCGTAACCGAAGCGACCACATCTCACTCGATAACAGTTCTTCAGGTTGAGCTTTTTGAAGTTACAGGATCTATCAGCGGCTTATCTGATTTGAGTAATCTAGGCCTACAGTTTACGTCAGATCCTGCTGCAAACACGATATACAACCCAATAGTGTCCATAAATGAAACAAACGGCACTTATAGTGTAGATCTGGAAGCCAATATAGAATATACCATATCTGGTACAGGTGTAAACGATTATGAGATCGTCGATAATACTTTGACTATTACAGCTCAAAATAGTACTAGAGGTATTGAATTCTCTTTAAAACCAGTGTATGTCATTAATGTTTCTACACCAGATTTGGACACCCAGCAGAGAAACGATCTTGAATTAACCTTTAACAACCTTGATGAGGATGGTTATAGCTACTCATTTTCCGATCTATCCGCAATTGCATTAAGAGATGGAACTTATTCCATTTCTTACGATGGCTTGGACAATTACCCTGTAGAACTTGCATTGACTTCAAACCTAACCGTTTCTGGAGCTGCAAAGGATAAGACTTTAACGTTTAAGCCTGTCACAAAATGGGCGTTTAATGAACGCAGTATTAGTTCGGCAACGGCTTATAAGGGATTACTTTTTGAAGGCTCTATAAATGTAAGAGGTTCTAATGGTGATCTTAATGCAGGAACCAACTCTAAAATTAGCATACCTGTTAGCCCCAATTCCAAGATCATTATTAAAGACTATTATCAATCGAATTATACGGTAAACATGGGTGACCCTGTAATCAATAGCTCTAACTCTACAAGCACCAGTGTTACCACAGAATATGTTTATGAAGGCAGTACAGACGGCTTTGTGGTGATCGATGTCTTAGGGACGACCTATTTTAGATCTTTTGAAGTGCTAACCATTGTCCCATTTAAGTCTGAGATCACTGTTGGAGTCGATAAAGACTACCAGACGATTAACGAAGCGCTAGATGCAATAACAAGAATGGATCGACCTAACAACGAGTTGGTCACAGTCATGATTGATCCTGGAAATTATGAGGAAATGCTAGTGATTGATATGGATAATGTGACTCTTAAGAATGCCTCTTCCAGTCCAAGCATCGGCCTTTTGGATAAAGGCGTGAACATAGATCCTACGGCTGTTAGAATTACATCCTACTATGGGCAGAAGTACAATTTCTTTAGCCAAGGACTGGACAACAAGTATGATGCAGAAACACTCGCCGTCAATAAAGAAAATGGATTCACAGATTACGTCAATAAAGAAGGTACTGGTGGCGGTTCCTCCTACTGGAACGCAACGGTTGTAATAATGGCCAAAGATGTAACCATCGAGAACATTATTCTAGAAAACTCTTTTAATCAATACATCTCTCTTAGAGAATCTCAGGATGTAGTTCAAGCAAAGGCATCTAGTGAGCCTACCAGACCAACTGATTACGGTAATACCTCGGTTCAAAATAGAGCCGCTGGTTATGTCACTCAAGCCGCTGCCATAGGTATCGCAGGAAGCGCAGATAGAGTTATATTAAATGGAACCAGAGTCGTGGGAAGACAAGATTCTTTTTATGGAGCAGCTGGAGCACGAGTTGCTATCTACAAAGGAGCAATGATGGGAGCAGTTGATTATCTTTTTGGAGGTATGACAGCGGTTTTCTATCAAACAGATTTGGTATTGAATACTAGCGACGCTAGCAGCGATGCCTCATATATCACCGCTGCCCAACAAACCAGCGGTAGAGGTTTCTTAATGTACGAATGCAACGTGAAGTCACCTATTCCTGGGGTGGAAACGGCATCTACAAACTCATCAAAGCCTGGTTTCTTTGGTCGACCATGGGCACCTAATACAAGTGAGGTGGTTTTCTATAATACAACTATAGATGAATCTACGTTCCCAGGTGCTGAAGGTCAATCACTAATATCGCCTGTAGGCTGGACCAATACATTGGCTGGAGAATCCAATAAGATGTATGAATTTGGAACCATTGAGAATGCATCAGGTGTGGATAATTCAAATAGTCGCGTAGCGTGGTCCACAGTTTTGAGTACACCAACACTTAATGATGGAACTGAAATTAATACCTTCAATTTTACAAAAGGAACTGATGATTGGGACCCATTTGCAACTTTAAATGTTGAGACAATACAATCGAATAATGTATTCCAAGTATCTGTAAAGGCGTACAGTCATCAGCTATTTGTTGAGAATGTATCCATGCCAACTACAATCAGCATCTACAATCTTGCAGGTGCATTGATTCAAACTTTTGATACAGATGTGGATACTTCTGTTCAAATTAAAGACGGATTGTATATCGTTAGTGCAGAAAATTATCAAGGCAGAAAAGCCTTTAAGGTGATAGCACACTAATAAGAAGCTATTGTGGGTTTCATTAAACCAATGAAACCCACAATGTTATGCAAATCAAAATATTAACTAGGAAACATACTTTTTACCTCTATATTTACAATGTAATCGATTAACCTAAACTCAAAAACATGAAAAAAACTTTACTATTCTTCTTGCCTTTACTATTTGTAAGTGCAATGACAACAGCTCAAACTAAAACTTGGAACTTTTCTGATGGATGGCCAGAAACCGATGGGTTTCCTGGTTATGCTGCTGATCCTGATGGGACTAATCCTGTGGTAGTGGATAATCTTGTGATACAACCACATACATCCAATAACAACATGGGACAGATCACCATTAGCGTCCTAGATTTCTCTGATGGATTCACTTCTAGCTTAAGATTTAGAACCAATGGAAGCGCCGGAGGAACAGCAGAACTTCCAGTTCGTAGATATTTAAAAATACCGGTTTCAGGAGATGTGACCGTTACTATCTGGTGTGCTGCCGGTGGAAGTAGCGCAAGAAGCCTTTTCGTTTCAGATGGATCTACCATTTTAGGCACATTACCAACCGATGGCGAACAAGACGTTCCTAAAATTTTTGAAGTATCTTATACAGGTTCAGACGCAGATCTATACGTTTATGGCGATAACAATTTCAGCCTTCACAAAATTGAAGTGACTGGAACTGGAGCAAGCAGATTGTTGAGTGTGGACAATGCAATCAAAATACCAACTACCTTAATTAGTCGTGACGGCCAAGTTTTGGTTTCTAACGTTACATCAAAAACTCAAATTGAGATTTATAATTTAAGTGGTGCTTTAGTAAAATCTGTAAGTGTTGATCAGGATGCTAGTTTTGATTTCAACGTTTCTTCAGGATTGTATATAGGGAAAATAAATACTTCAGCTGGGAGTAAGTCTGTCAAGCTACAAGTACAATAGCTTCATTGTTAATTAGAGTTTAGAAGGTCCAATGATTCATTTCATTGGGCCTTTTATTTTGAGCCCTTTTTCGCGATCCTTCATGGCGAAACAAGAATAGGGCAACATCCAGCTCATCCTAATCAGGCGCATTAATTGTATTTGTAAGCTTTACTTCTATGTACAGTTAGGAATAAGTGTCAAATGCATGTACCGCATAGTAACCTATTCTACGAACGCATATTTTTTGATATGGTAAGCACAAAAAATCGCCCTGCTAAAACAGCAGGGCGATTTAAGATAAATGAAATCGAATTACTTTTTAATCATCCGCTTGGTAATCGACCCATTAGGAGTAACGATCTTCATCAAGTAGATACCAGCGCTAAAGGACCTAAGATCTACGGTATCGGTTGGGTTTTCCATAACATTGATTAGTGATCCTAAAACATTATACACCTCTATTCGCTCGATGCGATCTAAGCTATGTTTTAAAGAGACTATTCCAGATGTAGGATTAGGATATAGGCTGACATTTTCAAGATCTTCAATGTCTCCTATACCTAACGTGTAAGCTGTTTTTATATAATATAAGTTAGCAACACTGCCTTTGGTGATCTGATGTGAGCCGCTGTTTACTGAAGGGATGATTAGCAACCCATTTGATGCAGTGTAGCTCGTGTTGTCTAGTTTGATCGTACCGTTAAAAGTCGGGTCAAATACCAGTGTAAGTTCTGACTCTGTAGATGTTGAGTAGGATATGTTTGTGGAAGACTCAATTTTGAGTCGTGTCGTCAAGGTAAGACCATCATAGGTGGTGGATCCTGCTGTTGAGTTGATGTTTGCACCTGAAAAGGAATAGAAATTACTGGTTAAACCAGAGGCCGTAAAATTGTGGATCTCATCATCACCTGCGACTCCATTAATTCTAATAGATCCAGTTCCGGAAACTGGTGAACCTGCTGTACCTGTCGTCGTTACCGTAAAGCTCACGTTTTCTGTAGGAGTTCCGCTTATCGTCACTGTCTTTGCAGAAGAATCAATTGTAAAAACAATCCCAGCGCTAGGCAAACCTGAAACGCTGGCAGACGTAGCATCGCCGCCCCAAATAAAGACCATAGCTTCAATACTTTCACCGCTATTTACAGCTTGTTCGTTATTGTCTGGGATTGTCAAGGTTTGAGCGCTTTGATTGGTTCCTTGATCACCTTGAATGGAGACAATACTAGTACTATAGGATTGCAATAGAGCCGCAAGTCCAGAATTGACTCCAGAATCATTGTCATCGACCGCATTATTAAAAGCCCAAGTTATATCGCCACCACTGACTCTGCCAGAATATTGCATGACCTTGTCACGCGCCTCTTCTGGTGTATCGATATTAATGGTATTCACATAGAGGCTGGCGTCTGTATCAAAATTGTTATAAGCATTGTTTCCTTGGAAAGAGGTGAGATTTGATGGGATTTGCTCGCTTCTGGCTGCAGCTTGATAGGCATCAAATTGGACTGGTGCATTGACAGGGTCATAATAAACGAGACGTTGTTGACCACTTATAGTATTATTAAATGCTTTGATAAAGCCACCATCCTCACCAGAGAAGGTGCCAGAAGAACCGCCAGAGATGTCAGTTCCTTGCCTTGAAGTAAGCATAGGGTATTTACACTTTCTAAAGTAATTTCCTTCAATGAATAAGGAAGAGCCGTTAGTTGATCCAGAGCCATATTTGGAATTACCATCAAAGTAATTATTGTAGATGTGAGCAGAATAAAATCTAACTCGTGGATGACGAGAATCAGAATGATCGTACCAATTGTGATGATAGGTAATATACAAACCAGTGGTTGTGTCCTCGCTCAATCCCAGCAAATTGCTTTTACCAGTATCCCAAAAGTGATTATAAGACATCGTTACATAAGTAGATCGCTTGCAATCCAGCGCACCGTCGCCTTTAGATTGATCAGCATCACCACCAGGCGCTCCATAAAACATATCGCAATTATGAACCCATACATGGTCGTTATCTTGCTGTAGCCCTACGTTATCACCTTCGGCGGCATCAGTGAGCATAAAAGCCAGATTGCGTACTTCAATGTTGGTTCCTCGTTTGATTCTAAGTCCCCAACCGTTAGCTACCGCATCAGATCCTATTCCTTCAAACGTGATGGATCCATTAGCATTGTTGTCGTTTTCAATGACAAGGTCTCCATTAAGCATATAATCCAAGTCTGTAATATTACCTATAAGTCGTATCGCGAGAGGTCGATTATCGCGACCTTTTTTAAATCCATCCAGTATATTTTGTAGACCAACACAAGGGTTACTATTGGCGCCAGTGACGTTCAAAGAGACCGTATTTTTAGAACTTTCAGTAATATAAATAACGACCGCATTATCCTTTAATGTTCCTTCCAGATTATAGGCTCCAGGTACATGACCACCTTCATGGGCAAATCCATTGCGATCGTGAGCCATAACGGTTACTACACCAGTGACCGCTGCTGCTCCAGGATTGTTTGAAGTGACGGGAACGATTTTAAACGTATAATCTCCAGCCGTAAGACCTATAATGTCTGCACGATAATAGCTGCTATAACTGCGTATGAGCTGGGTATCGATCTGTTGATCAGTCATGCCATTACCGCTGTAAAAAACGTCATAACGATCTGCGCCGGCCACTGGTTCCCAAGTCACATAGGCAGACTCCAGCCATCCTGTAGCGGCCGTGATATTAACAGATTGTGCGGTCGACAAAGCGCAAGCCATCATAAACATGCCAAAAAGTAAAACTGTTTTCATAACAATTCATTTAGGATTACATCGTTCTTTATGTAATCGATTGCATTAGTAAATATAATTTTTTTACCTTAGCGTGTTATCATTAGCTTGTAAATAGTTTAAATAACTGAAAATAAAATAATTAAGTGGATAATTAATCTCGATGTTCCATTGGGATTCTCCAGATATCTTGGATTGGGATATAATGTCATATTGCTGCGAACATCAGGAATATCACTCAGGATTAGAAGTAGATTGGAGGTTGAAGAATTTCGCTTTCGCGAAAGCGAGATCTTTATCAATCACCAAAGTTGTATAAAGCATATAAAAATCAAGCCTTTACCTTTAAATTCATCCTTGTCAGGATAGCCAAAAAAAATCATCAATTTATGAGAGTTTACATGTCATTAGTTTGCTTCCTGCTGTTTCAAGCTGTTCAGGCGCAAATCCTAGACAAATCCTGGAGAGATATTGTAACAGACAGTAGCGCAGAATGGTATGCGTCTAGTGAAGCTCGAGAAATAGCAGAAAACGTTTTGCTATATCAAAGAGACATAGGTGGCTGGCCTAAAAATATCCAGATGCAGGAAGCGCTCTCTACCAAAGAAAAGCAAGAGTTAAGCGAGATACAATCGACTGCCAAAGGCGTTACCACAGATAACGGTGCGACTTTTCAAGAAATGCTATTCCTTTCAAAGATTCACGAGCAACAGCCAGATGAAAGATATAGAACTGCATTTTTAAAAGCCTTGGGTTACCTGCTGGAGGCACAGTATCCCAATGGCGGCTGGCCTCAGTTTTATCCGCTCAAGAAGGGTTATGCTACTCACATCACCTATAATGACGATAGCATGGTCAATATCATGAATGTGCTGAAAGAGGTAAAAGACAATTCTGGCTATTATTCCATCCAGCCGCCCAAGGAAACTTTGGAACGGGTCAAAACAGCTTTTGATAAAGGTGTCTCTTGCATCCTACAAACTCAATATGTGCAGGATGGTATATTGACAGGCTGGTGCGCGCAGCATGATGAGGTGACTCTTGAACCCGCTATGGGAAGAGCCTATGAATTACCGTCATTAAGCGGAAAGGAATCTGCTAAAATCGTTCTTCTACTCATGTCCATCGAGGACCCATCAATCGCGGTTATGGAATCTGTTGCCAGCGCTCATGCATGGTTGCAACGTGTAAAGATTGAAGGCTTGAGAGAAGTAAGAACCTATGATGATGATGGCAAGGTGATCAATAAGGTAATGGTGCAGGATGAAGAGGCACCACCATTGTGGGCTCGTTTTATGGAACTGGAAAACAATAGACCTTTCTTTTGTGATAGAGATGGAATCAAAAAATATTCTTTGGATGAGATAGGAGCAGAGCGCAGGAACGGTTACGGTTGGTACACAAACGAGCCTAAAGAAGTACTTAAAACCTATGACCGATGGGTGAAAGCTCATAATGTGATTGAAAAATTGAAAGCCAAGACCGCTGCGCCAAAGGATCCTTTTAATGTAACGGTGGCAAAGGACGGCACTGGCGACTATTCTTCCATTCAGGATGCTATTAATAATGCAAAATCCTTTCCTTATGAAAAGATCACAATTATGGTCAAAAATGGAATATATAAAGAGAAGGTCAGAATCTACGAATGGAATACACACATCAATTTGATAGGAGAAAGTAAGGAGCAAACCATCATTACTTATGATGACTATTTTGATAAATTGGCCTTAGGCCGCAACAGCACCTTCCATACACCAACCTTATCCATAGACGCAGATGATGTTTTAGTGAAAAACTTGACGATTGAAAATTCGGCTGGAGAAGTTGGACAAGCCGTGGCATTAGCGATCAATTCAAATAGGGTAGCGATGGTCAACTGCAACTTGTTAGGGAATCAAGACACGGTTTACGCCTCTGGAAATGGTAAGCAATATTTCAAGGATTGCTATATTGAAGGAACAACGGATTTCATTTTTGGCAACGCCACGGCGTTCTTTGAGAACTGTGAGATTCACAGTAAAAAGGACTCTTACATCACAGCCGCTTCTACCGATGAGATGGCAGATTTTGGTTTTGTATTCAAAAACTGTAAGCTAACTGCTGCTGAAAATGTAGACGAAGTCTACCTAGGCAGACCATGGAGAATTGATGCCCAAACCGTTTTTATGGATAGCGATATGGGTGATCACATCTTACCGGTAGGTTGGGATAATTGGTCCAAGCCTGATGCTGAAAAAACAGCCTTTTATGCGGAATATAAAAACCGAGGAAAAGGATATGCTCCAGAACGCCGCGTCTCATGGTCCAAGCAATTGAAAAAGTCCCAAGCTAAAAAGTACAACATCAAAAACATATTGGGTGAACATAAAAAATCATCAAAAAAGGAGTGGTATGAAACTCTATAACAAATTTGCACTGCTGCTGCTTTTGACATTCTCCTTTGCAATAGCACAAGAGCATGTGGAAGACTCTCAGGTAATCACCATTCATAGCATTGGAGATTCTACCATGGCGATAAAACCCAACCCAGATGACAATCCAGAACGAGGCTGGGCGCAAATGCTACCAGGATTTTTATCGGGTAACATTGCCCTGGAAAATTATGCGGTCAACGGCAGGAGCACACGCAGCTTTATTACAGAAGGACGATGGGAAAAAGTGCTGGAAAATTTAAAAATGGGTGATTATGTATTTATCCAGTTTGGTCACAACGATCAAAAGGAAAATGACCCTAAACGATATACCAATCCGCATACCGCATATCGTGCGAACCTCATCAAGTTTGTGGAAGACAGCAGAGCTAAAGGAGCTATTCCAATTTTGTTCACATCGATTGTAAGACGCAATTACAATGAAAACGGAACCCTAGTCGATACACATGGTGATTACCCAGTAGAAGTCCGTCAGGTGGCTCAAGAATACAATGTCCCTTTGATTGACCTTCAATATCAAACCGAATTGTTAGTGGAGTCCTTTGGCCAGGAAGATTCAAAGGATCTTTACCTGCATTATAAGCCTAGAGAAATAGCATATTACCCGGAAGGTAAAGAGGATGATACACATTTATCTGTTTTGGGAGCCACTCATGTGGCGCGACTGGCAGTAGCCAGCCTGATACAAAAAGTACCAGCATTATCCGTTTATTTAAAAGCAGATTAATATGCGTTTTCTCACATCTATCTTTCTATTTTGCTCCTTGATAAGTAGCAGTTTTATGATCGCACAGTCTTTTGAAATTGATGTATGGGAAACTAATATTCCTAATGCTATCAATAATCAAAACTATCAGGAATCTCCAATAATAGAAGGCAAGGAGCTGATGAAGACCTCTCAGGTGACTACACCTACCTTGACCATCTTTAAGCCAGAAAACCCCAACGGTACCGCTGTACTCATTTTACCTGGAGGTGGTTATAAACATCTTGCCATTCATAAGGAAGGAACCAAGATCGCACGATGGTTGAATACCTTGGGCATTACGGGAATTGTTCTCAAATATCGTCTGCCATCAGATGTTATCATGGATGAAAAAAGCATTGGTCCTTTACAGGATGCTCAAAAGGCCTTGAGAGTCGCAAGAAGCAACGCTGCTACTTGGGGAATTGATCCAGCGAAAATTGGAGTCATGGGATTTTCAGCTGGTGGACATCTAGCCGCTACCTTATCCACTGGATACGATGATGAGGTGTATATTGAGAATAGTGATGTAAGTGCAAAACCTAATTTTTCTATGTTGATTTATCCCGTGATCACTATGCATGATGAATTTACGCATCAAGGATCTAAATCCAATCTTCTAGGTGAGAACCCTACATCAGATCAAATTGACATATACTCCACCGAAAACAGAATTAACCAAAAAACGCCACCAACGATTTTGATTCACGCTTTGGATGATACATCCGTGCCATATCAAAATAGTGTGATGTATTTTGAAGCATTACAAAAGCACAATATATCGTCAGAAATACACTTGTATCAAAAAGGTGGACACGGTTTTGGACTCAATGAAGATGGGCCTGCCAGGAATTGGCCAGCAGCCTGCGAGCAATGGCTGCGCACTAACGCACTACTATAGAAAAGATTTTCCTTAAAAAGCCAAATCAACTAAAAAGTAAATCAACCCAAAAACAAAAAAGCCTCTCTTATTCGTCCCCAAAATTTGAGGATCAAAAAGTCTCGGTTTACAGATGATTTCATCAAACTGTTAATGAATTAACTTCTGAACCTAGAAGTCATTTTTTCTCCTAACTATAGACGCAGCACGTAATATTTAGGTGGATATAACTTGTGAGCCCTTTCAAGTCAAAGCATATTCCGGTTTAAATTAATCAAATACTCGATTTGGGATCTACTATATTTTTAAATGACTTTTTCTCTTGTCAATGCTTCGTTCTTAGTTGGAAACTCTTCTTTAAATACTAATTTCTTGTCATTTGCTCTTGAAGTAAACTTGCTTTGAGCAGCATTGTGTTGTGCCAGTCTATTCTCAGGGTGCTGGCTGTAGCCTTTGTAATAGCAATCGATAGCTTTAGAGTGAATTACATAAACAAAATGTCTAATGCACATGACTTTTAAGTGAATAAACTCTCAAGAATTTGAATCAGCTATGGTTGAAAAGGTACCAAATCAACCCAAAAACAAAAAAGCCTCTCCTATTCGGAAAAGCTTCTCAAAAAGTCTCGGTTTACCGAGGCCTTCAAATCCCCAATTTTGTTAGGGGACACACAACTTGAATTGCATTACTATTGAAAGTAATTGCGGTCTGGACGGGATTCGAACCCGCGACCTTCGCCGTGACAGGGCGACATTCTAACCAGCTGAACTACCAGACCGTGTTCTTATAGAACGATGCTATCACATTTCTGCTTTAGCGGATGCAAATATACCTAGGTTTTTTAATCTAGCAAGTTCTTACCCATGATTTTTGAAAAAAGTTGAAATACTTATGCCGCCTGAAGGGTAAGATGTAGTTTTACAACATGATACAACTCATCGCCACAGACATCGACGGTACGCTACTGGATGGAAACCGTTTTATTTCTGCAAAAACTGCAGAAATCTTCAATCAATTGGAGCTGCCTAAGATCCTCATTTCTGCGCGCATGCCGCAAGCCATGTACTACTTGCAGGAAGCGCTTAATATTCAAGGGCTGCCTATTGTCTGTTATAACGGCGCCTTGGTGCTGCATCAAGAAGAGGTTCTACATAGTGATAGTATTTCTTTTGATATCATCAAGGACCTCGCTACAATAGGCCTGGATCACGATATCCACGTCAGTTTGTATCGTGGCAAGGAGTGGTTTGTAATCCAACGGGACCAGTGGACACTTAGGGAAATCAACAACACGCGTGTAGAGCCTACCGTTCAGGATTTGGAAGAGACCTTGGAGTATTTCAAAAAAACTCAAGATGCCGGTGGTGCCCATAAAATTATGTTCATGGGTGATGCAGATCGTATGGAACTCGCTTTCGCGAAAGCGGAAAAATATCATTCCTCAATGGTTCATTTGTACCGCTCAAAAGATACCTATACTGAAATATCGCCTAAGAACATCTCCAAAAAATCAGCCCTGGAATTATTGATCCAGCGCAATTATCCATCCATCGCCATGTCTGGCGTGGCAGCCTTTGGCGATAATTATAATGATACTGAGATGCTCGCTGGCGCTGGATATGGAGTTGCGGTAGCTAATGGCCGCGATGAGGTCAAACAGGCCGCAAATCACATCACAGCCCATCATAAGGAAGATGGCGTGGCCCTATGGCTGGAGGAATTTGTACTCAACAAAAAAGCGACCCTGTAGGTCGCTTTTTGATGTGTTTTATAAGTTGTAAACTTAGTTCTGGATCTGGATCACATCTGCAGATCCTAGATTTGCTATGTTGATAACAGAGTTGTAGTCACTAACATCCAGTCTTGGATCGCTGGCAACCTCTGATGGTAAAATAACGAATCTAAAAGTTTGGTTGTTGACGTCTGCTGTTGTCAAATTATTGAAATCGGTGGAAATAGGTCCGTCGATAAACAGTCTTGCATCTACGATGGTAAAGTCATAATTGTAACGGAAATCTCCAAAATCGCTAAAAATGGTCTGTGGCAAAGCTCTCCATACATCAACGGTACGACCATCATCAGTACTAGCTTGTTCAAACAAGATGTAAGCAAGAACTACATCAGTGTCAAAAAGTTCAAAATTATTAGGGTAATTCACAGGTACAGAATAATCTGGTGCCGTGAAATTAACAGTGGTCTCAAAAATCAAAGCGGTTTCTGCATCCAGTCCATCAAGACCGTCAAATCCTGGAGGTCCTTGATCGCCTTCACAAGAAGCAAAACCAACGGCTATAGCTAATAGTAATAGTATTTTTTTCATAATGTAGTAATTTAGGTTTTTGAGAGTTCAATAAGTATGCCTAAATTAAGATCTATGAAAACCTGCCTCACTCTAATTGTACTTTATTTAGCAAACTTCTTGAATACGACCGCTCAAGAGTATGAAGCAGATAGCTTGATGGCAATAGGAAATTACCGCGAGGCATTAAATTCCTATCGTGAACTTGACACCACTGCTGACAATACGTTTAAAATGGCTCGAGCTTATGTCGCATTAGGCGACACAGATCAAGCCATCAACTCTTACAAGCAAGGCCTGGAAATGGAACCAGAAGCGATACGACCAAGGTTTGAATTGGGGCGCTTATATTTACGGACCAGCAATGTTTTTGAAAGCCTTTGGTTATTCAAACAGTTAAACGAAGAGTTTCCAGAAAACGCAACCTATCTATTTTATAAGGGACAAGCTCATGAACAATTAAAATCAGAGGATCTAGCCATGGACGTTTATGAGAATGTCCTCAAAATGGATCCTGATTACCGCAGGGCAAGATTGGAACTGGTTCCATTGTTAATTCAAAACAGGGAAACAGGACCAGCGATCAAATACTGTATTGAGGTTTTAAATGAAAACCCTGATGATATCAAATTCAATAGTCTCATTGCTCAAGCCTATTATCATGCCAAGATCTACTCAAAAGCCATTGAGCACCTAGAGCGGCTTTTTGAATTGGGAAATGATACAGAGTTCAATCGCCGTACGCTGGCGATCAGTTACATCCAGGATGCTCAATGGCAAAAAGGCATTGAGAACATTCAAATCTTTCTGGAGCAGTATAACGATAAGGATGCAGACCTATATTTTCTAAAATCAAAAGCGCATCTGCGACTTCAAGAATATGATGAGGCTCAAGATGCCATAGAATATGCCATCATGTATAAAAGGCCATCTATTGCACAGGAATATCTTCAAATGGCATCTATTATGGCGGCAAGAGAGGATTTTAAAGGTACTTTTGAAACGATGCAATTAGCTGTCAAAGAAAACGCAGAAGACGATGTTGCCGCTTACCAATTAGTTGTTGCGGCAGACCGTTATTTTAAGGATAAAAAGTCCATTCTGAAGTACTATGAGCGTTTTCTTGACAAATTTGGAACGTCCAGTGATTATGCAGAGATCGCGGAATCCCGAGCTAATGACCTCAAGAAGGAAATTTTCATGAACATAGAAAAGTGAGGCTAGTTTCAAAACATATCACTTTAACTCTCTCATATGGGTTAGTATTGCTACTATCCATCACAGCTTGTAAATCAGAGTTGGACAAGGATCGAGAAGCAGCTCAAATTGCCTCTAAGCGATTTCAAGAGCTGGATACAACCACCGTGGACGTCTATCCACAATTTAAGGACTGCGATGAGTTGCTCTCTTCATCAGACTGTTTTTATAAGAACCTTCACCAATTGATTAAGTCCAGATTATCTAGTGACACCTTATCTATGGAGATCAAGGCAAAAGACAGTCTGGTCGCACAATTCACCGTGAATAAGGCAGGACGTATTTCCTACGACAGCATTTCCAGATGTGCCAACCATCTGGATAAAATGTACCTGGATTCTATCATGCAGCAAAAATTTCAGGATCTGCCTACTATCGATAGTGCACTAAAGCAAGGTACACCAGTGTCATCGTCCTATCTCGTGCCTATCGTTGTACAACCCGTTGGGACTACTCTTGATCAATAGATCTACCATGCCATTCAATAGTGCCTAGACTGCGCGCCGCAACAGCGATGACAACAAATGGATACACAAAAAACTGAATAAAAAAATACCGTGCCCATAAAAATGGTGTCACTTGGTTGCCTATCAGTAGCACTACCGCATCTGTAAAAAACTTGATGAGCATAACCATGACTCCTAATTTGAAGTCCATCAACTCCAGTAAGAGTAATATGGGAACGCCCAGAAACAGCAGGTTCATCAAGAATACATGAGCGCTTACCAGTTTGTTGAGTAGGCTTTTAGTGTGCTTCCCCTTACGTGACCATCGAGCGCGTTGTTCAATGAGAGTTTTGAAAGAGCTTTTGGCAAGTGTGGTTACGATAGCTTCTTCGCTTTTGAGGTAATGACACTGTAGGACATCCTCGGCGGCTAATTTTTCCAAAAGAAAAACATCATCACCACTTGAAAACTGGTCGTTACCAACATAACCATCAACTAGATTAAAAGCGTTTTTGGAAAAGGAAAGATTGGCGCCATTGCAAATAAAAGGTTGGCGCATGGCAAACGACCCAGCCGTGATGGCTTGTAGCGCCATCATTTCCAGCTGTTGTATGGCTGCAATAAAGCCCTTTCCAGATAACTGTACTGGCGCGGCCACCAGCATCGCATCGGCAAATTGCTGGTAGTGATCGTTAAAGCTTAATAGCCAGGTTTTAGGCAGGACACAGTCGGCATCTGTGGTTATGATGTGATCATAGCTGGATTGTGAAACCGCAGCGGTGATGCCGTCTTTTTTAGCACTGGCGCTGCGTTTGGGTCGTTCCAGTAAATGAATCTGTATGGAAGGATTTCCAGAAGCAAAATCCTGAACCACACTTTTGCTTCCATCGGTAGATTCATCGTTGACAAACCACCATTCGCAAGCATCTTTAGGGAAATTCATTTGCCGGATGGACTCCAGTAATCTGGGCAAAGCACGTACCTCATTTCTATACACAACGATGATGGAAAAGCGATGATGTTGTTGAGTTCGCTTTCGCGAAAGCGAACTAGGTATATACCTCAATGCTGGCATGGCGAGTCCCAACAGTATCAAACAGTACCCAAAACTGATGAGCAGTACCACAAAACTCATGAGATCGCGGCTTTTTGAAACTGAGGAAATGGCAACATCAGGCTGCCCAAAACAACCGGCAACACTGTATTAAATAGCCAGACCACCGCAACGATGGCGGTCATGGACTCCATGGAGATTGCCAGGGAATCAGCAAAAAAGCTAGCCACGCTCCACTTGAGTGCCAGATCAAAAAGTTGCATGCTGGGAACGATGGATACGGTAAGGTACATCGCTGTGATACAGCTTATAATCATAGGTGTTGGTGACATGCTGGAATAGCTTAACAAAAGCAACCAAGAGCTTGAAAACAAAACGTATCGCAATGCTGATAATCCCAAAATTGGCGCAATGGCAGCCGATAGGGAAAGCCGTTGATGCAATCGTGGCGACAAGATCATTAATATGAGAAGAATTAAAAAGCCTATAAAAAATATCCACCAAGGCAAATCTGCTAAATACCACCAACCGATTGCTCCAAAGATGACGGTAACTGTCATCTGGCAAAAGTTGCCGTAGGCTACGGCCTTCAAGATATTCTTGCGCTGGTGTTGTTGGAAATAGGAAGCCTTGAGGGCAAATTCTCCAGCCCGCAAAGGTGTTAGAAAACTGGCAGCTTGACTGGTGAGGTTTTGGTAAAGGCTTTGGGTAAAAGTGATGCGTTGGCTGGACGTTGCTAGCAGCTGCCATTTAATCGTTTCCATCATCCAACTGGAAATCGAAAACACCGGCAATAGCATCCAGAAATACAATGGCATGGACTTCAAATAGTCCAAGATATTCTGCTCTTGGAAATCGGTTTGTTGCAAGTACCAAACAATGTATCCTACCGTGAATAACGCCACTGCTATCTTGCAGGCCTGCCATAGGAATTGCTTAGATTTGTGGGACACGGCTATCACGGCTGGAAATTACAACAATTGGCAAGAGAACGTATCATTTTGGGTATCGATCCGGGAACGGCGATCATGGGATTTGGAGTCATTAAGATCACTGGAAAAACCATGTCTTTTATCCAGATGAACGAATTGGACCTGCGGAAGGTGACCGATCCATATGTCAAACTGCGAAAAATCTTTGAGCGTACCCTAGAATTAATCGATACGCACCATCCAGACGAGATCGCACTGGAAGCACCTTTTTTTGGTAAAAATGTGCAATCCATGCTCAAATTGGGCCGAGCTCAAGGTGTCGCCATGGCTGCTGGACTTTCTAGAGACATTCCAGTTACCGAATATGCACCACGACGCATCAAGCAATCCATTACGGGTAAGGGAACAGCGAGCAAGGAACAGGTGGCATTAATGCTCAAGAGCACCTTGAATCTCAAAGAACTTCCTAAAAACCTCGACATGACCGACGGACTCGCCGCAGCTGTTTGTCACTTTTATTCCAGCGGTAGGGTTGAGGTAGGCAAGAGCTACACGGGTTGGGCCGCGTTTGTAAAACAAAACGAAAAAAGAGTTAAAAAGTAGTACAGCGATTTTTCAATCTTTAGCTTTATCAAAATTGTCCATCTCTGATTTATGAAGCAATCATAACAGTGATTTAACCTCAATAGATGGCAATTTGTTTTACTTAGAAGCATTAACGTATAGCCACAACATGACCAATTGCCTTATCATATTTACCCGTAACCCAGAATTAGGAAAAGGAAAGCGACGACTTGCTGCCACAGTAGGCGATGAAAAGGCTCTCGAGATCTATAAATTCCTGCTGGAGCATACGCGATCGATTACGAAGAATATTTATGGCGTCAAGCAAGTCTGGTATTCAGAAGAGGTTCATGAAGACGATGATTGGGATAACTTGGCCTATGAAAAGTATCAGCAAAAAGGTGAAGACTTAGGCGCACGTATGAAGTATGCATTTGAAAAAGCGCTGGAGCGACATGAAAGCGTCATTATCATAGGCTCTGACATGTACGACTTGAGCGCATTAGAAATCGATGATGCTTTTAAAAAGCTTAATGAAAAGGACGCTATCATAGGTCCTGCAACAGATGGTGGATATTATTTGCTGGGATTCAAGAATAAAATACCACACGGGATTTTTGAGAATAAAGATTGGGGAACATCTACCGTACTGGAAGAAACACTTAAAGACTTAAAAAATCTGGATTATGTCATGCTTGAAGAGCGCAATGATGTTGATACAGAAGATGATATCAAGGACCATCCAGATTTTCAAATACTATTAAATTAAGATTATGCTTAGCAGAAAATTATTGAACAACTCCATAGAATACCTTAAACAACACGGCTTTGAAAATCCTGAAGTAGGTATCGTGCTGGGAACTGGTCTTGGACAGTTGGTAAATCAAATCGAGGATCAGAAGGTGGCTCATTATAACAACATTCCATCGTTCCCGCTGGCGACCGTAGAGTTTCACACCGGTAAACTGATCTATGGCAATCTAGGTGGCAAAAAAGTAGTGGTGATGCAAGGTCGCTTCCATCTTTATGAAGGCTATGATTTTATGGACATTACTTATCCCATACGAGTGATGCATGGTCTTGGTATCAAGAACTTATTGATTTCCAATGCTGCAGGTGCGGTCAATCTGGATATGAAAAAAGGAGATTTGATGCAGCTCGATGACCACATCAATTTGCAAGGCGGCAGCCCGCTGGCATTGAAAAATATTGCAGAGTTTGGCGATCGTTTTACGGACATGAGCGCACCATATGATCAAGGTATGAACGAGACTCTTAAAAGCCTGGCACAGGAACACAATATTACCTTACACAAAGGTGTATATGCCAGTGTGGTAGGACCACAGCTTGAGACCAGAGCAGAGTATCGCATGCTCAAGATCCTAGGAGCAGATGCCGTAGGAATGAGCACCGTTCCAGAGGTGATCGTGGCAAACCACCTTAAGCTTCCTGTTTGTGCGGTAAGCGTCCTGACAGACGAGTGCGATCCAGAGAGTCTACAACCCATCAGTGTTCCAGAGATCATTGAAATCGCGGGCAAGGCAGAGCCTAAACTGGTGCAGTTGTTCAAGGGTCTCATCGAGTCGCTCTAATGTTATTCTGTTGTTAAGCCCAGCAGGGTTGACGTGTTTTCCTACTACTTTTAGGTGAAGATTGAAAGTGGAACTTATTTCGCTTTCGCGAAAGCGAACTACACTATGAAAAAGATTGCATACCTAATAGCCGTATTGTTGATAGCAGCATCCTGCGTGAGTTCTGGTGGATTACACTACGATTCCCTACAAAATGGTGAACAAATGGAAACGTCCAGAGCAAATCTGGATCACTCCAATTATGATGAGTTATTAAAGAAATACGTCAATGAGGCTGGTTTTGTAGACTATCAAGGCCTAGCGACAGAACAGGCAAAACTGAAATCCTACTTGACCTACTTGAGCGTAAACCCTCCAAAATCTGACTGGGAAACAGGAGAGCAATTTGCCTATTACATCAACCTGTACAATGCATCGACACTAGATTTGATCATTGACAACGACATGCCTGGCAGTATCAAGGATATTGATGGGCCGCTGGGTCAGGTCTGGCTTAAGGATTTTATCACCGTCAATGGAAAGCAATACGCACTGGCCGACATTGAAAAAAGTGTTCTTCAAAAAATGGGCGATCCCAGAATTCATTTTGCGATCAATTGTGCCAGTTACTCTTGCCCTAAACTATTGAGAACAGCTTATACCGGTAAAAATGTGGATGAACTTATGGATCGCGCAGCTACAGAGTTTGTGAATTCTGATAAAAACGATTTGAGCGATCCCAACAATCCTAGATTGAGCAGTATTTTCAAATTCTACACTAGCGACTTTACGTCTAATGGGATGACGCTTGTAGAATACGTCAATCAGTTTGCCAGTGATAAATTGAATACTGGTGCAAAAGTGACTTATAAGGATTATGACTGGTCTCTTAATAAACAGTCATAAAATCAAAAACTATATTGAAAAGCTCATCGTATATTTAAACATATGATGAGCATTATTATTCCCGTGCTTAATGAAGAGCATGGGATTTTTAATTTATTGGAACTCTTGAAGGATCGTGCTAATGATCCCAAAAATATTGAGTTTGTAGTCGTTGACGGTGGCAGTATTGATAATACCATTAGCGAGGTGCAGCGTTTTTCATCTTCATTTCAAGATCTAGCGGTGAAGTGTGTGGATTCTGCCAAAGGTCGTGGCGTGCAATTGCACAATGGCTCACTCGCCGCAAGTCACGATATTTTCTATTTCTTGCACGCAGACTCTCATCCACCTAAGGGTTTTGACTCTTATATTTTAAAAGCCATTGCTGCAGGCCATCCTGCAGGCTGTTTCCGTATGCGGTTCAGGAGCTGGCATTGGTGGTTGATTATCATAGGTTGGTTCTCTAGATTTAGCTGGAAAGCTAGTCGTGGCGGTGACCAGAGTCAATACATTACTCGCGAACTCTATCATCAAATAGGAGGTTATGACACTACTGTGCCTATTTATGAGGATTACCTATTAATCAACAAGCTTTACAATATCAACACCTATCACGTGATCCAGAAATGGCTCACGACCAGCGCGAGACGTTATGAAGAAGTAGGTGTTTTAAAGTTACAGTGGTTTTACCTCACCATCTACTGGAAAAAACGTAACGGTTCCAGCATTGACGAGATTTATGAATATTATCTCAAATGGTGTGGTGTTTCCAAAGATGCTGTAGAGCAAGTATCTGATTAGATAGGCTAGACGATACCATTCCATTCTTGATAAAACTGATCCAGAAAATGCTCCATGAAGGCATGTCTTTCCTGGGCTAGGTCCTTTCCTGTTTGCGTGTTCATGCGATCTTTGAGAAGCAATAATTTCTCGTAAAAGTGATTGATGGTAGGTGCGCTGCTTTTTTTGTAAGTTGCTACATCCATATGTAGATCTGGCTTAATGGCTGGATCGTACAGCGGTCGGTTTTTGAAGCCTCCATAATTAAAGGTACGGGCAATCCCTATCGCTCCTAAAGCATCCAATCGATCGGCATCTTGAACAATATCTAGTTCTAGACTTTTGAATTTTTGGGACTGATTTCCACCTTTGAAAGAGATGTTTTCAATGATCTTTACCACGTGATCGATTACTTCTGCATCTACGTTTTGCTTTGTTAAAAATTCACTGGCAACGCGAGGCCCAACGGTTTCATCACCGTTATGGAACTTAGAATCTGCAATGTCGTGCAGCAAGGCTCCTAATTCGACCACTAAAAGATCAGCACTAGCTTCTTTACTTCCGATGAGCTGCGCATTTTTCCATACACGCTCGATATGAAACCAGTCGTGGCCGCCTTCGGCATCAGCGAGTTGTTGTTTGACAAAGTTGATGGTGGTTGAGATGATGGGTTGTTGCATGGTATGAGAATATTATCAATTCGCTTTCGCGAAAGCGAAAGCGAAACTACCTAAAAGAATCATTAAAGATTAATTAAACTTTCAGAATATATTGAAACATATAAAAGTTGTTGTATATTTGAAATATGAAATTAGCAGAAGGCAAAAATAAATTTATACAAGCTTGGGGATCTCTGGCCAGTCAATGGGGAATCTCAAAGTCCATGGCACAGATCCATGCATTGCTGTTGTCCTCGCCTAATGGCTTAAGCGCTGAAGAGATCATGGAGCAGGTACAGTTGTCTCGTGGTAATGTAAATACTAATGTACGGGAATTGATTAACTGGAGACTGGTGCGTAAAGAAACAGTATTAGGCGAGCGCAAAGAGTTTTTTATAGCAGACCATGACGTTTATTCTATCGCACAACATATAATGGAAGAGCGTCGCAGACGTGAGATTGAACCGGTAAGATTGCTGCTTAATGAATTGAAAAATTCACAGTTAGATGGGAATGAGGAAGATGTCAAACACTTTCAAGAAATCCTTTCTGATTTATCGGACTTTGTTAGCCAAATGGAAAATTTGATGAACCTAGCTACTAAAATCAATAACAACAATTACTTAAAGAAAATGATCAAGGCTATAAGCTAGTCTTTTTATTTCAAACAAGCTTTCAGTTTTTACTGAAAGTTCTAAAACTAAAAACAATGTATAATCTGGTTGCCTATGCCATTTACACCACTGTCGTCCTGACGATCATCCTGCGAGTGGGTCATATTTGCTACATCAATGGAAAGGTTTATGTAAGACGATTGATTCCAGAGGATCCTGCATTGAGTGATAGGATCAATGACATCCTACTTGTTGGATATTATCTGCTCAACATAGGTTATGGGATTTACGGTATTTCCACCTGGGAAAGTGTGACCACACTAGTACAAGTTGCATCAACAGTCACGGCTCATCTCGCCGCCATTACCTTAATACTGGCCCTTATACACTATGTTAATATGATGATGATCAACCTTATTTATAAATCCAAATCTAAAATCTAATCTTATGGAAACTTCAAAAATTCTAATTGGTTATCTAGTATATGTTCCACTCATCATTGGGATGACGTTCTTTGTATCGCGAACCTTATTCAAGAACGGCAAGATCTTCATGCTGGATATTTTTCAAGGGCAACAAGAAATTGCGCATTCTACCAACAAACTTTTTGAGGTAGGTTTCTATCTCCTCAATCTAGGTTTTGGCTTGTACATACTAGAGATCAATTCGTATGGA
This sequence comes from Nonlabens sp. YIK11, assembly GCF_001413925.1. Classification (NCBI taxonomy): domain Bacteria; kingdom Pseudomonadati; phylum Bacteroidota; class Flavobacteriia; order Flavobacteriales; family Flavobacteriaceae; genus Nonlabens; species Nonlabens sp. YIK11. Next base: position 1,063,808 of record NZ_LBMJ01000001.1, read on the forward strand.
TTTGATGAAACCTATCAAAGCCTAGTAGAAATCTTAAGCGGTAAAATAGGTGGTTTTTCTATCTACTTAGGCTTTATGCTGTTCTTGAATTTGATACTGTTTTTTAGAGGTCGTAGGAAGAGCAAAGAAGCTGAGCAGCGTAGGGTAGAGAAAAGGACTGTTCTAGAAAATCCAAATAAAAACTAACCATTGTAAGATGAAAACAGCGTACAGAATAAATCTAATAGTTCTAATCATTAATTGTTGTCTAGCCATAGAACTGCCAACCGCCATGCTGTTCATGATTGTACTAGGTTGCGTTCAAATAATTTCTAGCGTTTGGTTAACCACCCGATGGAGAGAAACTAGCCCTACGGTTAGAAAGCTGAATATTTACCATCTTGTTGCTGCAATAACATTACTTGTGGCTTTCTTTTTAGTACTGTTCCGCCAACTCAATTTAGAGTATGACACATCCAGGTATGTGTTTATAATACTTATTGTCCTAGCAGGTATTCTCGCTTTTCTGTTTACAGGAGTATTATATAAGGCGTCCAGAGAATAGTATTTACTCATATTAAATTTTCAACTATGAAAAAAATAATTATCGCAGGTGGCACAGGATTCCTAGGAAATGCCTTGAAAGCTTATTTTCAAAACCAGAACATCCAAATCATATCGCTTTCGCGAAAGCGAACTCCAGACACCACTTACTGGAACGGTTCTGAGCTGGGCGAGTGGACAAAACATTTGGAAGATTCAGATGTATTGATCAACCTCGCGGGAAAATCGGTGGACTGTCGATACAATGACACCAATAGAAAAGCCATCCATGATTCAAGAATTTACAGCACGCGAGTGCTCAATCTGGCAATGCAACAGGCAATTAGCAAACCCAAGGTTTTCCTCAACGCAAGTACGGCCACTATCTATGCACACTCAGAAACCCAAATTAATACAGAAGAAAACGGGACTCTAGGTGATGATTTCTCTACAGGAATCGCCAAAGCCTGGGAAAAGGAATTCTTTTCTGTCCAGCTGGATGGCGTACGAAAGGTAGCCATGCGTACTTCAATAGTTTTAGGCAATGATGGCGGCGCATTCCCAATGCTTAAAAAGACTACCAAATTAGGGATGGGCGGTAAACAAGGTCGCGGCAATCAGTTCATAAGCTGGATTCATGTACAAGATTTCTGTCGTGCGGTAGATTTCCTGATACATGCTGATTTGGAAGGCGCCGTCAATGTCACAGCACCTAACCCTATGCAAAACGAGAATTTCATGAAATTATTAAGCCAGCAATTAAACGTTCCATTCCGTATCGATCAACCTAAATGGCTCTTGGAAATAGGCGCAATCTTTATAGGTACAGAAACAGAGCTGTTATTGAAAAGCAGATACGTGTATCCGCAACATTTGATGAACTCTGGATTTACTTTTAAATATGATACTGTGGAATCATGTTTGAGCGACCTAGTTTAATGCGTAATCGCTTTAGAATTCACATAATAATCTTTATCAACACTAAATGTAAACTTTTTAACAGGTAATTGCATTTTCTGAAATTCTTGAGTCGGCTTTATGGTTCGGGTATTGCCATCTATTGTAATCTCAACGGGCATTTCAAAACCGTTTACGACATTATTCCACCGGTAAGATAACTCGGTTCCATCAATAGTATATTCTAATTCTGGAATTCTCACATCTCGCAAATATTGATCAAAGACTTTACTTAGATCCATACCGCTTTGGTCAGATATATAGCTCTCTATTTGTTCTGTAGTCACCGTTCGGTGGTAGAATTCTTTGTTCAAGCCGCGCAAGATCTGTCGCCATTTTTCATCGTCATTTACCAGTTGGCGTATGGTGTGTAGCATATTGGCACCTTTATAATACATATCTCCAGATCCTTCACTGTTGACGTTGTAAGTTCCTATAATAGGTGTCTTGTTGCCTATGCTGCGACGTGTGCCTATCACATAGGCTGCGCTGGCTTCTTTGCCATAATAATAGTCCAGGAATAAATTTTCCGAATATGCGGTAAAACTCTCGTGGATCCACATATCTGCAATGTCCTTGTTTGTAATATTGTTTGCGAACCATTCATGTCCAGCTTCATGAATGATGATAAAGTCAAACTTCATTCCCCAACCGGTACCAGATAGGTCGCGACCTAAATAACCATTCGCATATTGATTTCCGTAGGTGACCGAACTCTGATGCTCCATTCCCAAATATGGAACCTCAACCAACTTAAAACTATCTTCATAAAACGGATACGGCCCAAACCAGTGTTCAAAGGCTTCCATCATTCTGGGAGCATCTGTAAATTGTTTTTTGGCTTTTTCGAGATTGTACGATAGTACATAATAGTTCATATCTAGATCACCTTTCTCGCCTTTGTAGGTTTCAGAAAAGTTGACATAGTCGCCTATATTGATGTTGACCCCATAATTATTGATGGGATTTTCAACTTTCCACGTGTAGGTGGTAGTGTCATCTTCCAGTGCTTCAACCGATTCTAATCGACCGTTTGAGACATTCATCAAACCACTGGGTACATTGACGCTTATGGTCATTCCATTAGCCTCTTGGTACATGTGATCTTTATTAGGCCACCATACACTGGCACCCAATCCTTGACATGAAGAAGCAATAAAATGATTTCCATTTTTATCTTTTTCCCAAGAGATACCACCATCCCAAGGCGCATTTTTTGCCTCTCGCGGGTGACCTTCATAAAATACCTGAATGCTATCATTAGCTCCTATGACTTGCTCTTTCTCTAGGTTGATGAAATGAGCATTACCATCGTGGCGCACCTCTAGTTCCTGACCATCCTGCAACACTTTTGTAATGCGCATAGGTTCTTGAAGATCAATTTGCATTGTTTGATAAGGTTCCAGAACCTGGTAACTTATCGTATTGGATCCAGAGATAAATTTATCGTCTGGCGCTACTTTAATATCTAGATGATAATAGGTTAGTTCCCACCAAGCGCGTTCTGGAGTGATGGAACCACGCAAGGTGTCCTGACGTGTAAATTGGGACTTATTGGTCAGTACCTGAGCTTCTGCAATAGTGATGCAACTCATGATCAATAATAAAAAGGCAATTTGTTTCTTCATTTTTTTGGATACTAAAAGCTTATTCTGGATGGATGTGGAATGACTATCATTTATTGATTAACCTGAAACTCTCATTTGAGAACAGCCTTATTCTTTAGATTTCATGGCGCCGTAGGCATCGCTAACTGTTTTTTGGGCCAGTTTGTCCTGTGGCGTGAATGTTTTTTCAAAGCCGCGTCTGCCATATTCTGAATGGTGTTTCCATAAAAAGCCGCCAGCAAACCAGTCCTGTTTCCAGACCAGATCGTATTGAGCCTGCAACAAATGCTTTTGCGCTTCTTCATTAGATTCTCTGGTTTCATCAGCGGTTAGCCATGGTTCCTTGCCGGCATAATCTGCACTGACATATCCATATTCTGCAAACAGGATTTTTTTATCATGCTTTCGCGAAAGCGAACTCAATTCAACCATCCATTTCCTCCAACCTTCCATGGCAGATGAAATATCTGGAGTTTTTTGGTCGCTTATCGGGAAATAGGCATCAACGCCTATGTAATCCATTTGATCCCAAAAAGGAACGTTCTTATAGCTGTCCCAATTCCCGGCATAAGTCAGTTTACCTTTGTAGATGGCTTGTATTTTCTGAATCAATCGGTTCCAAAATTCGGGTCTCGCAGCTACAAAAGACTCCAGTTCAGTCCCGATGCAGAACATGGCGGCGTTTGTATTTTGGGCCACTTGAGCATAGTCCAGAATGAATTTCTCATAGGTCACCTCGAGAGTATCCCATCTGGAATCGTCTGGCATGTCTATCGTACCGGTATAGATACCGCGGCCTATCCATATTTGAGGTTTGAGCATAACTTTCAACCCTTTGGATTGAAAAGTTTCAATGGTGGCTGTGGTGCCATCGACACGCTCGCCCCACCATTGCCGTTCACTGTTATGAATCACGGCAGGATTCTCAAGATCCCGCATGAATCCGTAAGGATGCACCGCGACATAGTTGGCGTTGTAATTGAGTAAAGGTTGTACGATCTCTTCAGTAATGGCATTCCTTGTGGCCACAAAAGAGACACCTCTAATTAATTTTGGCGCGGCAGGTGGTTCAGTTTGAGCGTTGCAGGCACTAAGTAAAATGCCTAAAAAGCAAAGCGATAGGAGTTTATTCATAAGGTAACATCGTCATTTTAATAGGCTTGCTACTAATGGCTTTAAAATTACTCCATAAACCACTACTTACCGTTCAAAGCCCAGTCATAATTCATGAATTGCACGACAAACCCATCAGGTATCATGTCTTCACGGTAGCGATTCAGGTATTCTATCAAGGTCTGATTTTTAGTGAAATCTGCATTGTACCAGTCAAAAATCTTGGAAGCATAGACCTTTTTTTCATGCATGTCTAGTTTTACCAGATTGGGATTGTTTATAGCGGCCTTGGTCGTTTTTTTGAGCATGAACTCTACATTTTCTGCTGTGTAGGGTTTCATGGATAATGGCGGGCAACTTACCGCACCACAAACCAGCGCAAAATGTAGGCGCTCGTCTGGGAATCTTTTCAACAATATTTCCTTCTCCAATTGATTCAAGGAAACCTTCTGGCTTCCTAATGTGTAAACTTTTTCATCAAAAAAGTTGTCCTTATCCATAACCGATTTGATGGGATAATGGTCCACCACACCTTTGATGACAAATAAATTATAGGCGTTGATTAATAACGCTTTACTTTCATTGTTGGTCAATTGATCCAGCTCGATCTTTTCCAATGATTTTAAGGCCAAATCCAGATTCTGCGGATTCTTTTTGATCGCCGCATAGTTCACATTGCCATTGGCTACCTGGTTATTGAGCAGTTCTTTTGTGGCTGTGGAGAAGGTGGATAGTTGCGCTTTCGCGAAAGCGAAACTCCCCAAAATCATCAATACCAATATTCTAATTCTTAAACTCATAAATTGATTGTTACACGCTGTTGCGCCTAAGTAATTTACAACAATCAAGCCATTTACTACGACGCTAAAATTCAGGAAAAATGAACCCGAATCACGGAAGTATGTAACATGACTTCCGGCTAGTTTCATCGTGATTTATTGTAGCTTTAATGCTACATTGTTGAATCAAAACCAAAGTAAGGTATGGAGCACGTTGTTATCATAGGAAATGGGATCGCAGGAATCACGCTGGCTAGACATGTGCGCAAGTTTTCTGACAAACGCATCACGGTCATATCTGCCGAGACGGATTACTTCTTCTCACGTACGGCCTTGATGTACGTGTACATGGGACACATGAAGTTTGAGCACACGCAGCCGTATGAGAACTGGTTCTGGGAAAAGAATAGAATCGAACTCAAGCGTGATTATGTAAAACACGTTCATACCGATACTAAAATATTGTCGCTGGAATCTGGCGAGCAGTTTCCTTATGAAAAACTGGTCATCGCAACGGGTAGCGTTCCTAATAAATTTGGTTGGAAAGGTGAAGATTTGCATGGCGTTCAAGGCCTTGTTACTCGCAATGATCTGGAACTACTGGAAGTAAATGCACCCAATAACGATGTATGTAAAAGGGCCGTCATCATAGGTGGTGGACTCATAGGCGTGGAGCTTGCAGAAATGCTTCATACCAGGAAAATTCCAGTGACTTTCCTAGTAAGGGAAAAGGCTTTCTGGAGTGGTGTTCTACCTATGCCAGATGCTACCATGATCTCTGATCACATTTTGTCACACCATATTGATCTGCGCCATGAAGAGGAACTGGATGAGATCATAGGCGATGAAAATGGTCGCGTGAAAGCCATAAAGACAAAAACAGGAAAAACTATCGACTGTAACCTAGTGGGTCTTTGTGCTGGTGTGAAGCCACAAATAGGTTTTCTAGCTTCCAGCGGCATTGACACAGATAGAGGTGTCTTGGTGGATCGCTTACTACAAACCAATGTTCCCGATGTGTACGCGATAGGTGATTGTGCCCAGCAACGCGAGCCGGTAGGTGAGCGCAAACCGGTAGAAGCGGTATGGTACACCGGTCGCATGATGGGAGAAACCCTGGCTCAAACCATATGCGGCGATCCTACACCATGGAATCCCGGACACTGGTTCAATAGTGCCAAGTTTATGGATATTGAATATCAAACCTACGGCTGGGTATGGAGCAAACCAAAGGAAGGTCACGAGCACTACCACTGGCAGGACGAAAAAAATGAACGCGCCATCACCATAGAATATGATGTAGCTTCAAGAGTATTTATCGGGATCAACACCTTTGGCATTAGAATGAAGCACGAGGTTTTTGACCAGTGGCTTACAGAGAAACAGTCTGTAGATCACGTGGTAAAGCATCTATCTAAATCCTGCTTCAATCCAGAGTTCTATAAAAAACCATTTGAAACCATCAAAAAGGATTTTGCAACATCTCAAAAAACGGTAGAAGCTTAGATCACAATAACGGTGAAGCTGTCACTGCCTTTTAGCATAAAACCATTGGTGTTTTACTAATCACACTTTATAAATATCATTTATGTCTGTATTTCAACGTAACATGTCGCTTACCGGCGAGCCACCTAAATCGCTCACCGCTGGTCAAAAGATCTTCACAGCCTTAGGCTTGTTTGGCTTGGCCATTTTGATTCTGGCCAATTTCAACCTGAGTTTTCCCAATAAAACGCTGTGGCTGTCCATTGCTCTAGGTAGCATATTTGCTGGGGTCGTTGGGTTTGCCTGGTCTGCATATGCTGGCAAAAGCGCAGGAATCAAGAATGATGGTGTCTGGTTCAAATCGATTTCCAGTCGTGGTTTCTGGGCCTGGTGTGCCATACTCGCATTTAGCGGATTTTATGTCATACTCTATTTTTATCCGCAGTACTTGGGACTGGTTCAAGATGGAGATAACACTGGAGTGATTGCCTTGTTTGATCCTTTGTCCTATTTTCTAAATGGTGGACCAGCGAGCCAGTGGTTTGTCTACGGTACGTTATACACGATTGCCATACTTTCCTTTGGGATCAAGTTTATCTGGAAATACCGCCACAATAGATATGAAATGATACGCACAGGTAGTGTGATGTTTTTCCAGACGGCCTTTGCGTTTATCATCCCTGAAATAATGACAGGCTTGAATCAGCCGTATTATGACTTTAAAAACATCTGGCCATTGAACTATGATTTATTTAATGGATATAAAATTGATGAGTTTTTACGTGCTGGGAATTTTGGGGTAGCGATGTTGATTTTTGGCGTGGCATCCATTTTTGTGATCACACCTATTCTCACCTACAAATACGGGAAACGCTGGTATTGTAGCTGGGTTTGTGGCTGCGGTGGTCTGGCAGAAACTGCCGGAGATTCCTTTAGACAACTATCCAATAAAAAGAAGTACGCCTGGAACGTCGAGCGATGGGTCATTCACAGCGTGGTCGTATTTGCGGTGGTCATGACGACCGCAGTAGTGTACTCATATTTAAAAGGAAATGAATCGGCGAGCAGTATAGGTAGCTGGAATGACTTTAGCAACAAAGTAGTTTTTATAGGCGCTCAAAATCAAAAACCAGTTCATGAAGTGGTCCTTGCTGCACAAGAAGCTGGTGCATCGCGTGTAGTGTATCTAGATCGCACCGAAGGTGACACGCCTATAGAATTACAGTCAACTGAAGGTGTCAACATCCCATTTGATGTGGTCAAGGAAGAAAACAACTCTCAAGGCCTTACTCAGATCATGGACCAACAACAGGCTACGTTATTACCCATGGATCGCAGTAAAGAGGATATTTTCATTGACAAGGGTACAGAAAGCGTCATTTATGATAACGTCTGGCTAAGTAAGGAATTCTTTGTTTGGGGCGTTGTTGGGTTACTGACGCTGGTTTTTGGATTGGTGTTTTTATTCCGTCGGGAGCAGCTTGCCAAAGATGCTAAAATAGGCGCCGTTGCCTACTTTGTGATTGTCATTGGACTGTTGCTTTTCACCTATACGGATGGCTCTGGGAAACTCTTTCTGTTTGAATCCTGGAAGCTCAATCAGTTCTACGGGTTTTTGATAGGCGCCGTCTTTTCTGGTGTGATAGGTACAGGCTTTTACCCCATTTTTGGGAATCGTGTTTGGTGTCGTTTTGGCTGTCCCATGGCGGCAATATTGGGCTTTCAACAGCGTATGTTCTCAAGATTTAGAATCACTACCAATGGCGGTCAATGTATCTCTTGCGGGAACTGCTCGACGTATTGTGAGATGGGAATCGACGTACGTGCCTATGCCCAGAAAGGTGAGAACATCGTGCGCTCCAGCTGCGTAGGCTGTGGGATTTGTAGTGCCGTGTGTCCACGTGGCGTCTTGAAATTGGAAAACGGTCCCATGGAAGGTCGCATCAATAGCGAGGCTGTTTTGTTGGGTCAGGATCCAGATTTGATGGCTTTGTTAAGCGATCACAAATCTGCTTAAAGAACCACTGATTTTATTTTGCAGAAAACTGTTTTGAGAGTTCGCTTTCGCGAAAGCGAATACATCATCCATCATTTTCTAGACATCAGATTTTCTAAGTTCCTTAACTGCCTTGCCTTGATTTAGTTTCTAACTTAGAAATAAAAATCATGAAAAAGACAGTCATAGTAACAGGAGCGGCCAGTGGTCTAGGTGAGGCGATCGCATTGAGATTTGGTAAAGAAGGCTATAATGTGGTGGTTTCTGACATCCAGGAAGAAGCGGCAAATAAAGTAGTAACTGCCATTCAAGATGCTGGCGGTACTGCTCATTTTATCAAAGCCAACGTTGCCAGTAAATCCGAATGCGAGAATTTAGTCAAGAAAACTGTAGAAAAATATGGTGGACTGGACGCCGCGGTAAATAATGCTGGGATAGGTGGTGAGATGGCGCTGTCTGCAGATTATTCCCAAGAGAGCTATGAAAAAGTAATCGACATCAATCAACATGGTGTTTTTTACGGTTGCCAGGCGCAAATACCAGCCATGCTCAAAAATGGCGGAGCGATTGTTAACATGTCTAGTATATTGGGATCCGTCGGGTCACCACAATCGGTAGCTTATGTAATGGCAAAGCATGCAGTCGTAGGATTGACGCAAACCGCTGCCATAGAATATGCACAAAAAGGAGTGCGCATCAACGCTGTAGGTCCAGGATACATCCAGACGCCATTACTGGATCAAATTGATGAAGAACAAAAAGAGGCGCTGGTTTCCCAACATCCTATAGGTAGATTGGGAAAACCAGATGAAGTAGCTAATCTTGTATACTGGTTATGCAGTGATCAGGCGAGTTATGTCACTGGATCCTATTACACGGTTGATGGCGGTTATACAGCGAGGTAATCTCTAGTCGAGAGGATACTTTCATATATTTAAAGAACTTTTGCCGCAATACATTTCTTACTATGAACTATTCTTTTGTTTTCTTTTTGGGTTTTGCAACTATATGTTTTGCTCAAAAAGCCGATTATAGTTCACTATTGAAAGAAATGGATAGTCTGAATCAGATTGAGCTAAATACAGGAGTTGATATGTTGAGCACCGAGCGAAACCATTTTATAAACCTACACGAGTTCATGAATGAAATTTACACTGATTTGATAGTTCAGGATGACGCTCAAACTCTTGTGGCAGATCAGTTAGAATGGAATAAATGGTATGATTTTGAAACAAATAGAATTTGGAATCCCATTAATAATTCACAATTTAATGAGGATACAGAACCAGGGCGTGATAGAAGAATGATAGCATATAGTGAACAAGCTGATTTACTTCGAAAAAGGATATTGGAACTAATAGAGAAATTCTAATTAGACCGCAGCTTTTTCTTTGGTCTTGATATCTTCTATAATCATGGTAGCATGCACACGGCTGTTTTCTATAAACCATTTATGCGTTTCTTTACCGCCACAAATAACACCTGCTAGATAAACATTCTCAACATTGGTTTCCATGGTGTCCTCATCATACTTAGGTATCATCTTGTCACCTTGCAGGTCGATTCCCATCATGGTTAGAAAGGCAAAATTAGGCTTGTAGCCAGTTAACGCCACCACAAAATCATTCTCCAGATCAATCGATTCTCCATTGTGGGAAATGGTGATTTCATCTTCTCTTATCTCGGTGATTTCTGAATTGAAGTAGGCTTTGATGCTACCTTCCTTAATTCGGTTTTCAATGTCTGGTTTTACCCAGTATTTTACTCGTTCTCCTATGGATTCACCACGTACCACCATGGTAACATCACCACCTTTACGGTAAATTTCAAGAGCAGCATCTACAGCACTATTACTGGCTCCAACGACAGCCACTTTCTGGAAGGCATATAAATGCGGATCATCATAATAGTGCGTGACCTTTTTGAGATCCTCACCAGGTAATTTGAGTTTGTTGGGTATGTCGTAAAAACCGGTTGCAATAATGATGTGTTGAGCATACCATTTTCCTTTGTCGGTGATGACTTCAAATAAGTCGTTGTTGTTCACTTTGAGGACTTTCTCAAAAAGAGAAATGTTCAGTTTATTGGAGGTAGCAATGCGGCGGTAATATTCTAAAGCCTCTTGCTTGCTGGGTTTGGCTTCTTTAGAAATAAATGGAATTTCATCTATTTCCAGTTTCTCACTGGTAGAGAAGAAATGCATGTTTGTTGGGTAGTGATACAACGAGTTGACAATAGGACCTTTCTCAATAACTACATAATTAAGCCCTGCTTTCTTAGCTTCTAGCGCGCAAGCAATACCTATAGGTCCTGCACCTATAATCAATACATCATAAATCTTTGCATCCATAATGGTAAAGATAATGGCTGATTCACAGCTAAGTCAAAAAGAAAGGTAAAAACAATCGCTAAACCTATAGTGATCTCAAAAGTTATTCTTGCCGGCGCATTTCTGCCTGTCTCATAGACATACCGTCAATGATTTCAAATAATTCTTTTGAGCTGATGGGTTCATCGCGTTCCTCTTTGACGGTGCCGTCTAGACCAATGAGTACGACTTTAAATCGATCATCCTTTTGCATGAACTCTGTAAAGAGATCTGTAGTGGCATTCCATTTTTCAGATTTTGCTCCAGTGAAATCGTTCAATCTCACCTCGCTGGGCAATACTTGATACATGAGTAATTTACGCTCTTCACAACCTGCGCTGGCTTCCTTAAGATCAGAAATCTGCTTACGGTACTCTGTAGCATCTGAACCATTATTGAATACTAGAATCAATCGGTTTTTCCATTGATGCGTTTTAAGATCTTGAGAATTCATAGTGCCTGTGATTAGGATGAGTATGTAGAAAAGAAATCTGCTCATACCATAAATGTAACCTATGAACTTGAGATCAACACGCTGCTTAACGCAGATTTAATGCTCCATCAAAGAGGCTGCTGATACGACCGTAGATCAATGTTATGACACATCAACCATTTAGGACAAGGCCTCAATTTCTGTAGTCAAATCCACAAATTCCTGAACTGATATTTGCTCTGGTCTCAAATCAAATATCTCACGTTCCCGCATGGCATCTGGTAAGTCCATAGATTTCAAGGAATTTCTTAGGGTCTTGCGTCGCTGGTTAAATGCCAATTTTACAACTTGTCTAAGCTTGTCATAAGAGCAGGAGAGCTGGTCGTGATTCGGCTTTCGCTTGAGCGATAAAACACCACTATGTACTCGTGGTGGCGGATCAAAAACTTCTGGACCTACCGTGAAGAGATATTCAGCATCATAATAAGCTTGCGTCAAAACCGATAGAATCCCATAGGTTTTTGAGCCGTGCTGCGCGCAAATGCGCTGCGCCACTTCTTTTTGAAACATCCCACCAAATTCAGGAATCTGATCCCGATTTTCAACTGTTTTGAAAACGATTTGCGTACTAATATTATATGGGAAATTACCTATGATCGCAAAAGGTTGGTCACCATAAATCTCCGTCAAATCCTTTTGCAAAAAGTCTGTTTCTATGACTTCAAAAGTTTGAGGCGTCACAATTTTTGCATGCTCAATAGGAAAGGAATGTTTGAGATACACCACAGACTCGCTGTCCAGTTCCAGTGCGGTAACCTTGATGCCTTTTCTTATGACGTGTTTTGTAAGCACACCTGTTCCAGGACCTATTTCCAGCACTTGATCGTAGCCTTTATAAGAAAGCGAGTCTGCAATCTGTATGGCGACGTTTTCATCCTTGAGAAAGTGTTGTCCCAGATGCTTTTTGGCGGTAACGCCTTTATCCTGTGTGGTGTATTTTTTAAATTGCTTTTTAGCCAAATCTTGGTTTTCTAACCTAATTAATTCATGTTTCCAGTCACTCGATATTCATCGATCATATCCAGTTCTGTCCTAAAAGAGAGCACTCTGTCACCAAATTTTTTGACGGCTTCCTGGCGCAATGCCGGTGCGTGCTTCTCATAGTATAGTTCCAGTGCCTCACGGCTGGAAGCTTTATATTGAATGGAAAAAGTACTGCTGCCATCTTGCTCTTCTACCATGACTCTAGTCAATCGAGCATCCATGAACAAGCCAGTGCCCAACACCTGTGCGATGTGCTCACGCGTCCATTCCAGCCATTCTTTTTCCAGTGATTGTGCCATGTTACTGGTCACGTTGTAAATTACCATGTACTTATATTTCGCTAGTTTCAAAATCACCTCTCAACCTGCGGTAACGACGTCTGGCATCAATAAAAAAGATACTGTCTGCATGGTTGTAGATGATTTTCTCATAAATCTTTTGAGCCTCTTCTGGTTGCTGTAATTTTTCTTCCAGCAGCATTCCCAAACGGTAGAGAGCATCGTCTGCCAGGATTCCATCGCCAAAGTTGTCTATAATCGACCTATAATTTTCTTGGGCTTTTTGCCATTTTCCATCCAGTTCGAACAGCTTTGCCTGTTGTAAAAGCGCCTCGTCTTCAATGTCGTCTCCTTTATGCTCTTGCAATAAGGCCTCGTAGAGAGATAAGGCCTCTTGGTTTTTGTTTTGATATTGTTTTAGTTCCGCTTTCGCGAAAGCTTTCAACGCCACAAACGTCGTGTCATACAAAGAGTGATCACTTATGGTCAGGCTTAATTGCATGGCGTCGTTTGCGATCAACTTACTGGTCGCACCACGCAAGACTTTGAGTTGCGTCAGGCTCCATTTAAAATCACCCTGAAAATAACTGGTACGCGCCACCTTGAACTGAGATTCTTGGGCAATTTCAGAATCTGGTAGGTCATTTTGTATCTGGCTGTATAAAATGAGGGCACGATTGAATTGCTCCTGCAACACGAGAATATCTGCCAGTAGCATTTTTACCTCTGCCTTTTGAAAGCTGGCTAGTTTTTGTTGCTCCAGCGCTGTCAACAAATCAATTGCCTGCTGGTAATCACCAGATTTAAACGCCATAAAGTTGGCATAATCCAGCTGTAGTAAAAAAGATTCTTCTGCTTTACCATACTGCTCGAGCATGGATTCATACTTAGTTTTTATTGCTGGGTAGTCTGTAACTTGGGCATTTGCCGTTTCTATTTTGAGTTGTAGCACTTGAGCGAGATATCTAATACGCTCCACCTGGCTGGTCTCAACGATGTATTCCAGAATATTTTGTGCCGCGAGATCGTCATTCTCTTCATTTGCTGTGGCGGCCAGATCCATTAGGCCAAACATATTTTCCTTAGTCCGATTATAAATCGCCTTTTCCTGGATGAAGGCCGCGTTAAAATCCTTTTGCTGCACAAACAGCCAACTCAAGATCTGATTGTACAATAGTTTAGGCTCTTTACGCAGGCGCAATAACAAAGCTTTACGTAATGCCTGGTTACTTTCTGTAGCGGCATCGTCAGTAACATACTGTGAGAACACTGCCTGAATACGCGGCACGATCTGCTCATTATTTTCCATGAGGTCGATGTATTTTTCAAACATCAACTCCAACTCACCTTGTTCACCATACAGCCTTGCGGTCTGGAAGTTGTAGTCCATACTGGGATCTACTTTCATGGTGCGCTCATAACTTTCTATGGCTTCTTTAAGAAGACTGCGTCTTTCAAATGACTGTGCAATGTTGTATCCATATTTAGGAATGGAATCAATTTGCTGTATCGCGATTTGATAATAATCGCTGGCAAGACTGTCTTTGCCTTGCAGACTGGCGTTGTAACCTTTTTCTATAGGGAACAAGAGCTTGTTGTAGGCCGTTTTTTCACCTGTGTCCAATAAACTATCTGCACGTTTATAATTTTCCAACTGTTGCTGGAAACCTACCATGCGAAATAGGATATTAAAATTCCGATTGTTCGTAGCATAAGCCTTTGCATAGATGGCATAGGCTTTTTCATATTCTCCTTGATCTGCATAGTTGTCTGCCAGTTGCAAGTTTTGGGCGTGACCCAAACAGGCAAAGGACATCATGAGAAAAAGAAAGATATACTTCATTTAGTTTTAATCTATGCGATCAAACCCGCAATAGGGAATGAGCACTTTAGGGATATTGATGTGGTCTTCTTCTTGGAAATTTTCTAAAATGGAAGCCAAAATGCGTGGTAACGCCAGTGCGCTACCGTTCAACGTATGAGCCAATTCTGTGCCATTATCACCGTTTCTGTATCTCAATTTCAAGCGGTTGGCTTGGAAAGTTTTGAAATTTGATACACTACTCACTTCCAACCATTTTTCCTGTGCGGTGCTATACACCTCAAAATCGTAAGTAAGTGTAGAGGTGAAACCTAGATCGCCGCCGCAAAGACGTAAAATTCTATAAGGCAACTCCAGTTCTTCCAAAATCCCCTTGACATGAACGACCATCGCATCAAGCGCGCTATCGCTTTGATCTGGATGCTCAATTCTCAGTATTTCAACCTTGTCAAATTGATGCAGTCTGTTAAGTCCACGTACGTGTGCTCCATAACTACCAGCCTCACGACGGAAACATGGCGTATAACCTGTCATCGCAATAGGCAGATCTTTTTGTTCCAATAAATCACCACGATATAGATTGGTAATAGGAACTTCTGCAGTAGGTATCAAATAAAGATCGTCTATACCTACATGATACATTTGACCTTCCTTGTCTGGCAGCTGTCCAGTTCCATAACCACTTTCTTCATTGACTAGATGAGGCACCTGCATTTCTTCATAACCAGCTGCGGTGTTTTTATCCAGAAAATAGTTGATCAAGGCACGCTGTAATCTGGCACCTTTTCTTTTATAAACTGGGAAGCCAGCACCTGTGATTTTATTACCTAATTCAAAATCAATGATATCGTATTTCTTTGCAAGTTCCCAGTGCGGCTGCGCGTTCCCTACCAGCGTTGGAATCGTGCCATGTTGAGAAACAACCTCGTTATCTTCATCGCTGTTTCCAGCAGGAACGCTTTCTTGTGGTATGTTGGGAATTAAATAAAGAACAGACTGCAATCCTTCAACGGCGTTGTTGAGCTGCTCGCTCAGGTCCTTTGATTTTTCCTTTAGTTCTCCGGTTTGTGCCTTGAGATTGTTGGCTTCTTCTGCCTGTCCAGATTTGAATAGATTTCCTATTTCCTTAGATAACAGGTTGCTTTTTGCCAGCGTCTCGTCCAGTTGAGTTTGCAAGGAACGACGTTTTTCATCCATCGCGATCGCTTTTTCAAAAAGCGGTGCGGCGTCGATATTTCTCTTTTTTAATGCTTTTACAAAGTCATCTTTATGCTCACGAATGGCTGCAATCTGTAACATGGGAATCGTTAAATAGTAAGTGTCAAAATTACTATTTCTATCAAGAAAAATAGCAGGCAATCACTGCTTTACTTACCTGGTGGCTTTGGACGATCATACCCTGGTGACGGTAGGATCCATTCATGGTGTTTGAACTGGTCCCATTCTGTAGCGGCGATATCGACCGTAGGATCTGTGAATTGTGAGGGACGCCTACCATTAATGCCTACTTGAGCGTCAATGTAAACCGCAATATCCTCGCCTTTTGCTTTATATTCCTGTTTTAGTTTTTGTGCAAACTGCCACATAAAATCGGGCTTACTTTGTACAGATCTCTCCTGTTTGCTTGACAAGTAATCGCTAAGATTCACAATACTTCGATCGCCTGTATCCTTATTTTGAATGATGAACGTTGCGCGACCAGTACGGCTGCGCAGCATCATGCGCCAGCTTAATCGGTGGCCTTCTTCAGTCCAGAATACGTCATCTTTTATAGTCCAGTGCCGTAGAGGTAACAATAGCATCACGGCAAGAAAAATACTTCCCGCAGCGATAATGACATTGCGATATTTTGGAACGATGATCTCGCCCTTATCATAAAATGGTTTTTTCCATAAGAACCACTGGTGCACCTTTTGTACTGAAAAGAAAAACAATAGGAACGATAGTGCCATGTATGGAAAGATCCCAATCTTGAACACCACGCTGTTGAACAAGTGAAAGAATATTGATGCCGCAACGGCGATCCATCTGGTTCTTTTCCACAATAGAAAGGGTACGATGAGTAAATCAAACGTCAACCCGAAATATTTTATCGCCTCATGCGCCCATTCATGTTGAAGGATATCCCAGTTCTTACCACGCGTACTCATTAAATATCTAGGGAAGCTGCCGTCCAACCAGTCTGGATAAAACTTGGCCACCGTAGCATATGCATACACGATCCATATCAAACCTATGATAAAGACATAGATGCCACGCGACATGTGTTCTCTTTTTATGCTTGGATCTATTGTGCTGTCCACAGATACCGACCTATGCGCTGGCAAGAAAATCATAATGTAATTGAGCAGCATCATTAGGTAGCAGTGGTTGTTGTAGCTGGATTTTTGCAACAAATACACATAAGTCCAAGTAATGGCATAGTAGGTAATGGCGATGCGGTATTTATAACCTACCATCACCATAAGACCAGCAACGCCCATGACACTGTAAAAAACATACATCCAATTGCCAGGTATCGGTTCCAAAAACTCAAAACCTATGAACGTAAACGTAAATTCTGGCTCTATAAACTGGCGTCTTACCATTCCGGTTGCAATGGATCCAAAAGCCTCACAAGCCAATAGCAACCCAAAAATGATTCTAAAAGCGACCAGAGCAGAATTATCTACCTGTTTAAACAGCCACGAATTAAGAGTTGCTCGCATAGGTTCTCGTGTTCAATTCATCTTGAGCCATGATCTTTTTTAAGTCTTCCAGTGACTCAAACTTCTCTTCATCCCTCAATCGCTTGTGAAAGAAAAGTTCCATGTCTTGGCCGTATAGGTCTTTATTAAAATCCAGGTAGTAGGTTTCTATGGTAATGCTACCATCAGATGTGGTGACCGTTGGATTTTTACCAATGTTTGTCATACCATAGACGGTCTCACCATCGATGATACTACTCGTGACATAAACGCCCAGTTTAGGTATGAGCTTATACTTTTCAGCAACCTTGAGGTTTGCGGTAGGATAGCCTATGGTACGGCCTATTTGTTTTCCTTTGACCACAGAGCCATGAATGCTAAAATTCCTGCTCAGGTACTGGTTGGCCGTCTGCACATCACCATCGTTGATGGCGCTGCGTATTTTAGTGCTACTCACCGCAACTTCATCAATTTCTTCCTTGGTGATTTCTATCAGTTCAAAACCATATTCAATCGCATCTTTGCGCAGGTCTGTGATGTTGGCACTTCTATTACGACCATAATGGTGGTCGTACCCTATAACGACCACACCAGCATTAAGTTGATCCACCAGGATATCCTTGACGTACTCCTTGGCAGATGTTCTGGAGAATTCTTTGGAAAACGGGTGTATGATCATGTGCTCCACACCAGTTTGGGCCACTAGAGCAACACGCTCATCAATAGTGTTTATGAGTTTTAGGTCATATTCTGGCTGCAGTACCATTCTGGGATGTGGAAAAAAAGTGAGTAGGATGGTCGTGAGATCTTCTGCACGGGCGCGATCCACCATCTTTTTCAGGATTTGCTGGTGACCGTAATGTACACCGTCAAATGTGCCAATGGTGACCACTGCTTTTTTTTGAGCCTGGTATTGATCAATATTTTTATAGGTGTTCAATTCACTTAAAGTTTGAGTCACTACTTGCAAAATAACGCAAAGTGTGAGGTTTAAAGTTAGCTAAAAGGCGGTTTGTTTTAGTTCGCTTTCGCGAAAGCGAATTAACCTCAAACACCACTGCATTTATTTACCGTTGTACTGGTTCATGGCGTTTGCGAGGCCACCATGTACAAAGGCCAGCGCTGCGGCAGCTGCTGTTTCTATGCGCTCCTGAAGGGATTTGCGCTCCTCATCATCCCATTCTCCCAGTACGTAATCCACCTGTCTGCCTTTTGAAAAGGCATCTGAAATCCCAAATCTCAATCGTGGATAGTTGGGCGTATTGAGCTGGACCTGTGTGTCTTTAAGCCCATTATGGCCGCCGTCGCTACCTTTTCCCTTCATGCGTATGGTGCCAAATTCCAGATTTAGATCGTCTGTAATGACTAGAATTTGCTCTTTTGGAATATTTTCTTGCTTCATGTAATACTTTATCGCCTTGCCAGAAAGGTTCATAAAGGTATTGGGCTTGAGAAGCAGTATGGATTTTCCTTTATGTGTGGTGCTGGCCACATCGCCCAGTTTCAAGGTCTCAAAAGGAACTTCTTTTTCTTGCGCCAGCTGGTCCAGAACCTTAAAGCCTATGTTATGGCGCGTTTCTGCATACTTAGCTCCTGGATTTCCCAGACCTACCAGTAGGAATTTTTTCATGTGATCGTCTTGTAGCGGTTCATCGTTGGAATTTGAATTTCCAAACCATTTGTTCCATAAGGTTTTCATGAGTCAAAAATAAAAAAGCCGTTCCAGCAATTGCGGGAACGGCTTGTATAATATTCAGGAATTGAACTATTCGTCAGTTCCTTCTTTAACAGCAGCCTCATCATTGACTTCAGTTGCTGGTACCTCATCTGCTGGTACTTCTTCATCATCGTCTGTGTCTGCGATGGCAGTTCTAGAGTTTTTCACCATCAATACCACGATATTATCGGCATGCATGATTTCATACTCATCTACTCTTAGGTCACGCACATACTTTTTGTGGCCTATCTTCATGTTTGAGATGTCCATCGTGATAAAGTCAGGAAGGTTTCCTGGAAGTGCCTTAACACGTAGTTTACGTAGGTTTCTTCTCAATACACCACCATTCAATACACCACGAGCAGTTCCTGTGCTGCGCACTGGTACTTCCATGGTTACTGGCTTGTCATCAAAGATTTGGTAGAAATCTGCATGTAGCAAAAGTTCTCTTACTGGGTGCCATTGCATATCTTGTGCGATAGCGTTGAATTTACCGTCCTTACCTAGGTCAATAACCACAAGGTGTGCATCTGGTGTGTAGATTAAGTCTTTGAACGCTTTTTCTTCTGCTGAAAAATGTATGGGCTCGTCTCCTCCGTAGATTACACAAGGTACCAATCCAGCATTACGTAGGGCTTTAGTTGCCTTTTTGCCCACGCTTTCTCTTTTAGATCCGTTGATCGTGATTGATTTCATTTTGGGTTATTTAATTATTAATCTGAAATTACATTATAAAATTATCGCTGATGGACTCGTTGTTCTGGACGCTCTTCATAACGCCAGAGAACAAGCCTGCACAGGATAGTACTCTAATTTTTTCGCTTTGTTGTCTCAATGGAATAGAGTCTGTAACGATAAGCTCTTCAAGTTTTGATTGCTCAATGCGCTCATAGGCTTTACCCGAAAGTATCGCGTGTGTACAAATCGCTCTAACGCTCTTTGCACCACGTTCCATCATTACATCTGCTGCCTTAGTAAGTGTGCCGGCCGTATCGACCATGTCATCTACTAACACCACATTTTTACCAGTCACATCACCAATCAATTCCATATGGGAAATGACATTTGCCTTTTGACGCTGTTTATAACATACCACTACATCGCTTTCCAATGTTTTAGAATATGCATAGGCTCTTTTAGAACCACCCATATCAGGTGAGGCGATGGTAAGATTATCAAGCTTTAAGCTTTTCAAGTAAGGTATGAATAGGGAAGAAGCAAATAAATGATCTACCGGTTTTTCAAAAAATCCCTGAATTTGATCTGCGTGAAGATCCATGGTAATAATGCGTGTCGCACCAGCTGCTTCCAGGATTTTTGCAATCATTTTTGCACCTATCGGGACGCGAGGTTTGTCCTTACGGTCCTGACGTGCCCAACCAAAATAAGGAATGACTGCCGTAATGTGTCTTGCGCTGGCTCTTTTTGCACCATCAATCATCAATAGTAACTCCATCAAGTTATCGCTACTAGGATGTGTGGAGCCTATCAAAAAGATGCGTCTACCTCTTATAGATTCTTCAAATGAAGGTTGGAACTCACCATCACTAAAGGTGGTGAAGTTTACTTGCCCTAGTGGTGCACCATACTCTTTTGCTATGGATTTTGCGAGATCCATGCTTTGTCTACAACCAAAAAGTTTTGCTTCAGAAATAGAATATGGCATTGTCAAAGGTTTAGGGTCTTGATTTTAAGGCTGCAAATGTAAAACTATTTTCTGTGAGGAAAGATAAAAAGCTATATAAATCGCATTGCGCATTGATATTATTTGTTACTTTTGCCAACCCAATTTTATGCCTCAGTGGTGGAATTGGTAGACACGTTGGATTCAAAATCCAATGCTGCAAGGCGTGCCGGTTCGATTCCGGCCTGAGGTACTAAAGCCGAGACAATTAAAGTCTCGGCTTTTTTGTTGCCCTATGTTTCTTGAACATCTAGTTTTTCTCTCCAGTCTAGGTGAATACCTCTTAATATAGCTTGTTGAAAATGTTTGATATCGTAAGGTTTTACAATGATGTCGTTCATGCCACTGTTGTAAATCTGTTCTCGCATTTCTTCCAGCTCTACCGCGGTAAGTGCTAAAATGGGAACTTTACTGAATTTACGTATCTCTTTAGTGGACTCTATACCGTTCATGACCGGCATGTGAATATCCATCAGAACCAGATCATAAGAGTTGTCTCTTACTTTTTCTACAGCAATTTTTCCATTGCCGGCGATATCGCACTGTACCTCAAATTTCTCAAGGATTTTTTTGGTCACCATTTGATTGATCTGGTTGTCTTCCACAATTAGGATCTTTTTCTCTTTGAGTTCGCTAACATCATAAACCTTGAGAGGCATGTTCAGCTTTTTCGCAGATTCCTGCTCGATGACCTCGTAAGTCATTGAGAAACTAAAAGTCGAGCCTTTGCCAAGCGTACTCTCTACATGTATTTCTGAACCAGAAGCGCGCAATAGTCTTTTGACAATGGAAAGGCCTAAACCAGTTCCCTGGAAGGTGATGTTTTTGCTTTCGCCTTGAGCGAACTCTTCAAATATCTGTTTTACTTTGTCTGGTGCTATGCCTGGACCAGTGTCTTGAACTGAAAATGTAATGTCGCAATGGTTATCTTTTGTAGCATTGGAGGCTATTCGAACCAGAATCCTTCCGTTTTCTGTGAACTTACAGGCGTTTCCAATAAGGTTCATAAGAATTTGTGAGAGTACCGTGCTGTTGCCCTTTACCAAATGTGGTGGCTGTTGTACATACTCAACTTCCAGTTCGTTATTGTTTTGAACGCGCAGGTATTCAAAGGATGAGGTGATGTTGTCTATAAGATCCACAAGGTTGAAAACATCGCCATGGTTCTCGAGCCTATTTTGAGAGTCTATTTTATTGAGGTGCAACACGTCATTCACTAATGCTAGAAGATAGTCTGCGGAGAATTTAAGCGATTGCAACTCTTGAAGGTTGTCCTTGTCCTTATTCTTTTCAAGGAGTATGCTGCTCAAACCGATCACTCCATATAATGGGGTTCTAAGCTCGTGACTTACGGTAGAGAAGAAATTGCTTTTGACTTTGGCGAGACGTTCTGCCTCTAGCTTTGCTTTTTCTACTTGTATGTTTTTAGTTCGGAGTGCGGTGATATAGGATTTTCTTCTTCTAGAGATATAGTAGAGGAATACAATCAAGCCTAACCCTAGCAGAATGACCCCAATAAGAATATAATTGATGATGGTGCGGTTTTGAACCTTTTCCTGTTCCAGGTCTTTTTCTAGTTGTGCTTGTGATAGGTCTTCCTGAACTTGAGCAATTTCATATTTAGCAGCAATCTTCCTGCTTTCTGAATAACTACGGTCCTTTTGATTGATGTTGAAGATGCTATCATATTTGACCATCATGGCATAGGCCATTTTGTAGTCTTGCTTTGATTCTAAGGCGGTAGCATAAATCCTGTAAATTTCTTCAAGGATTATATTGGAATGCGATTCCTCGCCCAGTTCTAATGCAATATTTAAGTTTTGAAGAGCTCGATCCACATCTCCACGAAGTAAATAGCTTTGAGCCTTAAGGCTGTACGACCTCGCTTTGTATCCTGGATTGAGATCAGAATAGCTGGAGTAGTTCATGAGAGAATCCACTACCTCATTGAATTCTTTTTTCTCACCACGTGCTAGAAGTACCTTAGCATAATCATAATAACTACCGTGAAGTCCAGAACTGTCATTTAAGGTGTGATATATCGTAAAAGCATTTTTAAAGTAATGCAGTCCCTTTTCATAAGTAGCGCTATCCTGTACATAAACCGCAGCAAAATCTGTGTAAGCATTGGCTATTTGACGACTGTCTCTGGTTTCTCTGGCATAGTAGTAGGATTTCTCAAAAGCTTCCAAAGCCTTTACAGTGTCTTCAAGAATCAGATAATCATATCCTAAATAGCTGTAAGATTCGTGAGCAATTTCTAGATTGTTGGATTCTTCGGCAAGCTTAATGGTGGCGAGGTTGTTCTTGAGCGAACCTTGAAAATCACCTTCTGAATAGAGCCTGAAACTTTCAAACATCATATCGTTTAAAAGCTCGTCTGTGGCAACTGAAGTACGCTTAGCACTATCTGAATCTACAGATTGTTGTGCCTTACCAACTGCAAAGAACAGTAGTGTTGACAAGGACAATAACCTAAAATGCAAAGCCTGCACAGTTTATGATTGAAAAGTTTAGGCCTAAATATACGCCAACATTAAGAGCAACTCTTTAGAGACGAAGAGCGTAACCGGTATTTTTTTGTTGTTGTAGAATTTTCGCACATATTTAAAACACTCAAAATCAAAGTCCCGTTAAAAAATGTTTTGAAGACTGATATCGTTGAGGTCTTATCTAAATTGCGCCTCTTTACCAATCCCAACTACTTCTTGCGTTTCAATTTTCTTTCCTCCATTTGTATATTATTAGTATCCACTTATTGTATGGCACAAGTGGATAGTCTAGAAACCATAACAATCAAGGTTCAACCAGCTATTGATCTGGAAACGGTCGGAGGAATAGTACCATTTTCTGTAGAATCTAGATCGTTCCAGACATCGAGGCAACGACTACAACAACTATCCTTTAATGAATATCTGGAAGGTATTCCTGGTCTCTTTATCTTGAGTCCGAACAATTTTTCACAGGATTTACGGATTTCCTTAAGAGGATTTGGAGCGCGATCTGCCTTTGGGATAAGAGGAATTAAGATTGTGGTCGATGGAATACCAGAAACAACTCCAGATGGTCAAGGGCAACTGGACAATCTCACGCTAGGTATTATTGATGAACTTCAAGTATTGCGAGGTCCAGCATCCCTATTATATGGAAACGCATCTGGCGGTGTTATCAATATCAAAACCGTTAGAGAAATTGACAGTTCTTTCGTTCAAGCAGGATCCACGATTGGAAATTATAATATGTTCAAGTGGGATCTTTTAAGTGGTGTCAAGCACAATAATGGAGCAACAATTATATCGCTTTCCAGAACCACAACAGATGGTTACCGAGAACACGCTGCCTTTGAAACCAATCAACTTAACATTAGATCCCGCTTTAATCTCAAAGGCTCTAGCAGTCTTGATTTCCAATTGAATTATACTGATAGTCCCGTAGCTCTCGACGCTGGTGGTTTGACCATTGAAGAGGTCAACCAGGATAGGAGACAGGCACGTTCACGAAACGTAGAGTTTGATAGTCGTGAGCAAGTTCGCCAACTCAAGACAGGAGTTTCGTTTAACAAGAGTTGGGACCAAATAGGATTTCAATCCTACGGGTTTTATTCCTATCGAGATTTTGATAATAATCTTCCATTTGAAAGTGGTGGTCAGGTGGAATTATACCGCAATTATTATGGCCAAGGCAGTTACTTGACTTATGAGACATCAGGAAATAATTACACTAATAAAATACAATTGGGCTATGCGCTCGCATTTCAGGCAGATCAACGTCAGCGTTTTGACAACGTAAATGGCGTGCGAGGTAATTCAGATTTTAATCAATTGGAGTCGTTCAATTCTTATGGGTTTTACCTCATAGATAATCTTGAGTTTTCCAACTGGAATCTACAAGGTGGTTTAAGATATGACATCAACACATTAGAGGCCGAAGACAGAACTGTCGCAGCCAATAACAGCAAGCAAAACTTGAATAGCTGGAGCGGTAGCCTTGGCGTTACTTACGAGCTTCCCAATTCCAATTACCTATATGGAAATGTATCGACCAGCTTTGAGACACCAGCGTTGACTGAGTTATCGTCAAACCCAGACGGCGCCACAGGATTCAATGAAAATCTAGATCCACAACGCGCGATAAATTATGAGGTTGGATTTAAAAATTCAGCCAGTAAGCTGCGATGGAATGCCGCATTGTTTTACATGAGAACAAGTGATGATCTTGTACCGTTTGAGATTTCCCAATTTCCCAATCGTACATTTTATAGGAATGCAGGTAGCACCAATAGGTATGGTTTGGAACTTTCAGGTGAACTGCTGCTATCAAGATCTATAACAGTAAATGGATCTTACACGTTTTCACAGTTTGAGTATGATGAATACACGCTGGACCAGAACGATTTATCTGGCAACCTCTTACCTGGCATCCCAAAACATACGGCCGCTCTAGGACTTACCTATCAAGCCAGTAATCAATTAACCATCCAGTGGAACAATACTTACCGCGGCAGCCTATTGGCTGACGATGCAAACGCTACCCAGGTGGAAGATGCCATCATCTCCAACATCAACCTAGGATATCCCATAGAATTCAATCGCGTGAACCTCACCTTGCGAGCAGGTGTCAACAATCTCTTTGACACACAGTACTTTGACAACATACGCATCAATGCCTTCGGTAATCGATATTATGAGCCAGCGCCAGGCATCAATTTTTACACTGGATTAAATCTTCGTTTTTAGGTAGGAATAAATCGGTTAGGTGTTTCTATAGACCTTCTATCTTGTTATATTTCCCTTTTTAATCTAAGTTGATTTCTTTTGATGGATAATTTTAAATTCTATTTTTTAGAGGGTTTTTGGCATGTGCTTGACCTGCAGGCTTATGACCACATCCTTTTTATTATTTTGCTCGCGGTTCCCTATTTGTTTAACGGTTGGCGCAAGCTATTACTGCTGGTAACCGCCTTTACGATAGGTCATTCCATCTCTTTGCTGCTGGTCACCTTTGGCAAGGTTTCTTTTTCATCGGCTTACATAGAATTCTTGATACCTGTCACCATTGCAGTGACCGCATTATATAACATCTTCACCGCAGGACGCCGCCACCAGAACAATACGCCATGGCTTACTGTAATTATTGCCATCTTTTTTGGACTCATTCATGGGTTTGGTTTCTCTGGAGCCTTCCGCATGTTGGCTTCTGGAACTGATGATAACATCCTTTTGACGCTGGCAGAATTTGCTTTGGGAATCGAGGGCGCACAATTGGTTATTGTACTGATTGTCTTGATTCTAAACTTTATCTTTACAGGACTTTTCCGTTTCAGTAAGCGGGAATGGGCACAGATCATTTCGGCCATCATTTTTGGGATCGTTATTCCCATGTTGATCGCAAGATGGATCTGGTAACATGCGTTGAGGTTGAAGGGAATTTCGCTTTCGCGAAAGCGAACTACTTATCAATCACCCTAACAAAACACACTATTGAAACCTGAAAAGCAACATAGATACGACGTCGCCTACCTCAAAATGGCACAGGAATGGGCACAACTTTCCTATTGCAAGCGTCGCAAAGTAGGAGCGCTAATCGTGCGCGACCGCATGATCATAAGTGATGGTTATAACGGCACGCCTAGTGGTTTTGAGAACTTTTGTGAGGATGAAGAAGGCTATACCAAATGGTACGTGTTGCATGCCGAGGCTAATGCAATACTAAAAGTGGCCGCTTCTACACAATCTTGTACGGGCGCAACGCTCTATATTACCATGTCGCCTTGCCAGCAGTGCAGTAAATTGATCCATCAAAGTGGCATCAAACGTGTAGTATACCTCAATGCCTATAAGGACGATAGCGGTCTGCAATTCCTCGAGAAAGCAGGCGTTATTACAGAACAGATTAGCCAACTCGATTGATGAAAAAACAATATCTATACTACCCATTATTTCTAGGGATCTTCTTTGGACTAGGGATTTTGATAGGCAATCTATTGTCTGTCAACGGTATGGATGATGCCTTCACAACTTCTGGCAACCTTAAGAAGCGTAAGCTTAACAGACTCATAGATATTATTGACCAGCGTTATGTGGATGAGGTCAATACAGATAGCATCGTGGATGTTACCGTCAATGGTATTCTTCAAAATCTCGATCCACATTCCATCTACATCTCAACAGATCAAGCACAAGCCGTCGCTGATGATATGCGAGGTAACTTCGTGGGTATTGGCATTAGGTATTTTGTAAATCAGGATACGATTTCAGTTTTGAGCACGATCAAAGATGGACCTAGCCAAAAAGCCGGTATCAAAAGCGGTGACCGTATTCTTACCGTGGACGGCAGACCATTGTATGGAGAAAACAAGGTTTCTACAGATCAACTAAAAGGAGAATCTGGCTCAAGAATCACGTTAGGTGTCCTTAAACCTGGTGACAGTACTGTATTCAACGTACCGGTTACTCGCGGCCAGATTGCCATTAAAAGTGTTGATGCCGCCTATATGTTGACTAATGAATTGGGTTACATTAAGGTCAACCGCTTTGCAGAATCCACCACGGCAGAGTTCAATCGTGCCATTGATATTTTGAAAAGAAAAGGAGCACAGCAAGTCGCTGTCGACTTAAGAGATAATCCTGGAGGTGTTTTACAAGCGGCTCTAGACATGGCCGATGAGTTTTTGAAAGATGACCAGTTGATGCTATTTCAAAAGGATCGCAACAATAAGCGAAAAAACAGTTATGCCACCTCAGATGGTGATTTTGAGGACAAACCTGTATTTATTCTAATCAATGAAAATAGTGCCAGCGCCAGCGAGGTCGTTGCAGGTGCCCTACAGGATAATGATAAGGGAACTATCATAGGTCGACGCAGTTTCGGCAAGGGATTGGTGCAGCAGGAAATGCAACTGGGCGATGGTAGTGCCGTACGATTAACCGTGGCTAGATATTACACGCCTACAGGTCGTAGTATTCAAAGGCCCTATGATTCTGGTAATGAAGATTACTTCAATGAATATCTTGAACGTTATGAGAATGGTGAACTACAGGATAAATCCAATATTGAGGTCAACGATTCTTTAATGTATAAAACACCAGCAGGAAAAATCGTGTACGGTGGTGGTGGTATTATTCCCGATGTTTTTGTTGCAGGACCTAAAGGTTACGAGAACCAAACCTTAGATTATTTTGCCAGAACAGGTTTTGCAGATCGTATTGCTAACGATTTCTTGCGTACTGAAGGTTCTTACTTGCGATACATGCCAGAAAGGGAATTTGTAGATTCCTACCAGGTTCCAGAAACGCTTTTATTGGAATTTTACCAAAGGGCCAGAGGTGGAAATAATAAATCACTGCGATTGACGGGCAATCGTGAATTCATGATGCTGCTTTTAAAAGCCTCACTTGCAGAACAGCTTTATGGTACAGAGCTTAAAGTGAAATTGCTCAACACTATGGATCCCATGATAGATCGATTAAAAGAGTTGAGTCGAGACCGCAAAAATGCCTAGTTGCCACCTGGAGCTTTTGCCTTGATCTTATAGGAAATAAGCATGATGCCCATTAAAATCACCACGCAAAGTGCCGCAACGATACTAATGACCGCAATCTGACTTTCACCTACCAGCGGATTTGAAAAATCAATTTTAAAGACATTGAACGCAATACTGGCAATTCCCAGTATCATGATCGCATAGAATACATATTTCATAACTAAAAGAGTTCTTTGATGTTGGTCGCAAAAAGTTTGACAGCTATCGCTAGCAAGATAACTCCAAAGATTTTTCTTACCACATCGATTCCCTGTTTTCCTATCGCCTTCTCAATGCGGCCAGAATTTTTCAATACGGCATAGACAAATACGATATTGATAAGAATCGCAGCAATAATATTGATGGCATAATATTCAGAGCGTAAGGAAAGTACTGAGGTAAGCGTACCGGCACCGGCAATCAAAGGAAAAGCAATGGGAATAATCGCGGCAGTCTCTGGCTGGTCGTCTTTATAAAGTTGAATGCCCAGAATCATTTCTAATGCAATAAAGAAAATGATGAAGGCGCCTGCCACGGCAAAAGAATTCACATCAATACCTATCAGATTGAGCATGCTCTCACCAACGAACATAAAAACGATCATCAATATTCCAGCGACGACACTGGCCTTTTCACTTTGAATATGTCCTACTTTACGACGCAAGTCCACAATAATGGGAATACTACCTACAATATCAATCACCGCAAACAAGATCATGCTTGCCGTAAATATTTCTTTAAAATCGATGACCGCAAAAAACTCTGAAACCATACTCATAACACACCTCTTAAATTTGGCCGGCAAAAGTACTGCCTTTAAAGAGTTTCTTAGGGTAGGTAGTCCGTTAAATTTGAGTTACTAAAACAAAAAGAAAAGCCCGCAATTGGCGGGCTTTTTAAAATATGGGAATATCGTTTTAAGACAAAGCTAGGTGGATACGCTCCATTGCTTCTTTGATCTGTTCGGTACTTGCAGCATAAGAGATACGTATACAGTTAGGCGCTCCAAAAGATTCACCTGATACGGTCGCTACAAGCGCTTTTTCTAATATGAATAAAGAGAAATCCTCTGCTGTATAAATTTTATGACCTTTGATTTCACGACCAAAGAAGGCCGAAATATCTGGGAACACATAAAAAGCACCTTCTGGCTCATCAGTAACAAAGCCGTCGATCTGGTTCAATAATTCTAGGATCAGTTTGCGACGCTCTGCAAAGGCATCGATCATGTACTGGATCTTAGAAACTGGTGCCTCAAGAGCAGTGATTACTGCACGCTGTGCGATACAGCAAGTACCACTAGTAATTTGTCCTTGAAACTTGTTGCACGCACGCGCAATCCAGGTAGGTGCACCTATATAACCTACACGCCATCCAGTCATGGCAAAGGCCTTGCTTACACCGTTGATGGTTACCGTACGATCATACATCCCTTCACAAGCTGCGATACTCGCATGGCCAGATCCATAGTTAATGTGCTCATAGATCTCATCACTCACTACGATAATGTCTGGATAATCCTTCAAGACGGCTGCAAACGCATCCAGTTCTTCTTTTGAAAAAACAGAACCGCTAGGATTGTTGGGCGATGAGAATAAGATCATCTTGGTTTTGGGCGTGATCGCGGCACGCAACTGTTCTGCGGTAATTTTGAAATTTTGTTCCACACCAGCGTGAACCTCTACGGGAACACCTTCGGCGAGTTCAACGATGGCGCTGTAGCTTACCCAGTACGGTGCAGGTAGGATACACTCGTCACCTTTATTAAGCAAGACCATCGCAACATTGGCGATAGATTGTTTGGCACCTGTTGATACCACAATCTGGCTGCGGTCATACGTCAGGTTGTTGTCGCGTTTGAATTTATGGATGATCGCATCCTTCAATTCCACATAACCATCCACTGGTGTATATGAATTGTAGTTGTCATTAACAGCTTGAATAGCCGCATCCTTTACAAAATCTGGTGTATTAAAGTCTGGTTCTCCTAAACTTAGACCAATAATATCTTTGCCTTCTTCGCGCAATTCTCGCGCTTTTGCAGCCATGGCAAGTGTGGCACTGGTAGGTAGATTGTTGATACGGTCTGATAGATGCTCATTCATGATCACAAGTATTTGTTACAAAAATATCATTCATCCGCAACTAGCAATACAGATCGCCATATAATATTCGTTTATTTTTGTAAAACCTTAAAAACCCAGCATTCGTGTCACAAATCATCAAAGAACACTTCCCACATATAACAGATCGTCAACAGGAGCAATTTGCACAACTGGAAGGATTGTATCGAGAATGGAACGCACAGATCAATGTGATCTCCAGAAAGGACATTGATGAATTATACACGCGCCATGTTTTACACTCGCTGGGAATTGTAAGTGTAGTTCGCTTTCGCGAAAGCTTACCCAACACACCTGGTGGCACAAGAGTCATGGATGTGGGAACCGGCGGCGGCTTTCCTGGAATACCGCTGGCGATCATGTTCCCAAAAACCAAATTCCATTTAGTCGATTCCATTGCCAAAAAACTGAAGGTCGTGGATGCGGTCGTAGAAGCATTGGGACTGGAAAACGTCACCACAGAACACGGTCGAGCCGAAAAAGTAAAAGGCAGATTTGACTTCATCGTCTCCAGAGCCGTGACTAACATGACCGATTTTGTAAGCTGGACACGCAATAAAGTGCGTAAGGACAGCTACCACGAGATAGAAAATGGGATACTTTACCTAAAAGGCGGCGACCTCACCGAAGAACTCAAACCCTTCAAACACGCCGACATCTACGAACTGGATCAGGTCTTTGAAGATCCTTTTTTTGAGACCAAGAAAGTGGTGCATTTGCCGTTGTAGAATTCACATCGCTTTCAAACCAATATCGAGCGATAGCGTTGCACTGAGTGCAGTCGAAGTGTCTAGATATGGTTTAGCACTATCTTTTATCTATTCAAAGCGCTGCTTCTTGCCCTATCTACTACCGGCAGGCAAGTCTTGAAATTTAGAAGGCCTTTGACTGATTTAAAGTTTTGGTAATCCTAGTGTTCGCATGATTTACAGTTGCAAACCTTAGATTCAAAATTTCATAGCGGTGAGTTACGGCCGCACGCAATGGGCTTGAACGGTTTGGGCTATGAACAGTTGCGTTATGTTGTACTTAACTTAGCAAGTGCACGTCAAGCTGAAAATCCATGAGGATTTTCAGAAGTAGGCGAGAACAAGCAATTACTTATAGCCATTGTTGTTAAACGTTTTTAAAATGGCAAATCATCATCGAGATCATCTGATGGTTTTATATTCTTTGATACACGGATACTATTTACATATTTTTTCCAAAAGAACAAACCTTTGCTAGAAAACCTATAATAAAAGTTATTTTCTTCTCTTACTTCTTCAACTATACCTTGTATCAAATATTTTTCCTTGATAATTTCATTGATTCCACGTGGGAATTCTCCACCATTTCTAATTTTTACGCCCACATCTCTGAAATAATCATATAAGTCAGATTCTCGAAATTCTATATATTGATTTTCAAAAATTGAATTTTGTGTATTTTGTTTGTTTTTACTACTGTCAGAAATAAGTTTTTTCAATTCTTCATTCTCATTATTCAATGTTTCCAGTTCCTTTGATTGAGATTTTAAATATTCATCTCTTTCGTCTAATTGGTTTCGTAATTGTTCAATTTGTTTATTAAAATCAGCTTTATCTCTGTAACTTGCTTTTACATCTTCTAATTTACTTTCCTGGATAGCGATTTCTTGCTTGCCTTCATAATCAAAGACTTGTTGTTTTATTAAGTTTTTCTTTCTCCCAATAGTAGATTTTCTAACTAATTCGTCAACTCCCCACATAAAATAGGGAAGAATTATTACATAAATTAAAGCAATACCAAATGGTATTAAAAGATAAGTGTCAACAGAAGCATAATTAGTTTCTATATAATTAATCCTGTTCTCAATAATTTCGTCCGAGAACAACAAAATTGTTATAGGTTTCCAGTTTATAGCGATCCAAGAGATAATAAAAGTTCCAATCAGAGGATTTTTAATTCTCTCTTTTGATGATTCAAAAAATGACTTTAGTATTTCTTTCATTACTTGGTTATGTCAAAATGTTTTACAACTACATATATCAACTCAAATATACTCCTTATGAGTAATTATAATTTTGATAATAACGACGTAAGCGCCCCATATGTCAGATCAACTATCAGGAGCTTTGACTAGCCCACTTAAAACAAAACGCCTTCTCAAATTAATGAGAAGGCGTTTTTCAAATCTATAATGAGAAACTAATTACTCACCCATAAACGGATAGCGATAATCTGTTGGGGTTACAAAGGTTTCCTTGATCATACGTGGAGAAACCCAACGTAGCAAGTTCAGTTTTGAACCAGCTTTGTCGTTGGTTCCTGATGCTCTCGCACCACCAAAGGGCTGTTGTCCAACCACCGCACCTGTACACTTATCATTCAAATAGAAGTTACCGGCACAATTTTCCAATGCTCTGGTAGCCTGATTTAATGCATAACGATCTTGTGCAAGAATGGCACCCGTCAAGGCATAAATACTCGTCTCATCTACCAGTTTCAATGTTTCTTCCCACTTGCTGTCTTCATAGACATAAATTGTAATCACTGGACCAAAGAGTTCTGTCTCCATGGTTTCATAATTAGGATCTGTCGTCACGATCACGGTAGGTTCTACAAACCATCCTTCACTCTTATCATAACCACCGCCAAAAACGATTTCTGCTTTCTTGCTTTTCTTCGCTCGGTCGATGTAAGAAGCTAACTTGTCAAAAGAACCTTCATGAATTACAGCCGTCATGAAATTGGTCATATCTGCTGGCGATCCCATTTTGATGCTCTCGATATCTTTCCCTATCAATTCTTTGACCTCTGGCCAGATGGTTTTTGAAATGTAAGCTCTAGAGGCAGCACTACATTTTTGACCTTGGAATTCAAACGCGCCACGTACGATAGCGGTAGCTACTTGTGCAGGAACGGCTGTCTTGTGAGCCACGATAAAGTCTTTTCCACCAGTTTCACCAACGATACGTGGATAGGTTTTATACGTATTGATATTTTGCCCTATTTGAGACCAGATATCTTTAAATACCGATGTAGATCCTGTAAAGTGCACACCAGCAAAATCCGCATGAGTCAAAACTTCTTTAGTCATCATCACAGGTTCTGCATTCACCATGTTGATCACACCATCAGGAACTCCAGCTTCTTTGAAGATCTCCATAATCACATTTGCGCTCAACATCTGGTGGTCACTAGGTTTCCACACACAAACGTTACCCATAAGAGCGGCACTCGCAGGCAAGTTACCGGCAATCGCGGTAAAGTTGAATGGGCTTATACAGTAGATAAAACCTTCTAGTGGGCGATATTCCAGTCTATTCCAGGCGCCAGAAGTGGATTCTGGTTGCTCTGCATAGATCTCGGTCATGTATTCTACATTGAATCTTAAAAAGTCAACCAGCTCACACGCGCTATCGATTTCTGCTTGGAATACGGTTTTGGATTGGTTTACCATAGTTGCCGCATTAATGCGAGCACGGTACGGTCCAGCAATCAGTTCCGCAGCTTTAAGGAAAATTCCAGCACGTTGTTCCCATGGCAGTTGAGACCACTCTTTGCGAGCTTCCAAAGCGGTAGAAATAGCTTTTTGAACTTCTTTTTTACCAGCTCTATGGTAAGTTCCCACTACTTTCTTGTGATCGTGCGGTGGTCTTATCTCGCCGGTGTCTTTGGTTTTGATTTCCTCGCCGCCTATGTAGACGGGCACCTCGGTAGTTGTGTTATAAAAATCTTGGTATGCTTTTAGAACTTCCTCGCGCTCTGGAGTGCCTGGTGCATATGATAGAATCGGCTCGTTAATGGCCACTGGTACATTGAAAAATCCTTTTCCCATGATTGTATTTTTCTCGGTTTAAAATTTGGCTGTGAAAATACAAAATAGAGACGGCAATGCCTTTTTATAAACCTAAACTTACATTTAAGTCTCAACAGATTTTGATTCGTATTCGGATCAATTTCTACGACATCTTGTGTAAGCACGATGTCAAATAGTTGCAAGGAGATTGATTTTATTACGCTTTCGCGAAAGCGTAACCTTCAAAATCATCTAAAAAAGTAAAAGCTGTCGAGGTTGTACGGAAATATTTTGCAGTTTACCGCAACTTAGATCTGATCTAAAGTTTAATTCAAGGCAAATGGCGCGCTTAGCTTGAACTTGGGAATGTTCACGGCAAAGTGTCTTGCCGAGCTAAAATTGACCATAGTATATGTGCCGCTCATACTACCGAAGGGCGATGCCAGCAAACAGCCGCTGCTGTACGTGTGTGATTCACCAGGTTTAAGAACAGGTTTCTTGCCTATCACGCCTTCACCGTCAATATGCTCTGTACGGCTCAAACTATCCTTGATCTTCCAGTGACGAGAAGTGAGTTGGACGCTGTCCTTGCTTTGGTTCTCAATGGTAATGTTGTAGCCAAAGGCGAAGTGCATCTTATAATTCTTATAAAATGTACCCTGGAAAGACGTGCGCACCGTGATCTTGATGCCTCTGGTAATTTGCTGTAACATTATACGCTTAAAAAAATACTCACTATTACAAACAAGGAACTGCTTGTTGCTAGAAGAATGAAAAATACAAAATTTATCATTAGAAATTTCAAGATGGTCTTAAATCGTCCTTGTTTATAAAAATTGCGCATCGCCTTATATAGATAGAAGGGTCCAATAAGCGCAAAGAAAATGCTTGCTAGAATGTTACTCTCAAAAAATGCAAACTCTGCCAGCATGAAATAGAAGGAAAGGAATATAAAGGTGAACAGGTGAAAGTTGAACACCATGTGTTCCATATAGGTAAAGTTGCGCCTTGCGTATAGCAACCAGAAGATGAGACTCAAAGCTGGTGCAAAAAAGAATAGAAACAAGGGTATTTTAGGCAACAGAATATCTGATAAAGTGATAGGGTTGGAGAAAACGTCCTGCAATTTAGACGCCTTGCGATATCTAAAAACATTTGAATTGTTCTTGCGATGGCCTAATTGTTCCAGAGCTTCTGTGGCGGTTGTGTTGCGGTGGTCGTCATAGAAGTTGGCATAACTTTCAATTTGATTGATGTACCGCGGTATGAAAGACATCGAGTCCAGCTCTGCCTGACTGGTGTAAGAATCACGGCCTAGCTTTATTGAAGTTGTGTCTTTTTCAAATTCTTCAATGGCTTTATCTGTGACAAATCTTTGAATAGGCGATCCGTTTTTACTTATGGAATCCTGGATCTCTCTCATTTGTCTAAGCAGATCCTGTTTGTTCTGGACGGTACTATCAATCTTGAGTTGGAACAAGCCAGCCTCTGCCGTATTTTCATTATTGTCTTCAGAGATTTGAATGGGTGCCATGGTCTCTGGAGCCATTTTGATGCTAAATTGTAATAGCAAGAAGAATACGATACTTACAGTAAGAAAAAACCGGAATGGATTGGCATATCGTGTCCTGCGACCCGCGCAATATTCTTGAGTAACCTTTCCTGGTCTTATAAGTATACCACTTATTGTCCTCCAGATGCGATTATCATAGGAGATGAAATTTGACAAAAACTCGCTGAAAAAATCAAATAGCGATAAGCGTTTCTTTGAATTGATCTGGCCGCACTGGTGACAATACTTATCTGCCTTTTCAAGAGGCGTATCGCAATTGAGACATTTCTCACTGCGATACTCTGGCAATAATCTTACTGGTAAGCTCATGATCGATGGTTGGTCGATCAAATATAATTAATTGGAAATATTGGCGCTATTGCCAGAACCGTAACCTATCAACTGGTCATAACGGCCGCCAGGCTCTCGGTAGTAGGCCAGAACGGTGTATTCATTTTCAGTTTGCCATTTGTTACCGCTTATCAATCCTGGCAGTTCCATGCCATTTTCATCAATCACTGTATATCTATAATTGTAAAAACCTTGCTTGAGCAACATGGTCACTTCGTACAAATTAGTCTGCGGATTAAAAGTCATCAAATTCTCATCCTGATACTGGTGACCGTTGTAATTACCGGTAACAAAAACACTGGAATTCTCTGGAAGAACTGCTAATGGGTCTAGTTTGAAGTGCACCTTGAGATATTCTGCTTGAATGTCATTATCCTCATTAGTAGTTGTAGTCACCAGAAAGTTGCCATTGATGTCAGGAAAATATGTGTATTCCTGATAGAGTCGTGAGGCATCTATAAAAAGAAAAGATTCATACAATTCATTGCGACGTACATAGTCGATATTGACATTAGGTGATCTAAAATCCCTGTTTTCAAAATTGAGGTATTCATTTCCAGCCCAAAAGGACGTTGGCCCATCATAATCATACAATTGTTTGTTGCCTAAATTAAATTGTGGCTGGATATTATAGATCGCCGTGTTGAGGTCGCTGTTTTGAATGATGGCAACCTTAAGGTTTTCCTTTGGGTTAATGAAGTTGATCTGTTCAGAATCTACAAAAAACTCCACACGCTGCTTGACCGATACAAATTTGAGATCTCGAGCGCGTCTTATGGCAACACCTACTAGCGACTTGTCATCCAGCAGCATGAATTTTCTGGAAAAGACCAATTCGCGGTCGTCATTATAAAAATGGACCATGTAATTGCCACTTACGGTAAGCGCGGTAGTAAATTGATTGGGAATGGTCAACTCATAATGTGAGTAGGATTGAAGTGTGGTAAAGGAGTTGCGATAGTTAAGTATACGCCTGTCATCCACACCTCTCAAAAATTCATTTTTAAAAAGAGCGCTAGGCTTCCAGTCATAATCGT
This sequence comes from Nonlabens sp. YIK11, assembly GCF_001413925.1. Taxonomy (NCBI): domain Bacteria; kingdom Pseudomonadati; phylum Bacteroidota; class Flavobacteriia; order Flavobacteriales; family Flavobacteriaceae; genus Nonlabens; species Nonlabens sp. YIK11. The sequence continues at coordinate 1,100,648 of NZ_LBMJ01000001.1, forward strand.
AATGCTCGATCTGGTAAAAATAATCAGCCTCGTCGCCTATGATATCATCAAAACTAATGTTGATGGTTTCTCCCAGTTTGTAGACTGGCACCATATTTTCTGGTGGTTTGTTGAAGGTAACCGTTTTGATGTAGTCAGGATCATTGACTAGGTCTGAAAGTTCTTGCGCTTCCGCGAAAGCGGAACAAAAAACCATTGTAATGAACATGAAAATAATCGACCTCATAGAATGAAAATTGGCTGGATAAATATAAATCAAAAACCTGTGGCAATCAGGTTGCCAAAGCAGTGCCAAAGCAACCTTAAATAACTATTTAGAAGTAATCTAAATAAAATTCACAGGATCAACTGAAACCTTTATTACTTAAATTTGCAGACTCAAAAAAGGACTAAATCCATTCATCCTATGTCAAAGGACATTAGAGTTAGAAAAGGGCTCGACCTCAAGCTCAAAGGCGTGGCAGACAAATCAATTGTCGATGCGCCGCGATCTAGCGTTTACGCGATCAAACCATTAGATTTTCATGCGGTAGTTCCCAAGCTTGTGCACAAGGAAGGTGCAAAGGTCAAAGCTGGTGAAGCCATTTTTTATTCCAAATACGACGAGCCTGTAAAGTTTGTGGCGCCGGTAAGCGGTACCATTTCTGAAGTGGTTAGAGGTGCCAAAAGGCGCATTCTAGAGGTGCGTATCACTGCAGATGCTGTTGATGAGCATGTTGATTTTGGTAAAATGGATCCCAATACTGCAGATGCTGCAGCGGTTAAAACCAGAATTTTGGAAGGTGGCTGCTGGCCGTTTATCATTCAGCGTCCTTACGACATTGTCGCCAGCTCTGAAGATACGCCTAAGTCTATTTTTATTTCTGTTTACACTACAGCGCCACTTGCTGGTGATGTGGATTTTATCGTTTCTGGTAAAAAGGAAGCTTTTCAAGCAGGAGTTGATGCGCTTAGTAAACTAACAAGTGGTGATGTGCATATAGGTGTTGGTAAGGATTCAAAACTAGGATCGATTGCAAACGCAGTCATACATAAGGTGAAAGGACCGCACCCAGCAGGTAACGCAGGTGTTCAAATTCATAAGATTGATCCTATCAACTTTGGCGAGAAGGTTTGGGTTGTTGCAGCAGAAGATGTTGCTACCATTGGTAATCTTTTCTTGACCGGTCAATTCCATGGAGAACGCACAGTAGCACTAGCGGGATCTGAAGTAGCTGATGCAGATCGTAAATATTATAGAACGATCATAGGTGCCAACGTTTCTACATTGGTTTCTAATGTAAATACTAACGAAACTAGAATCATTTCTGGTGATGTGTTGACAGGAGATAAACTTGACAACAATCAATTCCTGAATTTCTATCATAACACATTAACCCTTATTCCGGAAGGTAATGAATATGCCTTATTAGGGTGGTTGCCATTCACAAGAAATAATATTCCAAGTATCTCTGGAACTTCCCTGTCTTGGATGAAAGGTGGTCGCAGCAAAGTCGACACAAACCTTAACGGTGAAGAGCGCGCCTTAGTGGTGACTGGTGAGATGGAAGAAGTGTTGCCTATGGATATTTATCCTATGCAATTGATCAAGGCCTGTATGGCAGGAGATATTGAAAAAATGGAAAACCTAGGGATCTATGAAGTAGCTCCAGAGGATTTTGCCCTTGTAGATTATATTAACACATCAAAGTTAGAGGCTCAAGAAGTAATACGTTTGGGTCTTGATTTAATGATAACTGAAGTAGGATAAACTATGAAATGGCTTAGAAATAAATTAGATCAGGCTAGAAAACCTTTCGAACCTGGTGAGAAGTATGAAAAGTTTGCTCCGGCAATCAATGCTTTTGATACGTTCTTATTTACTCCCAACCATACTACTCAAAAAGGAGCGCACATACGTGACGTGTCAGATTTGAAGCGTACAATGATTACTGTAGTCTTAGCGCTTATTCCAGCTTTGATCTTTGGAATGTGGAATAGTGGAGCACAATACCTGTATCAAGAGCGCGGTCTTTCCAGTGTTCTAGACGTTCCATTTATGGATGCATTTGTAGAAGGAGCCATCTTAGTGTTGCCTTTGATTATTGTATCCTATGTAGTAGGATTGACGATAGAATTCATCTTTGCCATCTATAGAGGTCACGAGGTGAACGAAGGTTACTTGGTAACAGGTCTTTTGATTCCTATGATTTTCCCAGTTGATATCCCATTATGGATGCTTGCTTTATCTGTAGCTTTTGCGGTATTAATAGGTAAGGAAGCTTTTGGTGGTACTGGAATGAACATTCTGAATCCAGCGTTAACAGCAAGAGCCTTTGCGTTTTTCGCATATCCGCTCTATATGTCTGGTAACGCCATCTGGGTTCATGAAGGATCTACAGATGCTGTTTCTGGAGAAACAATTCTTGGTGCTCTAGCAAGTGGAAGTTATGATGGTCAGATTAGCGGTGCTGCGAGTAACGCCGTCGCATTTTCAAATACGACTGCAGCAAGCGAGACATCAGTTCTAGCTGGTATTGATTTCTATGACATGTTTATGGGATTCATACCAGGATCTGTAGCAGAAACTTCTGCATTGATGATTATCATAGGTGCTATCATTTTGATAGCTACTAAAGTTGGTAGTTGGAGAATCATATTAGGTGGTTTGATAGGTGGTGTTGTAATGGGACTTATTTTCAACTTCTTTGGAGGATTGGGAGAAGACTTTGTGACGCAACTGGTCGATAGTGGTAGAATCACAATGGATCAAGTATTAAACGATGCAGGCGCTGTCGCCGCTCTAGAATTGGGTGGATGGGATGCAACACTGTTGGAAATGGGGACAAATCAATTGTTCAACTTCCCGTTCTACCAGCATCTTGTGGTAGGTAGTATCTTATTTGGTATTGTCTTTATGGCAACAGATCCAGTTAGTGCTGCGCAAACTACTAAAGGGAAATGGATCTATGGTATCTTGATAGGATTCTTCGGGTTGTTGATACGTATTTTCAACCCAGCATATCCAGAAGGGATCATGCTTGCCATCCTTCTCCTAAACGTATTCGCTCCAACTATTGATCACTACGTGATTCAAGGAAACGTGAATAAAAGAAAGAAACGATTGAAAAAAGCTAAAGTTCAACTTCAAACAGCTTAAGAAATGGATAGAAATTCAAATGCATACACGTTCATATTTGCTATCATCCTGGTGGCAGTAGTGGCAAGTGCACTGGCTTTTGCAGCAACAAACCTGCAGCCGGCACAAGCTGAAAACGTGAAACAAGAAAAAATGCAGAACATTCTCGCTACCGTAGGTATCGAGACGACGAGAGATTCTGCAGAGGCACTGTTTAACAAGTACATTGTAGAGCAAGTAGCGCTCAACGATCAAGGCAAAGAGCGTACTGATGTGGACGCCTTTACGGTAGACCTTAAAAAGGAACTTAAAAAACCGGTAGAAGAGCAGGCGTTTCCGCTTTACGTAGCAGATGTTGAAGGATCGCAATATTACATCGTACCATTGAGAGGTAAAGGTCTTTGGGATGCCATTTGGGGTTATGTAGCCCTCAAGGATGACGTGAATACTATTAAAGGTGCCGTATTTGATCACAAGGGTGAAACTCCAGGTTTAGGAGCAGAGATTACTCAAGGTTGGTTCAAGAAGCGTTTTGATGATGAGAAGATCATGGACGAATCTGGAAACTTCATTGGCGTATCAGTAGCCAAAGGTTATCAAGGTGGTGACAATAAGGATGACAATGCCGTGGACGCAATCGCTGGTGCTACTATCACTGGTGATGGGGTGACAGACATGATTTCTGAAAGATTGCAACGTTACCTTCCATACTTTAAAGAAAAAACCAACGTAAAAGTAGCAATGCAGTAAACCTGCTTTTGATGATTACGCTTTCGCGAAAGCGAACTAAATAAACACCTCATGGCTCAAAATAAAGAATCAAAAAAACAAGGACTTATCCTCTTCCTGTCTGATACAGAAGAGCGCGAAGGCCTACTGGGTAAGAAAAACCGTAAATTGTTATCTGATCCCTTAACTGACAACAACCCGATTACCGTCCAGGTGTTGGGAATCTGTTCTGCCCTTGCGATTACGGTACAATTGAAACCAGCGATCGTTATGAGCATTGCCGTAATGGCGGTAATGGCTTTTAGTAACATGATTATTTCTGCATTGCGTAATTTGATACCATCTCGTATCAGGATTATCGTTCAACTAGTAGTTGTTGCTGCTTTGGTAATTCTTGTAGACCAAGTATTAAGAGCTTATGCCTATGACGTGTCCAAAGAGTTATCGGTATTCGTAGGACTAATTATTACCAACTGTATCGTGATGGGTCGTTTGGAAGCATTTGCTTTAGGAAATGGCGTTTATAAATCCTTTCTTGATGGAATAGGTAATGCTGCTGGATATGCATTTATCTTGATTCTTGTGGCTTTCTTTAGAGAACTATTAGGTGCTGGTAAATTGCTAGGATTTGAGGTGATACCAGAATCTTTTTATGAATTTGGTTATGAGAACAATGGTTTGATGTTGTTATCTCCTATGGCATTGATCACGGTAGGTATCATCATATGGGTACAACGCAGCCGCAATAGAACATTAATAGAACAGAATTAATCATACTAAGAATTAGAAAATGGAATTAATCAATCTCGCTGTAAGAAGTATTTTCATTGAGAACATGGTCTTCGCCTATTTCTTAGGGATGTGTTCTTATCTAGCCGTTTCAAAATCGGTTAAAACTGCCGTAGGACTTGGTGCTGCTGTAGTATTCGTATTAGGTATTACCGTACCTATCAACTGGTTGCTCGATACCTATCTATTAAAGCCAGGCGCTTTGACCTGGACAGGTATGGAAAATGCTGCTAACATTGACTTGAGTTTCTTGAGTTTTATCATGTTTATTGCGGTAATCGCGAGTATGGTACAACTGGTAGAAATGGTGGTAGAGCGTTTTGCTCCAGCATTATATGGAGCCCTGGGTATCTTCCTACCATTGATCGCGGTAAACTGTGCGATTCTAGGTGGGTCATTATTTATGCAACAAAAAGACTTTTCAGGTATTGATGAGGCTGCGGTTTATGGAATAGGGTCTGGTTTTGGATTCTTTCTTGCCATTCTAGCCATCGCTGCGATACGTGAAAAGATATCTTATTCAAACGTTCCTGCGCCACTACGTGGATTGGGAATTACTTTTATCATCACAGGACTTATGGCTCTAGGGTTCATGAGTTTTATGGGAATTGAAATTTAATATTTAGAAAGAACAATTCATGGATTCTAACTTGCTTACCATACTTGCCAGTGTAGCTATATTCTTGACACTAATATTATTATTAGTTGTCCTGTTGCTTACGGCAAAATCAAAATTGCTCCCATCTGGTCCTGTGACGATCAATGTAAATGGAGAAAAGGACATTACCACAGGATCTGGAGGAACTCTTCTGGGAACCTTGGGTGATAATAAACTGTTCTTACCATCTGCCTGTGGTGGTGGAGGAACTTGCGTACAATGTAAATGTGTCGTGACTGAAGGTGGTGGTTCCATACTGCCAACTGAGGTTCCACACTTTACGCGTAAAGAAATTGCCGCTGGATGGAGATTGGGATGTCAGGTTAAGGTTAAACAAGACATGAAGATCGAGATTCCAGAAGAAGTTTTTGGTATCAAGAAATGGGAAGCTACTGTAGTTCGTAACTACAACGTGGCATCTTTTATTAAAGAGTTTGTAGTAGAACTTCCGGAAGATATGGATTATGAAGCTGGTGGTTATATCCAGATCGAGATCCCTAAGTGTGAAGTAAGGTATGAAGATATCGACATCACGGCTCACCCAGAGGAACACGACTCACCGGATAAGTTTAAAGCAGAATGGGATAAGTTCAACTTATGGCCATTAGTTATGAAAAACCCTGAAACAGTAGAAAGAGCCTACTCTATGGCCTCTTTTCCTGCAGAAGGTCGTGAGATCATGCTTAACGTACGTATTGCTACGCCACCATGGGATCGCGCTAAGAATGGTTGGATGGATGTAAATCCTGGAATCGCTAGTTCTTACATCTTTAACCAAAAGGAAGGAGACAAGGTAATTGTTTCTGGACCTTATGGAGAATTCTTCATCAACCACTCAGATGCAGAAATGCTTTACGTAGGTGGTGGAGCTGGAATGGCACCTATGAGATCTCACTTATACGAGCTTTTCAAGACCTTGAAAACAGATCGTAAGGTGACGTATTGGTACGGTGGACGTTCAAAGCGTGAGTTGTTCTATATCGAGCATTTCCGTTCATTAGAGCGTGAATTTCCTAACTTTAAGTTCTACCTAGCGCTTTCTGAGCCTATGGAAGAAGACAACTGGAAAGTGAAAGAAAGCATCGATGATGAGTCAGGTGATGGATTCGTTGGATTCATTCACCAGGTGGTAATAGATCAGTATTTAAGTAAGCACGAGGCTCCTGAAGATATTGAAGTCTACTTCTGTGGACCGCCATTGATGAATAACGCTGTAGGTAAGATGGCAGAAGACTTCGGTGTACCGCCAGAGAACATACGTTTTGATGACTTTGGAGGATAACCTTTAAATTATTTCGCTTTCCGCCTGCCTGCCGCAGGCAGGAAAGCGTAACATTAAAAAATCCCGATCTATTTAGATCGGGATTTTTTATTGCTTAAACGAATCACCTTATGAGTTGTCATACTGACGCTGGTCAGCATCTCCTATAGATCTTTCTTCTGTTTAATTAGTTTCCTTGCTTATGTGAAGGGAATTTTGCTACACAGAGCTTATCTAGAAGTAGTTATTATTGCTAGTAAATAAATTTTGAGTGTTAGGCGAGTTACAATTTTGCTCTAATTTAACCACTCATCAATTGCGATCAATGCTTTTATATGCCGTACAAAAGATGTATAAACTAAAATGTCACACTGAAATAGATCAGTGTGACAAATTGTATTTCAAATAGTTCTCGCCAAAAAGGCAGCCTTTCCGTAAATAGCTTTTAAGATTTACACGGTAACAGCCTCAATCTTCCTACCCTTATAAAAGGCAAAGAACATGATGTAGGCGTAACATGCCATAGGTAATAGAAATGCCAGTGCAAAGCCTAGAGAGTCGGCTAGCGCGCCAAAACTGATGGGCACAATAGCTCCACCTACAATGGCCATACATAACAATCCAGAGGCTTGAGGTTTCAAGTCGCCCAATCCATTTAAGGTCAAGGTGAAAATCGTAGGGAACATGATGGAATTGAATAAACCAACCGCTAGGATGGACCACATGGCCAGCAAGCCGTCAGTGGATACACTTATAAGGATCATCAGAATAGCTAGAGCGGTGAATGTCATAAGCACCTTAAATGGAGCTATAAAACGCATTAAGGCAGATCCTATAAAACGACCTACCATGGCACCGGTCCAGTAGAAGAACAGGAACGCACCTACCACGGCTTTGGCATCAATATCGTTGATATCTGCGTTGAGGAAAAACGAAGCGATATTCCCCATGAACTCGTTATTGCGTATGGTCTCTTCCAGATTCAGATCGATAAAATAGTTGACCAGGTAACTTCCTATGGCAACCTCTGCACCTACATAGACAAAAATCCCAGCAGCTCCCATCCATACGGATTTTTTCTTGAGAAGTGCCGCATAACCACCTTTGGCAGTTTTTTGTAGTTGTGGTAATTTGATGAAAATGAAAGCCACAGCAAGCAATCCTATCAGTCCAGCAAAGAACAGAAACGGAGTTTGAACCGCACCGGCTTCAGTGATAAAATAACTTTCCCGTTGAGCGTCAGTTAATGTGGTGATTTCTTGAGAGGTTAGGATTTTGTCACTCAATAGAAAGGCGGCACCAGCAATAGGAGCGATCGAGGCACCTAAAGAGTTAAATGCCTGCGCAAGATTAAGACGGCTGCCTGCACCTTCTTCTGATCCCAGAACGGCTACATAAGGATTTGCGGCCACTTGTAATATAGTGATACCAGCAGCTAGCGTGAAATATCCCAACAAAAACACTCCAAAAATACGCTCTGATGATGCCGGGTAAAATAACAAACAACCTACTGCCATGGTGGCAAGCCCTATGACGATTCCTTTTTTGTAACCTACTTTGGAAAGCAGGATCCCAGCAGGAATGGAAAACACAAAATAGGCCAGGAAAAAGGCGAATTGTACCAATCCAGCCTGGAAATAACTTAATTCAAAAACTTCCCTAAGCCGTGGTACCAGACTATCTACCAATACGGTGATAAAACCCCATAAAAAGAAGAGTACTGTTATAATAATAAACGGAACGGTGTAATTGGTTTTATTAGAATTCATTGGGGTAATAGGATTACTATAATTAGGTAATTAATGATTGTGGTGTTCTCGCTTTCGCGAAAGCGTAATTAAACATACTGATTTTTACCAAGTAATCAATCTTTTAGATAATATGAGGAAGGAATCTGACGATTTGTACCCTCACGATATTCCATCATGGAAAAGCCTTTATGGATGCAGAAGGAGCCTGTCTCGCCTTTTTTGTTCATGGCGATGTAGGCCACCTGGAAATCTTTATAGCCTGGATTTTTGCGTATGGTTCTCATCACAGCTTCCTCGCAAGCTTCCTGCGGACTCATACCGTTGCGCATCAATTCTACTATCAAAAAGCTGCCTACAGATTTCATAATCTCTTCACCCATTCCAGTGGCGGCAGCACCACCTATTTCATTATCGATAAACAAACCAGCGCCTATGATAGGAGAGTCGCCCACACGACCTTTCATTTTATAGGATAATCCAGAGGTGGAACAGGCACCAGAAATATCGCCGTTGCCATCCATACACACCATGCCTATGGTATCGTGGTTCTCAATGTTGATGATGGGCTTGTACTGGCTGGTTTTTAACCATTCCCTATAGGCGTTCTCTGAAGATTCAGTTAACAGGTTTTCTTTTTGAAATCCTTGTTTTGCGGCAAATTCTTCGGCTCCTTTGCCTGCGAGCATGACGTGAGGAGTTTCAGTCATGACCTTTTTTGCTATTGCGGCTACGTTGGTATAATCTTCTACACAAACTACAGCGCCGCAATTACCGGTATGATCCATAACGGTGGCGTCAAGAGTCACATTTCCCTCACGGTCTGGAGCGCCACCTTTGCCTACAGTGGTGTTTTTGATATTTTCCTCTTCTACTGCCACGCCTACAATGGATGCGTCTAGGGCATTCATTCCAGCATCCAAAGCTTTTCCAGCTGCCTCGTTTGCAGATACAAAACCCCAAGTGCAAATGGCTATGGGATTTATTTTTTGTTTTGTCATTTTGGGTGTTTTACAAGCTAATAATTGGATGCCCATGCTCAACGCTAGGCTACCTTTAATACTGGTGGCTATAAAGTTTCTTCTTTTCAAATCTTATTCAATAGTGATTTCGTCAACAAATATCCAGGCCGTTCCTTTCATGGGATAGCCTAGGTGCCAATCCGGTAACGCACCGTAATTGGTGGCCACAACCTTTACATACCTTGCAGCCATTTTTTCAAAAGAACTATTTGCAGTATAGATCTCGCTAATTTCTTCCCTTCCTGTTTCAGGCAGTTCTATTGTTTTTGAAGTAATAACTTCTTGTTTGGAATCCAGCAGCATTATCTCCACATCTTGCGGGTAGAATATCCAACTTCTTTGTTCTTTAAGAAAATTGATGCTCACCTCGTTAACGCTCTTTAGTGATCCAAGATCTACCATAATATCAAGATCTTGATTTTTAATTCCTTGCCAGGCGCCAGAACGGTAATCTCTTGTTCCCTTTAAACCGTCAATCAAAGCATCCGTGCCGCCGGCGCTATATTCATTTGCAAATTGATAATTAAGAGTCACAGATCGATCTGCATCATATTTGTAAAAGTCTGTTTGTATCGTGTCGCTATGAATGCCTTTATAAACCGAGTAGGTTTTTAGAAGTTGGGAGTTAGCAATAGTGATGGTAGAATCATATTTGGTAAATCGCTCATCGTTGAGTGAATAATATATATCCTGATTGGAGCTGGTAGTTTCCAGTTCTATCTCCGTTTGGTTGGGAAAAGTGATGTCACCTTTTTTGATGAATGGTGGCGTTACAATTGAGTTATTTGTGATTCTGGTAGTTAGTGTTTGATAAAGCGAACTACCCCAAGAATCTGGAACGGTTGACATATCAAATTCCCAAAACCCGCCAGCCATTAACTGTTCGTGAGTAATAAAAGCAGTATTGTGCGATCTGCTATTAACCCAATCATTTGGGTCTTCGTCCATATGCATGGCGTCAATATATTTTCCGCTACCGTTTTTCTTGATGGTCAACGATGTTCCATTTTCAAAATGAATCGTAGCCTTATCAAATAAGGGTGATCCTATGGCATACTGATTACTGGCTGGAGTTACCGGATAAAATCCTAGCGAACTCAATACATACCAGGCACTCATTTGACCGCAATCTTCATTGCCCGAAATTCCGTAAGGTGTATTGGAGTATAGGGTCGTCAAGATTTCATGAACTTTTTCTTGAGTCTTCGAGGCTTTACCAACATAATTATATAAATAGGCCATATGATGGCTGGGCTCGTTGCCGTGCGCATATTGCCCGATGAGGCCGGTAATGTCTGCTTGGTTGCGACCAGAGGTTTCAGCTGCAGCGGTAAATAGTTTATCTAGATGTGCTTCATAATTAGCCTCGCCACCCATTAGCCTTATGTGTCCATTGATATCTTGTGGCACATACATGGAATATTGCCAGGCATTGGCCTCAGTATAATTAAAGTTTACCTCAAAGGGATCAAATGGTGAAAACCACGTATTTCTGTAGCGACCTTGAAAAAAGCCAGTTTCTGGATTGTATAGATTTTTATAGTTCTGCGCTCGTTTAATGAAAACTTCATAGTCTGCTTTGGCGCCTAGCGCCTTTGCCATTTGGGCTATGGTCCAATCATCGTAGGCATATTCCAGAGTTTTTGAAACCGACTCACTTTCTTCTTCCACCGGTATGAAACCTAATTCTTTATAAGATTTCAAACCTAAATGATCCTGCATCGCACTGTGCTTCATGGCTTCAAAGGCCTTGTCCACATCATAATTCCTGATTCCTTTGAGATAGGCATCTGCAATTACAGGAACGGCATGGTAGCCTATCATACAACCCGTGTAATTACCGCTAAGATCCCAGATAGGCATGATGCCGCCTTCATCATATTTTGCCGTAAAAGTGTTGATGTAATCGTTGGTTCTTTTTTGATCAACAATCGTGTATAGTGGATGAGCGGCTCGATAGGTGTCCCATAAAGAGAAAACGGTGTAGTAATCAAAATCTTTGGTTTGATGAATCTCTAGATCCATGCCTCGGTAACGACCATCTACATCTTGGTATAGATTTGGAGCCAGCATAGTATGATACAAAGCTGTGTAGAAGGTGCTGACTTTTTCCTCATCGCTATCTTCCACAATGATTTTAGAGAGTTCATTTTCCCAAGTCGTCGTCGCTTCCTGACGTATATCCTCAAAGGACTTCACTCCAATTTCCTCTATTAGGTTATTCTTTGCTCCATCTACATCAACTGCAGAAATTCCTATTTTGATAATTATTGGTTCGTTATTTGGATTCTCAAACTCTAGCGCTCGCTTCGTGGGTGAATCACCTGCATCTTGATCCCAGTTTTTTATGGGATGCGAGGTTTGAATATAATAATACAGCATCTGCTTACTCGCCCAGGCGCTGGAGAATCTTTTTCCAGAAACCTCTGTCGCAGATTCAAGACTCAATTCATGCTCCAACAATTTATCACGATGTTCCAGGTCCAAAATCAGAAATTGATTAGAGCTATCTGGATATTGGTAGCGATGCATGCCACTTCTGCGCGATACGGTCAGTTCCACATCAATATTAGTGTCATCCAGATGGACACTGTAGTATCCAGGACTCGCTTCTTCTTTTTCATGAGAAAATGTAGAGCGGTATCCTTTCTGTCCATCGGCGCCATTGTTTAAAATGGGCTCGTTGGTAGGCATTAAAAGCACGTCGCCATAGTCGCTCACTCCAGTACCACTCAGGTGTGTATGGGAAAAACCATAGATCTTATCATCGCTGTAATGGTAGCCGCTGCAGCCGTCCCAACCTTCCAGTCGGGTATCTGGACTTAATTGCATCATTCCAAAAGGCATCGTGGCGCCAGGATAGGTGTGCCCATGACCGCCAGTTCCCACAAACGGATTCACATATTCCGTTACAGGTTTTGCGGCGATGGCCTCGATAGGATCTTCAGTTTTGTCGCAGGAAATGAACCAAGCCAAAGACATGGCTATCAAACACAGCTTGCCGTATTTCATTTTAAAAAATTATCGACTAAATATAGGAAATAGCTGGTGGATGAATTCGCTTTCGCGAAAGCGAACTTACCTACAGTCGTTATCTTTGTACAATGACACCATTGACAACTCAAGAACTACATCAGCTTGCAATGAATATCGTGGGCAAGGAAATGGAGGAGCAAGGCTTTGAATTTCTAGCCGTGAATTCCAAGCCCAAAAAGGACCCGCAGTTTGTGGCCCTCAAAAACAAAAAGTTACATTTTGTTGTGGTGCGCGCCATCACGTATCCAGCAAATCCCGTAGAGTATGACGAGAAGTTGATGAAGACGGTTTATGATCACGCGGTAAAATATAAAGCCAGAACCTACTTTGCTGGTGTAGGTCTGGCTAATTCTAGGGATTATGACATGCCTGTCCATCATGAGGACGATTATGTGGTCAACTATGCTGGTCTGATAGAAATCAAGGATTAGATAAAATCGACGATTCCACCTTCGGCTCTTAAGGATGCACCGTTGGTAGCGCTGGATAATGGACTGGCCACATAGGCCACCATATTTGCTATTTCTACTGGATCTGTAAAACGCTGTATCAAACTGGATGGTCGCTCCTCATTGAAAAAATGTTGTTCCATTTTTTCTTTGTCGTGACTTCCATCATCGCTCATGTCGTCCAGCATGTCTTGAACACCGTCGGAATATGTAGGTCCAGGCAACACGCTATTTACCGTTACGGTAGAACCTTTAGTGAGTTTAGCAAGTCCTCTTGAGATGGAGAGTTGCGCTGTTTTAGTCATTCCATAATGAATCATTCCTTCGGGAATATTGAGAGCGCTCTCACTGCTTATAAATATGATCCGGCCATTTTCGTTTTTCTCCATCATTTTGGGAAATAGGGCACGGCTTAACCGCACACCACTCATGACGTTGATTTCAAAAAAGGACATCCAGTCTTCATCAGTAATATCCGTAAATTCTTTACCGCCAAAAATGCCCAGATTATTGACGAGAATGTCAATTTCGGGCAGTTTTTCAATGAAGGTATTGATAGAATTGACATCGGCAAAATCGGCTGGCATGAAGCTTACCTTTTCATAAGAGCTAAAAGCACTTTTACTCCTATCCACGGAATCCTGACTACTACCGTGCACGATTACGGTGGCACCTTCTTCCAACAGTTTTTGAGCGATGGCTTTTCCTATTCCTTTGGTTGATCCTGTAACGAGTGCTGTTTTCCCTTGTAGCTTTAAGTCCATTGTTTTTTTATTTAAAGGTAAACTGATGGGCAAGGCTGGAGAACTAACAAAAAGTTATAATAGCCGGCCAAATCTTAAATGTTTACTACCTATTGGATCGTGTGCAATTGGTAACTTTGGACATCAATCATTGAGGTTATGAAATATCTAGCAGTAATATCGTTTTTGTTTCTCTTGAGTTCGTGTAAAAAGACTGATCAGGACCTTTCTAGAACCACACAGGAGTTATACGGCAACGCCATAGGCACGACTTATTCTATCAAGTACTTTTCTAACGAGACCATGGATCTAGAGCCTAAAGTAGATAGTCTGATTGACCTTTTTAATCAAAGTATGTCCACTTGGGTTCCAGATTCCAAAATCAACCAGATCAACGATGGAAAGGACAGTGTCGCGGTAGGAAAGGAGTTCAAGGAAGTTTTTGATTATGCCCAAGAAATCTATCGTAAAACCGATGGCTATTTTGATCCAACTGTAGGGAATCTAGTGAATGCCTACGGCTTTGGCGCTGACGGCAAAAAGGAGAAAATTCCACAAGATTATCAAATCGATAGCTTATTGCAATACGTGGGTTTTTACAAGCTGGATATGGTACCTGCCGGAAAAGAAGACCAGTATTTTGTGGAAAGCAGCCATAGCGGTATTTATCTGGAATTCAATGCGATTGCTAAAGGTACTCTGGTAGATTACATCGCCAGAATGCTGGAGAATCATGGTATCACAGATTACTTGGTAGAAGTTGGTGGTGAGGTCACCGCTGCGGGAATCAACCTTGAGAAGCAACAAGAGTGGAGTGTAGGCATTGATGATCCCACACAAGTTGCTGGCCAGAGAGAACTCGTCACTGCGGTCAAACTAAAAGATAAGGCCATGGCTGGCAGTGGCAATTACCGCAAGTTCAAGATTGATCAGGAATCTGGAAAGGAGTACGTGCATACCGTAAATCCTTTGACCGGAAAGGCAGTTCCCAGTGAGGTGCTAGGTGTCAATGTAATTGCAGAAAACTGTACGCTGGCAGATGGATATGCCACGGCATTTATGGCGATGCCACTAGAAAAATCCAGAAGGCTGCTATCAAATCTTCCTGAAATTGAAGTCCTGATCATGTATATGGGAACCGACGGTAAGCTCAAGTTTGAGACCACGCCAGGCTTCAATCAGTACGTGAAACAACCTATTTTGTAACAACGGGAATAAGTTCGCCAGCCGCTAGACGGTAATAATCGATCTTTTCTGGAGATAAGGTATTGGTGTAATCACAAGCCTCTACTTTAAATCCAACCTCGCGCAGGCGATCAAAATAATCCATACCATAAATGCGTACATGATCGTATTGACCAAAAATGCGCGCACGTTCTGCACGATTTGTGATGGAATCGTCCTCAAAAGTTTTGGCGCGATCATTTTCCAGCGGTACTTGAAAAATGGCCTTGCCGCCAGGTTTGAGAACGCGATACAATTCTTTCATGGCCGTGGCATCATCAGGAATGTGCTCCAGAACATGATTACATAAAATCATGTCAAATGCGTTATCCTCAAAAGGCAGGTTGCAGATATCTGCCTGAACATCTGCCAGTGGTGAATTAAGATCTGTAGTGGTGTATTGAATGAGTTCGCTTTCGCGAAAGCGATGATAAAAACATTGCTCTGGTGCAAAATGAAGCAGCTTTGTAGGTGCGGTAAACAAACGCGTTTCTCGCTGCAAATACAGCCATAACAATCGGTGGCGCTCTAGCGATAGAGTAGAAGGTGACAGTACATTCTCGCGCACCTTGCCATAGCCATAGGGTAAAAAACTACGGAATTTCTTCCCATCAATAGGATCTTCATAGCGATCACCGCGATACCACCAGGCAAGTAAAGGCCGCACGGCATAACTCGCACTGATCAACCATGGCCGTGGTATCAAGTTGAGAAAGAATTTGAATAGTTTTTTCACTGGATGGAGAACCTTTTGAATCGAGTTAATAGATATCCTGAAGCAAAAATACGTGTACTAGATTGATCTTGATCAAATGATGACAGTTTAAAGTGTCATTTTGGTTTTATTAGAGCAGCTTTGTCAATTCTGTATTTTTGCAGGCTAATTATTACATATGTATCAGTATTTAACTTTATATTTTATTATATAATAATTATAACGTAGATTTCCATCAATTAAAACCAACTTTATGAGAAATCTTCTATTTATCCTTGCTGTACTTTTCACGGCTAGTTTTTCTAACGCTCAGGATTATTTTGACCTATTTAAGTACTCCTATAATTATGCTGATCTAGGTAATATTGACCCAGAAACAGAGGTGGATACTGAGGTGAGCAATACCAATATTGAATTTTACTTTCCCTATCCTATTTCTGCAAAGACGACCATCATAGGTGGTTTCACTTACGAGAATACACGATTGGGCCTACAGTATAATGCAGATAGAAGTAATCTTATCATGACGCGTCTCAATCTAGGTGTGAAACAGGACCATGGTAATAAATGGAGTGGAACCTATGTGTTTTTACCAAAATTCGCTTCCGACTTTGTGGGAAGCCTTGATACACCAGACCTACAGTTGGGTGGACTCGCATTGTTTGAAAAGAGATATTCTAGTAGTTACAGCTTAAAATTTGGTAGTTATGTAAGTACAGAACAATTCGGTACTACTATTACTCCGCTTGTAGGGTTGTGGTACAAAAGCGAAAACGATAAGTTTTACATCAACGCGACGCTTCCTATTCGTACAGATGTCAATTACAATTTCACCGAAGATTTTAGCCTAGGTGCGAATCTGGTAACCTCTATAAAAGCCTATAATCTTCAAGAAACCGATTCGCAGTTTTATGTGCAGGAAGAAAGTATACGTTTTGGGCTTTATGCAGCTTACGCATTCTTTGATAACACGATGATCCTAAGAGGAAAAGTAGGTTATGACACTACGGACTATGGTTTATATAATCAAGGAGACACCGTTGGCGCCCAAATATTGACCTTCCAGGTTTCTGGAGACGACCGTACAAGATTGAATACAGAGTTTGATAGCTCGATCTTCTTCGGGCTTGACCTGATCTGGAGAACAGATTTGTAGCTATTATTTCGCTTTGATAAGAAAATCAGATCTCTGGCTCTTCAAGTCTTTTAAGTTTTAATTTATATTCAGGATAGTAGGTAACTTATTATCCCACTCATCAATATCGAATTTGTCGACTATACGGTTGTTTCGGTCTATGACATAACAAATGCGTGAACAATACTGCTCTCGATAAATATTATAAAAATTTTGATTGAAATCATCCATTGAATCGATATGGACACCGGCAAGGCTTTCACCTATGTTAGAATCAACATGTAATAACCTGATGGTGTCTCCGTATCTTTCTTCGATTTCTAAATATGCATCAGTTGATTTTGTATCGCCGCCGCAGCCACAAGTATTAGCAATAACAGTAAACTTACCCTTTACTTCAGAGCTAAGAATAGTATCATTTGCGGTGGTAATTGCTTTAAAACTTGGGGCGATCATTCCAATTTGTGTTCCAATTTTGGTATTCAGAGTTGTATCCCTTATCAGAACAATTTGATCACCATAACTGGAGACACTGTGAAATCTATAGAATCTTCCATTTAAGTTCAATAACTCATCCACTTTAACCATATCCGAATAGATGATGGTGTCTTTTCTTACTCCTAAAGATGAAAGTAATGCTGCCTCTGGGAAGTAGCCGTAAGTAAAACTTGAGGTGTTCCTTTTTTCAAAGACTCCTATTTGAAACTCTTCCTTATCAATCGTAAAAGATGCTTCAAGATATTCTCTTTTACCTAATAAAGTATTGTCCCCTGTACCTCTTCCGATGGAAATCCATGAAGAGTCTTGGACGATACTATCACCTCGTGAGATCGAGTAGGTGATTGGTATTATATCTGCATTTTTACTCCAGTCCATTTTTTTATAAATGTTGACAGGATCATCACTCAAATCTTTATTGTTGTTTTGATCAACTACATAAATAGAATCCTGACCAAATGTTCCTTCCAATATTTCAATTTTAGGACTTTTTGGATCCCACAAGTCAGTTTTTAGTTCCAAACGCTTCAATCCATTCAAACCGTTTGGATAAACAATCTGCTGAGTAAATGTATCAGACGTATCTCGAAAATTAATTACTGTAGCCATTCCAGAAAAGGGTCCGAATCCTTTCACCTTCTTGCTTTTTAAAACAATTGTATCCATGCTGGATATCATTTGATTCATATTGTTTTTAGTAGAACGACACCCAATAGCTGTAAAAATTAATATACAATACAAGGAAAAGAAGTATATAGGATCTTTCATATTCTCTATTTACTAAAGCTAAATTAGGCGATAGCCAGCATCTCTACGACCTACTGCCACCCTAAAGGTTTCATTAAGCAAAAGAACTCTTGAAATGCAGTTTTATATAAGAATAATATGTAATAGCTGCTTGAGATTTTATTCCTTCCAGCGATAAGGATCTTCTTCATCTGAAGTAATTCCCAAAACCTCGTGCACATAGTCAAACGTGCTTAATAACCTAGGCTCGCCATCAACGATGGCCACATCATGCTCAAAGTGTGCGCTGGGCTTACCGTCGCGAGTTTTGATGGTCCAGCCATCTGGGAAATGCTTGATGTTTTTGGTTCCCATGTTGATCATAGGTTCAATGGCGACAGTCATTCCTTCTACAAACTTTTTACCGCGACCACGTTTCCCGTAGTTAGGCATTTGTGGATCTTCATGCATCACACGTCCCAAACCATGACCTACCAATTCACGCACCACACCATAACCAAAACCTTCACAATATTCCTGGATCGCATAACCAACATCGCCCACACGATTCCCTAAACGGAATTGCTCAATACCTATATATAAGGAGTTCTTGGTACGCTCGAGAAGCAACTTGGTCTCTTCTGGGACCTCGCCAACCGTAAAAGTGTACGCATGGTCGCCATAAAAACCATCCACGATCGCACCGCAGTCAATGGATAGTACATCGCCGTCCTTGATCGCCACATCCTTGGGCAACCCATGAACCACCTCTTCATTAGGGCTGATCAGCAGCGTGCTGGGACAATCGTACAACCCCTTAAATCCAGGAATGGCACCGTTGTCTCTTATGTATTGTTCCGCTAGGTCGTCCAGTCGTTGCGAGGTTACGCCAGGTTTGATCTCTGCCGCGATCATCCCTAAGGTTTTGCTTACCATCAACGCCGCCTGGCGCATGATTTCTAGCTCTTCTTTGGTTTTGGTAACTATCATCTTGTCGTTTACAAGCTGCAAAAATAAGAAAGATGTAAGGATCCTGTAATATTAAAGATGGTGGCGTTCCCTACGGTCGGGCTTTACACAACAATCTTTTGTTGCGCTACCGCCGCAACAAAAGGATTTCCATTTCAATCCCTAACGCAATTCCTTTTTAAACAAGTGAAATCTAGATCCAGTCCAGTTGCTCCTTAGTCAATTCATGTTGTACGTTTCCGGTGTGTTTGATCGCAGCTGGTTCAATAAGCATCACATGAACTTCCTCTTCTGCCACTGGTAGATGATCCACACCTGCAGGAACCACAATCATTTCACCTGGATGAAGAATGACCTCGCTTTCTTGCCTGTCCGGCAGGCAGGCGCGAAAGCGAATTTTCAAAGTTCCTTTTACCACATAAAAAAGTTCATCTTCCTGCTCATGATTGTGCCATACAAACTCACCGTGAAGTTTAGCTAGCTTGACCTGCTGCCCATTGAGTTCGCTAATGATTTTAGGCGTCCATGTTTCTTGGAATAGATCAAATTTTTCAGCTAGATTTATTTTGTCCATAATAGGAAAATAAAAAAGGAGAGCGAATTGCTCTCCTTTAAAAGGTTTTAGTTTTGGTAGGAATGTTTATAATCCTGACCGCTGACGATTTTTAAAATGTCCTGTTCCAAAGTCTCTCGCGGATATTCCACAAAGCGACCCAACTCTTCACCATCCCTATAAAAGATAAACGTTGGAACCCTGCTAATGTCATAACCGTTGACAAGATCTGCCGGTTCTCTTTTGGAACGGTCTACTGTGACCATGGTAAGATTGTTCTGATCATATCCAACTGCATCCAACAGCTTGAAAAATTTAGGGGTTTCTCTTTTAGAGTCACCGCACCAAGTTCCCATGTAAGCGCGAATGCTTACATCCGTCATCTCCGATTTCAATTCTGACACCACTGCGGCATCTGGTGTGTAGTCGTCATATCTAGGTGTAAACCAAGTGCTGAATGGCTCACTCTGGAAATCTTTCAAAGACGCAACGCCTTGCAGGTTGCCGTTAACCATAGTGGCCATTTGTGCTTCTGGTTTTGTCATTTCTACGGTGGCTACAGTTTTAGCCTCGCTAGTGCTGGTTGTGGTTGCTTCTTTTTGAGAACCACAAGCGGTAAGTAATATGGCAGCTATGGCTGCAGGTAGTATTCTTCTCATTTCTAATTTTATATTAAAGGTTTTTGTGTCATTTCTGCCGGCTGTTCAACGCCTATCAATTTTAAAATGGTAGGTGCAATATCGCCCAAAACACCATCTTTTATCGACTTAATATCTTGATCTACCAGAATAAGCGGTACAGGATTAGTCGTATGCGCTGTGTTTACACTACCATCAGGATTGATCATCACTTCACAATTCCCATGGTCTGCAATCACAATCACCGTGTAACCATTATCAACGGCAGCGTCAATTACTTGTTGTGCAGCATGGTCTACCGCTTCACAGGCAGCAACCGCAGCTTCCATGCTTCCAGTGTGTCCTACCATGTCAGGATTTGCAAAGTTCAAACAAATGAAATCGGCATATTGTTTTTTGATTTCAGGGATTATTTTTCCTGAAACGCAATCGATGGACATTTCTGGTTGCAGGTCATAGGTAGCCACCTTGGGTGATTTACACATGATGCGCTCCTCGCCATCAAAAGGTTTCTCCTCTCCACCATTAAAAAAGAAGGTCACATGAGGATACTTCTCGGTTTCCGCAATGCGTATTTGTTTCTTTCCTGCACCCGATAGGATCTCGCCTAAGGTGTTTTTCAAATTTGGTTTTTCAAAAATGACCTTGATGTCCTTGAAGTTTTCATCATAGGTCGTCATCGTCACATAGTACAAGTCCAGTTTGTGCGCATTTTGCTCATGAAAATCCCGTTGGGATAGCATGTCTGTCAGTTCACGACCACGATCTGTACGGTAATTGAAGAAGATGACTACATCGCCGCTTTCTACTTTGGCGACTGGTTCGCCACCATTTAATGCGACGATAGGCTCAATAAATTCATCTGTCAATCCAGACGCATAACTATCACGTACCGATGCTACCACCTCATGGCTGGGTGCGCCCATTCCATCGGTCATTAGGTGGTAGGCCTTGGCAACGCGTTCCCATCGCTGGTCACGATCCATGGCAAAATATCTACCTATGACGCTGGCGATTTGTGCCGGTGTCTGTGCAATGTGCTGTTCCAACTCTTCCAGAAATCCAGCTCCAGATTTTGGGTCCACATCGCGACCGTCTGTAAAGGCGTGTACAAAAAGATCTTCCAGCCCATAATCCAGCGCAGCATCGATCAATGCTTTCAAGTGGTTGATGTGTGCGTGAACGCCACCATCTGATACCAATCCTGCAAAGTGTACTTTTTTGGAGTTCGCTTTCGCGAAAGCGAATGCATCCACCAGCACTTGTTCATCTTTAAGGCTATTTTCTCGAACGGCTTTATTGATTTTGGCAAGGTCCTGATACACGATGCGACCAGCGCCCAGGTTCATGTGACCTACCTCGCTATTGCCCATCTGGCCGTCTGGCAGGCCAACGTTCTCGCCATCTGTGCGTAGCGTGGCGTGTGGATATTTATCGTAAAGACTGTCTATATATGGCGTGTTTGCCTGTGCGATCGCGCTGACCTTGGGATCTTGGGTAATTCCCCAACCGTCCAGGATCATCAACATGGTTTTCTTATTCAATGGAATGGTTTTAAGCAAATAAAGGTACGGAAACCACCAAATTATTGCGATAAAATGAACTTAAGATTGCGAAATCGCTTGCGCCACCATCCATCCACCAGTCCAGGCGTTTTGGAAATTAAAGCCGCCGGTAATGGCGTCAATATTTAAGATCTCGCCAGCAAAATAGAGGTTTTCCTGTTTGCGACTTGCAAAGGTCCTAAAGTCAACCTCCTTCAAATCAATGCCGCCAGCGGTAACAAATTCTTCTTTGAAAGTGCTCTTACCATCGACTTTAAAAACACTTGCGGTTAAAGTAATGGCTAATTCTTTTAAGGTCTGGTTGGAGCATTCTGCCCAAGTTTTATCTTGTAAATTCATGCTGTGAACCAAGTAATTCCAGAGCCTTTTTGGGATCTCATATAACCGATCGTTAGAGATCTGTTTTTTACTATCGTCCCGTTTGGCGAGCAGCATCTCGTAACATTCTTCTTGCGAAATGTAATTAAGCCAGTTGATAACCACATCAAATTTGTAGTTGGAACTATGAAGCTGTACCGCGCCCCAAGCGCTCATTTTGAGAATGGCTGGTCCAGAAAAGCCCCAATGAGTAATCAATAACGGCCCTTGAGATTCCAAGTGCAACTGCGGCACTTCAACGCGAGCTTCCAGCGCAATACCAGCAAGTTCTGTAATGGTTTTGTCGACTATATTAAAAGTAAACAGTGATGGTACGGCATCTATAATGGTATGACCCAAAGACTTCATCATCTCCCAAATCTTTGGGCTACTACCAGCTGTAACGACTAGATGCTCGCAAGTGAATTCGTCGGTTTTGGTAACTACTTTCCAATGTTCATCGCGCTCTAGTCGTACAACATTTTGCGAGGTCAATACTTTAATATGGTGTTTTTTGGCCAGGCTGAGGAAGCAATCGATGATAGTCTGAGAAGAATCTGTGATGGGAAACATGCGGCCGTCATCCTCTATTTTAAGTTCCACACCATGATCTGCAAACCATGCAATGGTGTCGCCGGTCATGAATTTGTGAAAAGGTCCCAAAAGCTCTTTTTCACCTCGCGGATAATTACCCGTTAATGGTTTTGGATCGAATTCGGCATGAGTGACGTTGCATCGTCCACCACCCGAAATACGCACTTTTTGAAGCACGTCCTTACCACGTTCCAAAATCGTGATGGAAAGATCCGGACGCTGTTCGGCGAGGTTAATGGCTGTGAAGAAGCCTGCCGCGCCACCGCCTACTATGATTACATCCGTAACTGTATGATGTGGACTCATTAATTCCTATGCCAAATAACTTCTGCGGTCTTTTTGTTTATCGCTGCAAGCAAGCTTTCGGCGCTGTCCTCTAATTTGATGTCGCCGTTATTGATCAACCACAAAATAGCTTTGTCCTGCGCACGGCCTTTCCTCATGGCCTCGCGGTAACCCATTCCTGCTGGTGGGAAAGTGACTAGTGAATATTTTGATGAGTATACCGCTTTCGCGAAAGCGTGCTCCAATTTCATCTCAATGGCCCGTTTAATTTGAAAATCAGGATGCGAAACGCTGTCTCGCATCTCTACAAAATTATCCAAAGCGAGGTCTGCAATGGCATCTGTATCTGGTTTGCGCTCGACCGAGAATCGCTTCATGGCTTCTTCCCAATCGTCGCATTCATTGAGGATCTGGTCAAAAACCATCACGTCTTCAAAACCTGCGTTCATGCCTTGACCGTAAAAAGGTACGATTGCGTGACAGGCATCACCCATCATCAAGACCTTGCCGTGAGCGGTCCATGGAGAGCAACGCACGGTGCCCAAAGGTGGCACAGGATTGCGCTGGTATTGTTCCAACAGGTCGGGTATTTCATCAAAGACATCAGGGAACTCTTCCTTGAAGAAAGCCGTCACCTCTTCATCTGTGGTGATCTGCTCAAAGCTTTGCGGTGATTCCTTGCGACGCATGAATAGCGTCATGGTAAAGCTACCGTCCAGATTAGGAAGAGCGATCAACATAAAACCACCACGAGGCCAGATGTGTAAAGCGTGTTTGTCAATACGCCAGCCGCCATCGTCTGCTGGTGGCATGCGCAATTCTTTATAAGCATGCGGTAACCATTCTGTCGTGTAGGAGAAGAAGAAGTCGCGCTGTCTGGCCATGGCCTGGCGTACCTTAGATCCAGCACCGTCGGTTCCCAATAAGATATCAGGATTCCATTGTTTAATGGTTTCGGTTTCTGAATCCTTGTATTCTATACTGCCTTTCTTTACATCTACAGAAAGTACCTCGTCATTAAAATCGATCTGGACCTTATCGTATTCATCTGCCTTGTCCAACAAAAGCTTGTTGAGGTCTTCTCTGGATATGGAATTGATAAAGTCATCGTCACGACCACTATAATTAGAAGTGAGCACCTTGCCATTTTTAGGATGGATCATTCGTGCCTTCATAGGAATGCATAGCTCCTTGACTTTATCGCCCAGGCCTACCATTTTCAAGGCGTTCAATCCACGATCTGAAAGAGCTAGATTTATGGATCTACCTGCATCCACAATTTTGGAACGCATGTCTGGACGCTTCTCCAAAACATTGACGGTGTAACCGCGCTGCGCCAATCGTAATCCCAAAAGTGCACCACAAAGACCAGCACCGGTGATTAATATATTGGTATTCGTATCTGATATTTTCATTAAAACTTTCTAGGTGCTGGCTATAGCGCAGCAGTAAGGATCTGGACAAAGTTCCAGCAATCCATATAGGAATTATAAAGAGGTACCGGTGCCACACGTATCACATCTGGCTCGCGCCAGTCTGCAATAACACCTTTGTCACTTATGGCTTCAAAAAGGCTTTTGTCAGCATTTTTAACGGCCAGCGATAATTGGCAACCACGATCCTTGGGATTTTTAGGGGTTATGATCTTGATGCGATTACCTTCTATATTATTGATAAGGTACTCCAGATAATTGGTGAGTTGATTCGATTTGGCCAACAGATTATCAAACCCTGCTTCATCAAATAATTCCATGCTGGCACGAATAGGTGCCATACTTAAAATAGGAGCGTTGCTTTGTTGCCATCCTTCGGCTCCATAAATAGGATCGAATTTAGGTTTCATTAAAAAGCGTTCTTCCTTATTGTGTCCCCACCAACCGGCCATGCGATCCAGTTTGTCACTTTCTGCATGTCGCTCGTGAACAAAACAGCCACCTATACTACCAGGACCTGAGTTCATGTATTTATAGGTGCACCATACGGCAAAATCTGCACCGCTGTCATGCAATTTTAAATCTACATTACCAGCGCCGTGCGCGCAATCAAAACCTACCATCGCACCGTGTGAGTGGCCTAATTCTGTAATTTTTTTAAGGTCAAAAAATTGTCCCGTGTAATAATTGATGGAAGCAATCATGACCAAAGCAATCTCATCACCATGTTTGCGAAAGATCTGTTCCAGATCTTCCATCTGCAAGGTAGAGTTACCAGGTCTAGGTTGCCATAGGATGATATCTTCTGCAGGATCGCCGCCATGCCATTTGATTTGGGAATCTACGGCATATGTATCGCTGGGGAAAGCGTCGGCTTCCATTACTATTTTCCTGCGCTTGCCTGATGGTTTGTAAAAACTGACCATCATAAAATGAAGGTTAGGCGTCAAAGTGTTCATCACCACGACTTCATGTGGCAAGGCTCCAACAACCTTGGCCATAGGTTCATTCAAGAATTCATGATACCTGGTCCAGGGAAAGGTCTTGTCAAAGTGACCTTTAACTCCCAATTGTGCCCAATCATTCAATTCATCGGCTACATATTCCACTGCTTTTTTAGGTTGTACTCCCAAGGAGTTCCCGCACAGGTAAATACTTTCTGTACCGTCAACATGTTTCGGGATGGTAAAGCTTTCGCGAAAGCGAGCCAATTCATCTGCCTGGTCTAGTGATTGTGCAAATTCTTTTGTGGAGTTGTAGGTCATTTTTATTTTTTGGTGATGTTGATATCTGAAAAGTAGATGTTCAAAGTACCGTCTTCTGATCTGTGGTTGGTCGCTATTTTGATGCCGCCATAATCCTTATAATCTTCAAACGAGGTGATCATCGCAGGCTCAGTTTTTCCTTTAGGGTAGTACATCCATTTATTGATCATCATGTTCTCATCGATAACCATATCATAGCGATCGCCAGGTGTGTAGCCATCATCGCCGGTATACTGTACCTGCACCATCTTACCTGCAGTGGAATCTGGATAGGTCACTTGCTTACCAGTGTCCCAAGCCAGTTTGAATTGTGGCAATAACCAGTAGACGTCGTTGATAAAGGCACGATCTGCACTCTGGGCAAGGCTGTCCATTTGTTGTGTTCTATTATAGGTAATTTGCTCTCCTTTTGAATCTAGGGTTACTTGGTCAGAATTAGGATTCCATTTCCAAGCTCTGGTGGCAAGGGTCTCGCCGTTGCGTTCTATGTTAAATGTAAACTCCATCGATTCTACATCTTTCCAGTTTTCAAGGCCGCTGGATTGCGCTACTTGCATGGCTAGTTCTGGAGTTTCTTCCACAGTAGTCTCCTCATTTTTTTCATTCTTACAAGAAATGATGGCTATAGAAAATAGAATGGGTAATATGAATTTTTTCATGGCAAAGGTTGTTGGGTTATGAGATTCAAAAGTACGATTTATAGGCCGTTATGAAATCGTAAAGGTTTGTGAATATAGGTTTAGGGCCTAGGATTGAAAAGTACCTTTGCAGCGTGAGAAAGAGAACTGTACAGACCGACATAAGCAAAAGAAGAAAAAACGTCATCATTTTATTGTTGGGGACGCTCATTGCTATAGGTCCATTTTCCATAGATACTTACCTACCTGCGTTTAAACAAATTGCAGGAGATTTCAATGTCGATACTAGTGCTGTAGGATTGACGCTTACCACATACTTTATTGGTATAGGTCTAGGTCAACTTGCCTATGGTCCATTGATGGACAAATATGGACGACGCAAGCCACTTATTGTTGGGCTTGCCCTCTATATTGTCATGAGCATACTTTGCGGAATCGCATGGAATCTATGGTCGCTGGCATTTTTCAGATTCTTCATGGCACTAGGAGGTTGTGCCGGTATGGTAGCCAGTAAGGCTGTGGTAAGGGATTATTTTGAAAAGGATCAAGTGGCAGATGTCTTAAGTACGCTCATGCTCATCATGGGTGTTGCACCTATCATTGCGCCTACGGTAGGTGGTTTTATCATAACCGCTTTTCACTGGGAAGTGGTGTTCTTCTGTCTTGCCGCATTTGCTGGCCTGATGCTTCTGAATGTAATCTATGTATTGCCAGAAAGCGCAGAACCGAATAGCTCGACAAGTCTGCGGCCCACTAAAGTTGCTAGAGAATACTGGTCTATATATAAGAATAAGGATTTCTTCCTCTTTTCAACCACTCGAGGCTTTGCGATAGGAGCACTGCTGGCTTATGTCGCCAGTGCACCTTTTGTGTTTATAGAGTTTTTTGGGATGAGCGAAGATATGTTCGGTTATATTTTTGGTGGTAATGCAGCTGGTTTGATTTTGGGCAGTCAGCTCAACAGGCTTTTTCTAAAAAGATTTACTACGTTCCAAATAACATTCACGGTGGCAATCATCATGGCTTTTTTAACGGGTGGTATCACCATTTATAGTTTGTTGGTGCAGCCACAGTTTTGGGTGATTTACCCTGGTTTGTTCACCATGCTTTTTTTTATTGGCTTCCAAAACCCTAATGTGACGGCGCTTAGTTTGCAACCATTCAATCTACAGGCTGGTAGCGCCAGCGCGCTCGTGGGTGCGGTTAGTATGATTTTTGGGAGTATTGCAAGCACCTTGGTGGCTCAACTCTTGGTAGATGGGATCATGCCTTTATTAGCTATCGTCACCTTTTGTAGCATAGCTGGCTGCATCGCGGTAGTTTACTATAAAATAGAGTATGGTCATGGGTACGCTTTCGCGAAAGCGTACTACCATCATCCTCATCGCATAAAACAACGAAAGGAAGCCGCCTAAAGATCTTAGCTTAGGTAGCTAGCGGAAGAGATAGCTAAAGATGTATTAAATATTTGTTGTACATACAAATAAATAGTAGTTTTAAATTATGAAAAAAGTAATTCACAGAGCAGAAAGCAGAGGTCACGCAAATCATGGGTGGCTCAAGGCTAACCACAGTTTCAGTTTTGCAAGTTGGTACAATCCAGAGCGAATCAATTTTGGCGCCATAAGAGTGTTGAATGATGACACCATAGCTCCAGGCGCTGGTTTCCCTACTCATCCACATGATAATATGGAAATTATTACCATACCACTATCTGGAGTGTTGGAACATAAGGATAGTATGGGGAACGTTGCCCAAATCAAAACGGGTGAGGTTCAAGTAATGAGTGCTGGTACTGGAGTCACCCATTCAGAATACAACGGCAGTCAAACGGAAGAATTGAAATTATTTCAAATCTGGCTTTTTCCAAACAAGAAAAATGTCACGCCTCGATATGACGAACTAAAACTTAATTTAGAGGATCATAAAAACAGATTTCAACAAATACTATCGCCTTCACCAGACGATGAAGGAGTATGGATACATCAAGATGCCTGGATGCATATGATTAGTCTGGATCCCGATACGGTTAATGATTATCGATTGAAAAACCCAAGCAATGGAGTTTACATTATGGTGATTGAGGGTAATGTAGAAATTGATGGCGACCAGTTAAAGCATCGAGATGCCATGGGCGTGGTAGAAAGTGATACTATTCATATAAGGGCAACATCAAAATCAGATTTGTTACTTATTGAAGTTCCTATGCAATTCTAACCCCTCAAATCCAACAAAAAGGCAGCTTTATGGCTGCCTTTTTTTGTTGGGTTTGGTTTGGGGTGGTTGGCTTGGGGTGTTGTCAAGGATGTCCGGGACTGCGGAATTGGTGGTTTGGTTGGTGAGGTGGTAGGTTTGGATAGAGAATTTTTGATTTTTTTTGGAGGTGTATTTGGGTGTTTTTCAGCGGGTTGAAATTTATTTTAAATATTTATTGATTTTTCTCTTCAAAAAGTTTGGTTGGAAAAGAAAATGCTCTGTATATTTGCACCCGCTTTGCAAGAGACGTTAAGTCGAAAGTTGAAGCAACGTTCATTAGGAGATGGGGAATACTGATAGGTCAGGCGTCGTGAAGAGGCTGCTTTTCAAGTTCCATTTTGAAGACTCCTAATAAGTTCATTGAGATATTGATTGACAGCACAAAAAGAACAGGTTTGTTTCCTTTAGGGGAATCAGATCGGTAAGAATAAGAATAATATAGTGTAAACAGACAAGAACGCCAATTGCTAGTAGTATATAGGTTATGGGATTCTCGCAAGAGATCTTTTTAACAAGATTCTACGATGAAGAGTTTGATCCTGGCTCAGGATGAACGCTAGCGGCAGGCCTAACACATGCAAGTCGAGGGGCAGCACGTCTTCGGATGGTGGCGACCGGCGCACGGGTGCGTAACGCGTATACAATCTACCTATCACTGAGGAATAGCCCGAAGAAATTTGGATTAACGCCTCATGGTACCAGCTAATCGCATGATTTACTGGTTAAAGGTTACGGTGATAGATGAGTATGCGTCCTATTAGCTAGATGGAGAGGTAACGGCTCCCCATGGCTACGATAGGTAGGGGTCCTGAGAGGGAGATCCCCCACACTGGTACTGAGACACGGACCAGACTCCTACGGGAGGCAGCAGTGAGGAATATTGGACAATGGGCGAGAGCCTGATCCAGCCATGCCGCGTGCAGGAAGACGGCCCTATGGGTTGTAAACTGCTTTTGTACGGGAAGAAACCCCTCTACGTGTAGAGGGCTGACGGTACCGTAAGAATAAGCACCGGCTAACTCCGTGCCAGCAGCCGCGGTAATACGGAGGGTGCAAGCGTTATCCGGAATCATTGGGTTTAAAGGGTCCGTAGGCGGGTGTTTAAGTCAGTGGTGAAATGCAGGGGCTCAACTCCGGCACTGCCATTGATACTGAACATCTTGAATTATTGTGAAGTGGCTAGAATATGTAGTGTAGCGGTGAAATGCTTAGATATTACATAGAATACCGATTGCGAAGGCAGGTCACTAACAATACATTGACGCTGAGGGACGAAAGCGTGGGTAGCGAACAGGATTAGATACCCTGGTAGTCCACGCCGTAAACGATGGTTACTAGCTGTCCGGTACGATTGAGTACTGGGT
Organism: Nonlabens sp. YIK11; assembly: GCF_001413925.1. NCBI lineage: Bacteria > Pseudomonadati > Bacteroidota > Flavobacteriia > Flavobacteriales > Flavobacteriaceae > Nonlabens > Nonlabens sp. YIK11. The sequence continues at coordinate 1,130,416 of NZ_LBMJ01000001.1, forward strand.
GGCCAAGCGAAAGTGATAAGTAACCCACCTGGGGAGTACGTTCGCAAGAATGAAACTCAAAGGAATTGACGGGGGCCCGCACAAGCGGTGGAGCATGTGGTTTAATTCGATGATACGCGAGGAACCTTACCAGGGCTTAAATGCAGACTGACAGGCTTGGAAACAGGCTTTTCTTCGGACAGTTTGCAAGGTGCTGCATGGTTGTCGTCAGCTCGTGCCGTGAGGTGTCAGGTTAAGTCCTATAACGAGCGCAACCCCTATTGCTAGTTGCCAGCGAGTCATGTCGGGGACTCTAGCGAGACTGCCGGTGCAAACCGTGAGGAAGGTGGGGATGACGTCAAATCATCACGGCCCTTACGTCCTGGGCCACACACGTGCTACAATGGTAGGGACAGAGAGCAGCCACCTCGTGAGAGGGAGCGAATCTATAAACCCTATCACAGTTCGGATCGTAGTCTGCAACTCGACTACGTGAAGCTGGAATCGCTAGTAATCGCATATCAGCCATGATGCGGTGAATACGTTCCCGGGCCTTGTACACACCGCCCGTCAAGCCATGGAAGCTGGGGGTACCTGAAGTCGGTGACCGCAAGGAGCTGCCTAGGGTAAAACCGGTAACTGGGGCTAAGTCGTAACAAGGTAGCCGTACCGGAAGGTGCGGCTGGAACACCTCCTTTCTGGAGTTCCTGAAATAATGGAACCTAAAAATGAGAGTTCCATGGCCTACTACATGCAAATGGCGTGTTTGTTTATATTATTATCTATAACTGTCAATCTTATTAATAAAAATGTCGAAAGACGAGTGATGTGCCTTTCGGGGTTCGTTACAGTCTCATAGCTCAGCTGGTTAGAGCGCTACACTGATAATGTAGAGGTCGGCAGTTCGAGTCTGCCTGAGACTACTTTTACGCTTTCGCGGAAGCCTAAACCGCACCTAGTTCATTACATATTGAAGGAAATTTTAGAAGTTGGGTTTGTTGCGAGTGGGATCACTCTTAACTCATAACTAATAACTCATAACTAAAAATGGGGGATTAGCTCAGCTGGCTAGAGCGCCTGCCTTGCACGCAGGAGGTCATCGGTTCGACTCCGATATTCTCCACTATTGGTATCATTTACTTGATATTGAAAACGTTCATTGACATATTGAAAAGATTAAACGAGAAACAGATAGGCACATTGAAAGATGTGTTTGTTATTAGTAAAATAAGAATACAAGAGCAAGGCGTTGATTTTCTATCGTTAGAGAATCGACATTGAATACCATAAGCAAATTAAGGGCGTATGGGGGATGCCTAGGCTCTCAGAGGCGATGAAGGACGTGATAAGCTGCGATAAGCTGCGGGGATTGGCACATACGATGTGATCCGCAGATTTCCGAATGGGGCAACCCGTCATGTTGAAGACATGTCATCCGAAAGGAAGCAAACCCGGTGAACTGAAACATCTAAGTAGCCGGAGGAAGAGAAAACAATAGTGATTCCGCTAGTAGTGGCGAGCGAACGCGGAATAGCCCAAACCATTCAGTTTACGGACTGCATGGGGTTGTAGGACCACAACGTTTGATGCATTTTGAATTAAAATCCTTTGGAAAGAGGAGCCGTAGAAGGTGATAGCCCTGTATAGGTAAGAAATGTTATTGATAGTGGTATCCTGAGTAGTGCGGGGCACGTGAAACCCTGTATGAATCCGGCGGGACCATCCGCCAAGGCTAAATACTCCTGAGAGACCGATAGTGAACCAGTACCGTGAGGGAAAGGTGAAAAGAACCCTGAATAAGGGAGTGAAATAGAACCTGAAACCATACGCTTACAAGCGGTCGGAGCCACCTAGTGTGGTGACGGCGTGCCTTTTGCATAATGAGCCTACGAGTTACCGTTGTTAGCAAGGTTAAGCACTTCAGGTGCGCAGCCGTAGCGAAAGCGAGTCTGAATAGGGCGATATAGTTAGCAGTGGTAGACGCGAAACCGTGTGATCTACCCATGGGCAGGGTGAAGCTGTGGTAACACATAGTGGAGGCCCGAACCGGTTGACGTTGAAAAGTCTTCGGATGACCTGTGGGTAGGGGTGAAAGGCCAATCAAAC
>NZ_LBMJ01000001.1:1435000-1587500 GCF_001413925.1 Nonlabens sp. YIK11
GTAAAAGGTGTGCATCAAAGGGAATTGAAGGAAGAAGTGAATCCAGATATTATTCTGGCTAACACCTATCATCTCTATTTAAGACCAGGAACTGAGGTTCTTGAAAAGGCTGGTGGACTGCACCAGTTCATGAATTGGGACCGTCCTATTTTGACTGATTCTGGAGGATACCAGGTTTATTCCTTGAGTGCCAATAGAAAAATCAAGGAAGAAGGTGTGAAATTCAAATCACACATTGATGGTTCCTATCACACCTTTACACCAGAACGTGCCATGGATATACAGCGCTCCATAGGTGCAGACATCATCATGGCTTTTGATGAGTGTACTCCTTATCCATGTGAATTCAATTATGCACGTCGCAGTATGCACATGACGCATCGATGGTTAAAAAGGTGTATTGAGCATTTCAATAACACACCAGATAAATATGGGTTTACCCAGACATTGTTTCCCATCATTCAAGGAAGTACTTACCCAGAATTGAGACAGCAAAGCGCCGAGTTTGTGGCCAATTGTGATATGGATGCCAATGCCATAGGTGGATTGTCCGTTGGTGAACCTGCAGAGGAAATGTATGCCATGACTGATGTAGTCACCGCTATACTTCCTAAGGACAAACCGCGTTATCTTATGGGTGTAGGAACGCCTATCAATCTACTCGAGAATGTCGCCCTTGGAATCGATATGTTTGATTGTGTGATGCCTACCAGAAATGGTAGAAATGGTATGATCTTTACTGCTAATGGGAGCATCAATATCAAGAACAAAAAATGGGAAATGGATTTCAGTCCATTGGATGATGGCGCTTACGCTTGGGTGGATACTGAGTATTCCAAAGCTTATGTTAGACATCTATTTACCGTAAATGAAATGTTAGGTAGGCAAATATGTACGATTCATAACCTGGCTTTCTATTTGTGGTTGATGCGCGAGGCTCGCAAACACATACTAGCAGGAGATTTTAGAGCCTGGAAGGATCAAATGGTAAAACAAATGGATAATAGACTGTAGTGTTTAGCATACTGGATAGATACATATTAAAAAGATATCTAGGGAGTTTCTTCCTGTTGTTATTGCTATTCCTACCTATCATGGTAACTGTACATGTTGCCGAAAAAATAGGAAAGATCATTTCTAATGAAGTTCCTTTTCTTGAGGTGATTCTGTACCTGGGAGATTTCACCATGTATTTCACAAATTTCCTGTTTCCCATTTTCCTCTTTATATCCACGATGTTTTTTACCTCAAAGTTGGCTAACAATACAGAGGTCATTGCATTTTTGAGTTCGGGAGTTTCCTTCAATAGGTTTTTACGTCCTTATATTATAGGAGCTACTTTGATCTGCGGCTTAGCCTTACTACTCAGCGCTATTTTTGTACCGCAGGCAGCCTCAGGCTTTAATGAATTCCAACAACAATATTTTAGAAAAGGTGATGCCTCAGAAACGACAAATGTCTTTAGGCAAATCAACGATAATGACTTTGTTTATGTGAGCAATTATCAGCCTTCACGCCAGACAGGTTTTGACTTTACGCTGGAACATTTTGAAGATGATGAACTCAAGTACAAAATCTACGCAAGCAGGATAGCATTTCAGGACAGTGTCTATGTGTTGAGCCAGTATAAAAAGAGGATTATCCTTGAAGATCGCGAGATCATTCATGAGAAAAACCGACTGGATACCATCTTTGATTTTGATATTGACGAGCTCACTCCAACTAAGTTTATCGCAGAAACCAAATCCTACACAGATCTCAATGAATTTATCGCTCTGGAAGAAAAACGTGGTAATGCCAACATGAACATTTATTATGTGGAGAAGTACAAGCGTATCTCCATACCAATAAGTGCCTTTATTTTTACCATCATAGCTGTAGCTGTGTCATCCGTCAAAAAACGTGGTGGTATGGGAACCAATCTCGCCATAGGCATAGTAATTGCGATGGTATACATGTTTCTAGATAAGGTTTTTGGAACCATTGCAGAAAAGAGCACCTTCAACCCATGGATCGCCGTCTGGACGCCTAACATATTTTTTGCTGTCGTAGCATTATTCCTGTTGAGAAATGCGAGACGATAAATTACTTAACTACCTACACCTTCATTTTATAGTTTTCATTTGGGGATTTACGGCCGTGCTAGGAGCTCTCATTTCTATTGAAAGTATCCCATTGGTATGGTGGCGAATGTTGCTGGCGGTGATTTTGATTTTTATCTACATGAAAATCATGCGCATACCGTTACAGTTCAAAGGTGTCAACGCCTTACCGCGCAAACGCATTCTGGGTTTTGTAGGCGCAGGAATTGTTATTGCGCTGCATTGGGTGACCTTTTTTGGAGCTATCAAGGAAAGCAATGTAAGTGTCACGCTGGCCATGTTAAGTACAGGCGCTTTTTTTACAGCAATATTGGAACCTTTGTTCACCTCAAAAAAGTTTGTAGGGTATGAAGTCATCTTTGGTGTGATTATTATCGCGGCGCTCTATTACATTTTTAAAGTAGAAACCCAGTATGTCACTGGAATGATATTGGGACTCATAAGCGCAGTGTTGAGCGCCACTTTTTCCATTATCAACGTAAAATGGGCCAAAGAACATCCGCCATCATTGATCAGTATTTATGAATTGGCCAGCGGTGTTGCATTCATAAGTCTTTACTTTCTTATTTTTCCAACAGACTTTGTAGGGCCATTGGTTTTGACAAGTTACGATTGGTTGTGGATAGGCATATTGGCTAGTTTCTGTACGGCATACGCATTTATAGCCAGCGTTAAGGTCATGAAATTTTTGAGTGCTTATACCGTCATGCTCACCATTAACCTGGAACCTGTGTATGGAATTTTCCTTGCCTTTCTCATTTTAGGCGATGCAGAGCAAATGACGCCAGAGTTCTACGTAGGCGCTGGAGTAATTCTGGCTGTAATCCTAACGAATGGTATCCTAAAAAATCGACGTAACCGCCGCAAGAAGAAAGAATTGAAGATTCATGCTTGAGGGCTGTGAAAATGTTTGAAAGTGAATTCGCTTTCGCGAAAGCGAACCATCCACTAACTTTAATATAAATTGAACAAGCGGTGTTACCTAACACTGTCTTGATTTCCTATATTTGTCTCCCCAACTGGAATACCCAACTATGGAATATCTAGAATTTGAAATGCCTATCAAAGAGCTGGAAGAGCAATACCAGCAAACCCTTGCGATAGGATCAGAAAACGATGTTGATGTCACTAAGACGATCAAACAACTCGAGAAGAAACTTAAAGCTACACGTAAAGAGATCTACAGCAACTTAACGCCGTGGCAACGTGTGCAAATGTCCCGTCATCCAGACCGTCCTTACACACTGGATTACATCAAGAGCATTTGTGGTGATACCTGGCTGGAACTGCACGGTGACCGCAATGTGAAGGATGATAAAGCCATGATAGGTGGACTGGGCAAAATAGGTGATCAGTCCTATATGTTCATCGGGCAGCAAAAGGGATTCAATACAAAAACACGTCAATACCGCAACTTTGGGATGTCAAATCCAGAAGGTTATCGTAAGGCGTTGCGATTGATGAAAAGTGCCGAGAAATTTGGCATTCCCGTAGTGACATTGATCGACACTCCAGGAGCATTTCCTGGTCTGGAAGCTGAAGAACGTGGTCAAGGAGAAGCCATTGCTAGAAACATCCTTGAAATGACGCGCTTGAAAGTGCCTATCATCGTAATGATCATAGGAGAAGGAGCTAGTGGTGGAGCCTTAGGAATAGGAGTAGGTGACCGTGTGGTCATGTTGGAAAACACCTGGTACAGCGTTATCTCTCCAGAATCTTGTAGTTCTATCTTATGGAGAAGTTGGGAATACAAAGAACAAGCTGCCGAGGCTCTCAAGCTTACCGGTAAAGACATGAAAAAGCTTAAACTGGTAGATGAAATTCTTGAAGAACCAGAAGGTGGTGCCCACAAAAACAGAGAAGAAATCTTTGTGTCTGTGGCAAAATGTATCGATAGCTATTATCAGGAATTAAAAGAGCTATCTCCTAAAGAATTAGTGAAACAACGCATGGACAAATATGCCAATATGGGCGTATTTAAGGGATAAATAATTTCTCAAATTGTGAGATTAAAAAACCAGCCTCAAGGCTGGTTTTTTGTTTTTAAATGGAATTTCAATAGTTATAAAATCACAAGAAGGCTCTTGTATAATTTTCTTACAGTCTCAAGGCTTGATGATTAGCCTACATGCTAAAATTATTTGTCCTTATCAACAGGTTATAAACCAGTTTTTCAATAAAAATGTTAACCAACTGAAGACAAGGAAATCTTAAAAATCGCTGGCTTTCCTCTATTTTTGATCCTATGGAAAAAGTACAGGAAAGAGTATCGATCGTGACGGGAAACAGTCCTGTGATATCGTTAGAGAAAGGAAAAATACCACCACAAGCTATTGATCTTGAGAAGGTTGTGTTGGGTGCGTTAATGATTGACGGTAAAGGTGTTGATGAGGTAATCGATCTATTAACTCCAGATGCTTTCTACCATAAGGCGCACCAATCCATATTTGATGCGATTGATAAATTGTTCAAAAGCGGTAGTCCAGTAGATTTATTAACCGTTAGCGCCCAACTGCGTCGTGATGAGAAGTTGGAGTCTGTAGGTGGTGACCATTATCTGGTTCAATTATCTCAATTGGTGAGTTCTACGGCGCACATAGAATTCCACGCGAGGATCATCCTGCAAAAATTCATTCAGCGCAGTTTGATCAAGATTTCTACAGAAATCATCAATGATTCCTATGAAGAATCCACTGATGTTTTTGACCTATTAGATAAAGCAGAATCCAAGCTCTATGAAGTAGCGCAAGGAAACATACGCAAAAGTACAGAAACAGCGATGGATCTGGTCCGTCAGGCCAAGCAGCGTATAGAAGAAATTGCCAAACGTGATGGTCTAAGTGGTGTGCCTACTGGCTTTAATGATTTGGATAAATTGACCAGTGGCTGGCAGCCCAGTGACCTAGTCATCATAGCGGCACGTCCAGGTATGGGAAAAACGGCCTTTACCTTGTCCATGGCGCGTAACATTGCGGTAGGTAGCAACATTCCAGTAGCGTTCTTTTCTCTAGAGATGAGTAGCGTCCAGTTGATCACGCGTTTGATATCTTCAGAAACAGGTCTGTCCTCAGAAAAATTACGTACCGGTAATCTTGAGCCACATGAATGGGAACAACTCAATGTAAAAGTGAAAGATCTGGAACAGGCACCTATATTTATTGATGATACGCCATCACTATCCATATTTGACCTGCGTGCAAAATGTAGACGTCTAGCTTCACAGCACGGTATCAAATTGATCATGGTAGATTATCTGCAGTTAATGACCGCACAGACAAATGCCAAAGGTGGGAACCGTGAGCAGGAAATATCAACGATTTCCCGTAACCTTAAGGCACTTGCCAAAGAACTTGAGGTACCCGTCATTGCACTATCCCAATTATCACGTGCGGTAGAGACACGTGGTGGTAGCAAGCGACCGTTGCTTTCTGACCTGCGTGAATCTGGAGCGATCGAGCAGGATGCAGATATCGTTTCCTTTATCTACAGACCAGAATATTATGGTCTGGAAGAATGGGACGATGACGACCAGACACCATGTAAAAACCAGGCAGAATTTATAGTGGCAAAACACCGTAATGGTGCGACAGACTCTATCAGGCTCAAGTTCTTGGGTCAATTTGGTAAGTTTGATAACCTTGAAGAGCAATGGGCGATACCACAAGAGTTTGGTAGCAAAATGAATCAGGCAAATGATGATACTTTTAGACCAGATACGCCTAAATTCCCTTCGCCTGGTGATGCCTTCGGTGGTCCACAAAGTGACGACGACGACGGTCTGGCGTTCTAGAGAAAAGTCGGCAGGAAAATTGCAGTTTAGCTTTTGATATGTACTTTGTGGTGGATATGGAATTCGCTTTCTCGAAAGCTTACTCTTTTTCAACCTTAGTCTCTAACTAAATACATTTGTGGATCTTCAAAACAACTTGCAGTGAGAAATAAATCCTTACGTTCCGTTTTATGTTTGATGGCATTTTTACTGGCGCTATCCAACGTTAACGCGCAATATTTGCTGATTCCCATGGATGCCGAAACACAAACGGACCACCTAAAAGCTTACGGAATTTCCTACTGGCTGCTCGCCAAAGGGACCAAAGTAAAGTGGTTACTCAATTACCGTGGCGGCTCCTTTCTCATCCCAGAAACGGAAGAATTCAAAAAGGAACTGATCGTTCGCGGCGTTTCTTATGAACCCATGAGCGACGGTGAGGTTACTTCTATGCTAGAGCTTATCGCCAGCCCATCTCAAAACATGCAGGAAGTGTTGCTTGAAAAAGCTCCTAAAATTGCGGTGTATACGCCTACGGGAAAAGCGCCTTGGGACGATGCGGTGACCATGGTTCTCACTTATGCAGAGATTCCTTATGAAAAAATCTATGACAAAGAAGTCCTAGCTGATGAGTTGCTCTTGTACGACTGGTTGCACCTTCACCATGAAGATTTTACTGGTCAATATGGTAAATTTTATCGCAACTACAGGACAGCACCTTGGTACATCGAGGAAAAACAAGACGCTGAAAAGCTAGCCGCAGAATTAGGTTATTCCAAAGTGAGCGAGGAAAAGCGTGATGTCGCTCTTAAAATCAGAGACTATGTGATAGGCGGCGGTTTTATGTTTGCCATGTGTAGCGCCACTGATAGTTTTGACATTGCCCTTGCTGTAGAAGGCGTCGATATAGCAGAGACTATGTTTGATGGTGACCCATCTGATGCTAATTATCAAAGTAAGATTGATTACACCAAAACTTTTGCGTTCACTGATTTTGAATTAGAGCGTTCGCCTATGGTTTATGAGTTTAGTAGTATTGACATGACGAGAAAACGCAGGATTGAAAAAGAACGCGATTACTTTTCTTTGATGGATTTTAGCGCAAAATGGGATCCTATTCCCACCATGTTGAATCAAAACCATACCAGTCTGGTCAAAGGATTTATGGGTCAAACAACCAGTTATGATCGGGATGAGGTCAAGAAAAATGTCTTGGTGCTAGGAGAAAACAAGACCAATAAAGAAGCGCGATACATTCATGGTATTAGGGGCAAAGGTTTTTTCACGTTCTATGGCGGCCACGATCCAGAAGATTACCAGCATAGGGTAGGTGACCCAAAAACAGAATTGAGTTTGCATCCCAATTCACCTGGTTACCGATTGATTCTCAACAACGTCTTGTTTCCAGCGGCTCGTAAAAAGAAGCAGAAGACCTAGGCCGTCACCTGGTCCAGCACAACCACATTACGCATTTCGTTTTTTCTTAAATACGTATTGATAATTTGATGGGTGTGATAATTGGGCGTTTTACGTTCAATGTAGGATTCGCACTCATCAATGGTAGAAACTGGAATGTCATGATCCACAAATCCATAACCTTGATAGCGGCCGTCTTTAATTAAAACCACACAATTCTCTTCGGGATGGCGTCCTTTTTCTTTGATGATAAAAGTTGGCTTGTCATTTTGCAAGGCCTCAATGGCTTTCAGGACTTTCTCATTGTAATGATCCACTTCTTCTTCATGGGTACAGATGCCTTCGCAATTGCGCAATTTATAATGCGTACAGCGACCGGTTGTGAGTTGCAGCGAGCAATAACGCGGGCATAGGTGAAACTCCTCACACATCCATTCTAATTTTTCTACCGCTTGCGCACGATTGTAGAAAGTGATGACAGAATAGTCAAAGGATTTTGAAACCGCGACGGCCAACTGTATCACACCTCGCTGATTTTTGTATGAGATAATTTGATAAGTGTTGCGAGGTTTTTTCTGCGCACTATTGAATTTAGGGTAATGATGGCGTATCAAATCTGCTTCTCGCAAAAGGGCCACGGCCTCATTTCCCGTTTCTTCAAAATCAATGTGATGCATTTCTTGTCCCATGAGATAGGATTTACTCTTCTTGGTATAGAAATGGGATAGCACCCGTTTTTTGATATTGATGGCCTTGCCTACATAAATGACTTTATGGGATTTATCTTTGAAAAGATAAATACCAGGAGTGGACGGCAGCTGGTCAAAATGGGCTTTGGGTACATGTGGTGGCAAGGTGCTTTCCTTGCTCTTTACTTTGAGAAATTCAGTGATGACTTCATGATCATCATCCAGCGACAACAATCGTTGGAACAGGATCACGGTCGCATCCGTATCGCCTTCTGCGCGGTGGCGATTGTCGAGCGGAATGCTTAAGGAATGACACAATCTTCCTAGACTATAGGATGATTTGTTGGGAAGCAGCTTTCGCGAAAGCCGAACCGTACATAATCTTTTACTGCTAAAATCAACATCCAACCTCTTGAATTCATTACGTATCACATTGTAGTCGAACCCAACATTGTGGGCAACAAATATGGCATCTTCAAAAAACCGAAGCACATCAACTGCGATTTCTGAAAACAAGGGCGCATCTGCCACCATGTGATCGTCAATACCGGTTAGTTGGGTAATAAATCCAGGAATAGGTTGCTGCGGATTTATCAGGCTAGTGAATTTATCCAGTACTTCACCTTCCTTCATTCTCACGATACAGATTTCAGTGATCCTGTTACCGCCTAAACCTTTTCCAGTAGTCTCGACATCGACTACCGCATACACTTGATTGTTGAAATCCATCTTCCAAAAATAACATGTATTATGGAAATATTCCTATTTATATATTGGAAATATTCCAATAAGTGTAACGTTATTTATAAGGTTAAAAACATGTGAATTGACTTTTAATTGTAAGTCATCGCTGGACTTATATCATAACTTTAAAATAAAAACTATGGAAACTACAAGAGAAGCAGCTCATCAAAAAGTACACGATACTACTGTAACGCAGTTGAATCAACTTTTGGAAAAGAGTTATGACGCAGAAAAAGGGTATAAAAAGGCTATTGAAGACACTGACTCTGCAAGACTAAAAACTTTCTTCCAAGAGCGTGCGGCAATGAGAAGCCAGTTTGCGACAGAGATTCATAACGAATTGCACAGACTTAATGAAGAGCCAACCACTCAAGGATCTGCAGCAGGAGCTGTACATAGAGCTTGGATGGATATCAAAAGCGCTTTCACTTCAGAGAATGAGGAAGCTATTCTAGAAGAATGTATCAGAGGTGAAAAAGCTAGTGTAAGTGATTACAAAGAAGCTTTGGAAAAAAATGATTTATTGTCTGAAGTAAAACCAATCTTGGAGAAACAACTAGGAATGATTGAAAATACCTTGAATACGGTCAAAAAATTAGAAGACATCAAGTAAAATAAACTTGATATAAAAAGTAAAATCCAGCTGTTTGAACAGCTGGATTTTTTATTTGTAATTGCACCCTTAAAAAGGTCCCTATGTACAATTACTACCCTAAATTCTTAATGAATAATTCTTTTAGATCAAGATTTTATTCTTTTCAATATTTAAAGATATAAGAAGTAAGGATAAGCCAATGAGAAATGTTCTGAACGCCTAGGTTTTTGTTCTGAACGGTAATTGCGTTAAGTTTATATGTTAAATTAAATAGATATCATTGCACATCTCACACTTCCTATGTTTTGTTGTAACCGTGGTAATTTATCTTCAAGACCTAAAGCAGACCGCTGTACATCTGCATTTTTGGCGCTTGTATTAGTTCTGGTTTTATCGGTAGCCACAAGTGTTGCTCAGGAAGCTCCAGCTAGGCATTTAGAAGATTTTCCATTTGGAGAAATAGATGCTCGCATCCGGAGCAAGATATTATCCTTTGAAAGAGCAGAATCCTTATTGGCCATCAATGAATTGCTTCAGTCAGATTTTACCCAAGAGCAGCTCAACATTCTCAAGGTTTATAAATTACAAGCACTTGTGGAGTCAGAGTTGTATGATGAGGCGTTGCTACTTTCTGAAGAATTGCTCAAGCCTCTAGATGTGGATCCAGAATTGGAGGTAAAAGTATTATTGGAAAGAACTTTGCTCCATGAGCTACTTGAAAATATGCCAGAAAGCAAAAAAGACCTTAATCGTATTGAACGTCTTTTTGAACAAGAACAGTTATCAAAAGGTGTTTTATACGGTAGGTATTTGTACCGACTTAGTTCTTGGTATCGTGTGAATGACAGGCGTCAGGAATCTATCGAGTGGGCAGAGAAGGCCGTCAAGTTTGGATTACAAAATGGGTTTTTACATGTTGGTGCTACAGGTTATTTGCTATTAGGTTTGAACGCAGAGCCTGATGATTATGAGGCTAAAAGAAAATTTTTCCAAAAGGGATTGCGATTATGGAAGAACGCCAGTCATGAGCCAGGTAAGGTCAACATGTACAATCTTTTGTCACGAACCCATTATGATGAAGGCAAATATGAACTGGCCATGATCTATAATGACTCTTCACTGCAGATCATCGATCGAGAGAAAACAAAACAAGACCGCCCTAGAATCTATAAACATAGATCTAAGGTTGCCGAAGCCATGAATCAGCTGGATACAGCGCTTTATTACCAGAAGCTGTATGCGCAAGAAGCATTATCGGCTCTTCAAAGAGCCCGTAATATCAAAGTAAAAGAGATTGAATTTGAGCTAAAACGGGAAAAGGCGATTCTAGAAAACATAAAACTGGAAACACAGCTCGCCGAAGCATCGCGTAAGGAAAACTATTTTGTCGTCTTACTTGGTTTAGGTGCTTTTTTCCTGTTATGTCTTGGGCTGCTCATCATCACGCTGGCCTCACGTAATAAAAAGATCAGAGATCAGAATACAGAAATTAAAGAAACCAATCACGAACTAACCGCTAACATTGCCGAAAAAGAGTTTCTACTTAAAGAAGTCAATCACCGTGTAAAAAATAACCTTGCCTTTATTCAAAGTTTGATTGCCTTTCAATTGGATCAATCCAGCCAGAAGGAAACCACGGTTAATCTAGAGAGTCTTAATAATCGCATACATGCCATAGCAGTTCTTCATGATCAATTTGTTAGTGCCAACAGTGGTGCTGGTAAGAAAGAAATAGCCATTGCATCCTACATTGAGACCATTGCCAGTGCACAGGTCATGACACATCATGGAAAAGTCGACCTGATCAGAAAAATTGAGGATATTAAGGTCAACCTGGAAACGGCCGTTCCGCTTGGGATTTTGATCAATGAATTGATTACAAACTCCATCAAGCATTCTGATCCCATAGGGCCTAAACTAGTGATAGAAATCGTATTGAAGGAAAAGGGAAATGAACTTAGATTAGATTATAGGGACAACGGTAAAGCCTTTGAATTACATCCAGAAAAGGAAACCTTAGGACTTTATATTATCAAAACCATGGTTTTACAGTTGCGCGGGACCATGAATCGTATCGATTCCAATTACAGCATTAACATTAAAAGACGGTAAGAATGAAACGTATTTTAATTGTAGAAGATGAACTTATGATTGCTGGTAATCTGGAACGCATTTTATCTAAAGGTGGTTATCAGGTCTCAGCAATCGCTATAGACTATGAGCAGGCAGAACGACAGTTGAAAACCCATGTTTTTGATCTGGCCTTATTGGACGTGTCACTATCAGGTAAGAAAAGTGGTGTAGATGTCGCAAAACTCATCAATCAAGAATATGGGATTCCTTTTATGTACATTACTTCATATACAGATCCCAAAACAATCGCAGAGCTTAAATCGACCCAGCCCGCAGGTTACATTTCAAAACCAGTTCAAGCGGCGACGCTCACTACAAACATAGACCTTTTGTTCGCGAGACTGGATCACCACAATGATGAAGTGACGGTACAGGTAGGAAACGGTATTCACCAATATCATCTGGATGCTATCTATTATGCACAGGCAGATCATGTCTATACAGAAGTCTTTCACGATCAAGGATCTGACGTGCTACGCATCTCACTGCAAGCATTTCAGGATCAATTTCCTGACAATGAACTCATCAGGATCAACCGCAGTGTCGCGGTATGTAGACGTGCCGTGGTCAAGGTGGATAAGACAACCGTTTATTTACAGGATACCTGTTTTCGTATCTCACGTACTTTGGTAGATGATGTCTTGGAACATTTTAGATAACAGGCTTTTTAAAGAGTTCGCTTTCCTGTCTGCCGACAGGCAGGCGCGGAAGCGAAACTATCCTTAAAACATCAATTCCCTCAAACGATCTACATAACCGCGGCTCACGCGCACGATGTCGCCGTTGTTCATTTTGAGACTGTAGCCTTTGCCGTATTTTTCAGCGGTCTGTATTTGCTTGAGATGGGTAATGGCAGACCTGTGAACCCTAATAAAATGTTTTGGATTGAGGCGTTCTTCAAGGGCTGTGATACCACTGTTGCTTATAAAAACCTGGTCTAGAGTGTGGATTTTGGAATAATCACCATAAGCCTCAATCCATTGAATGTCCTTGAGTTTAAGGGTAACTAGTTTTCGGTTTTTGTTGACCAGGATCTGTTCTGGATAGTCTGGTAGATCTTTGAGAAGACTTTCTGCCAGTGAATTGATGTTGTTTACCTCGCTGTTGATCTGGAGTCTAGCCACAGCCTTGTTGAAGCGTTCCATGGTGTAAGGCTTGAGCAAATAATCCACGGCATGGACCTCAAAAGCGTCCAGTGCATATTCATCATAGGCCGTCGAGAAAATGATTTGTGGGATTTCATCCAGTCGCTTCAGCACCTCAAAACCGGTGAGACCAGGCATTTGAATGTCCATAAAAACTAAATCTGGCTGAAACTCTTTAATCAACTTCACAGCATCGACTCCATTATTAGCTTCGCCCATGATGATCAAATCCGGATGTTTCTCTAAATATTCCTTGATCAAATCGCGACCTGCACGTTCATCATCTACAATAATCACTTTTTTCATATCGTGAATTCAATTTTCAAACCACGTGGATCATTGTGGAGAATCTCTAAAGTAGAATTGTACATTTTTTGAAGTCGCAGTCTTGTATTGGTGAGTCCTATTCCTTTTTCCATCAGCGCATTGGGATCTTCAACGCCTACACCTGTATCAGAGATGACGAATTTCAATTTGTCGTTTTCTCGATGAATTTGGATGGAGATCTCGCCACCTTCTATCAAAGAACTCAAACCATGCTTCACGCTATTTTCAACCAGCGGCTGTAATAACATAGGTGGCACAGGCTCATTCATTAATTCAAAGGGAACATTAATATCGATCTTGAGTCGATCTTCAAAACGTTCTTTTTCAAGATTCAGATATTTAGTCACAAAATCCAGCTCTTCATGTAGCGGTACTTTTTCTTGCTTAGTAGCTTTAAGCTGATATCTAAAAATATCAGATAATTGCGCAATCATACGACGTGTACGCTCATTTTCTGCTGGTAATGACGCGTTGATCGTATTAAAAACATTGTATAAAAAATGCGGGTTGAGCTGTGCTTTGATGGCGGAAAGTTCGCTTTTTAAGGCGGCTTGTCGCAATTCACCTTCAACTAAAAGTTTGCGTTTGTTTTCCCTGAAGTATCGATAGGCAAAAAAGCAACCGAATTGTATCCAAAGAAATAAGGAAGGTATGTACCAATCCCAAACCTGCGAGGTGCCTTCCAGGTGCCAGATGTCTTGGGTATCTAATATGTAATATCTCAAATCACGTAAAAGCCAGACAAATAAAGGAACCATTAGGGCAACCACAGCAATCTGTAGATAATTGGAATATTTTTTAAATAGAAATATTCCCAGAAACCAAATGACCACAGAGCCTATAAAATAGAAAACGTACTGCATACCAGCACGCTCCCAGAAATCTGGAAACTCCAGATACTGATCATAAAAACTGTAATTATCTCTTGTGCCCAGATAACCCAAAACGATATGATAAAGAAAGGAAAAGAAAAAATAAAAAAGAATCACACCCAGGATTTCCCGGATGGTGATTCTTGAAAACGGGCTATTCAAACTAGTGGACATGATTAGTATTTATAATGGGTGTCAAACGTGTACCAAAACTCACCATTGCTGGGATTGAAACTCAATTTAAGCAAACCTTCTGGAGATTGTACTAAATATCTATTGGTTACTGCCACCTCGTTACCGTTTAACCAGGCTCGCGGCTTCCCATCGCTAAATTTGAAAATCAGACTGTTTGAAAATACCGCAAGTAGATCATAAGGCGCGCCTTTCTTGGATTGAGTGATTTCTTTAGTTTCTAGAGTAGGTTTTTTGTCATAATTCGCATTTTGATGCTCATGAGAGACTTTCTTGCTGTAATATTCCTTTACCTCATTTCTATAATTATTAGGCAAGATGAAAACCTCAAGACGGCCGCCGTTAGCTTTGATGACCTCTGGCTCATTGCTCCAGTAATTTTCAATGTATAAGGTGTAGTCACCGGTAACGTCAATGGCATCATCCTTTTCAAGCAACCTTTTATTGCCCGCAGGATCTTCTAGAGTAAATACAGAACTCTCTGGATAATTATAGGTCACCTCATCATTTTTCTTGACAACGGCATAGTGATCCTGGGCAAACACGCTAGTGGCCACAAAACTTGCTAGAATAAGAATAAGAATTTTCATATCGATGGTGTTTAAAATTGAGATGCTAAAGTAGAAACAGCTTTCTCCTATTAAAAGAGAAACCCGACGAGTCGCCCTATAGAGAGATGAATTGCCGCAAGGCCATTGAACAGCTCATGGTGCGCTCCGTCTGCTTTTCATTGTGATGCCTGCACTCACATTTCATATTTGCGACATCAAACATCTAATTATGAAAACCTATTTATTCTACGCTCTAGTATTTTTCAGTATCTCGGCTTTCAGTCAGACGGCCAGACTTGAGGGAACGGTTAAGGATCCATCTGGAGAACCTGTAGCATTTGCGACCATTGTTTTAAGGACTGCTGTGGATTCCGCTTTCGCGAAAGCGGGAACCTCCAACGACTCTGGACAATTTCAACTTTTGAACCTACCGAAGGACAACTATTTCATAGAAATCTCCTTTATGGGATTTGCCAGCTGGCGTCAAAATATAGAACTGGTTACCGATACCAATCTAGGTACCATAGAACTGCAACCCGCAGCTCAATCGCTTGATGCGGTAACGGTAAGTACCACTAAACCCATAGTCCAAGTACTAGCAGAAAAAACCGTATTTAATGTGGAAAACACGATAAATGCTGTAGGAACCAATGGCATGGAATTATTGCGCAAGGCACCTGGAGTGGTCATGGACAACAATAACAATATCATCCTAGAAGGTAAAACAGGTGTACAGATCTGGATTGATGGTCGCCCATCGCGGCTTTCTGGAACTGATCTCGAGGCATTCTTACAGTCTCTACAAGCTGCAGATGTTGAATCCATAGAGCTCATTACACAACCATCTTCAAAATATGATGCCGCTGGAACAGCTGGGATCATAAATATCAAGCTCAAGAAGAATAAAGGTTTAGGAACAAATGGCTCGATAAGCACCACAGCGACTGCAGGTGATTATGTGCGCAACAGTAATTCTGTCAACTTCAATAATCGTGGTCTAAATGGGAATTTATATGGGAATTACAGCAATAGTTTTGGACGCACTACCGGCTTTCTTTATTTGGACCGAACTCAAAACGGAACAAATTTTAATGCGCGCACTAATACCATTGATGATCGCAGTATACACAATATAAGATTGGGATACGATTATTTCTTGAATGACAAGAATACCATAGGCGTCATTGCTTCAGTGAATTTTACAAGTCGAAACAACAATAATGATTCACGTACACCTATAAGAGAAATAGGATCCAACGTCATTGATAGCGTTCTTGTGGCAAATAATGTCTATAGAGGTGACATACAGAACTACACCACTAATCTCAATTATCGATTCAAGGACACTCTAGGGCATGAACTTAACATGGATCTAGATTATGGTAATTACATAAATGATAGCCGTCAATACCAGCCTAACTTTTATTTCAATGGAGCAGAAACGACCGTAATTAGCCAAAACATCACCCAGCAAATTACTCCTATTCAAATCGATATTCTTGCATTAAGAATGGATTACGATTACAATCTTTTCAATGGCAAAGCGGCCATGGGAATCAAGGGTTCCTATGTAAATACTAATAATGACTTTCAATTCTTTAATCGTCGGGATCAGGATTTTGAACTCAATAGAGAGCAAAGCAATAAGTTTGAGTACACAGAGCGTATTTATGCAGCATACTTTAACTATAACAAAACAATTGAAAAGTGGAATTACCAGTTAGGCGTACGTATGGAACATACCGACTCTGATGGTAATTTGACCAGCGACCAGATCAATGATCGTAGCCGTGTGAAGCGATCTTATACCAACTTTTTTTGGAGTGGTGGATTGACTTATACTGCCAGTCGTGATCATCAATGGGCGATCAACTACAGCCAGCGCATCCAACGGCCCAATTATTCGTCACTCAATCCCTTTGAGTATAAGATTGATGAATTGAGCTCACGGCGCGGCAACCCTTTTTTACAACCCCAGTATACAGATAACATCAAGTTGAGCCACACCTACAAATACCGCTTTACCACTGCCTTGAGTTATGCCTATGTTTCGGATTTCTTCACACAGGTCACCGAAACGGATGGAGATAATCGAAACTTTATCAACGAACGCAACATTGCAGATCAAGAGGTATGGAACTTGTCCTTATCCTATCCATTTGAAATTAAAAAATGGTGGAACGTCTACTTGAGTATCAATGCCTCTTCAAACTCCTATACTTCTACCAATCCTGATTTTGTATCAACCAGTCAGGAGACATTGGGCTTGTACATGCAAAACACGATCAACCTACCATCGCAGTATCGGCTAGAGGTAGGCGGTTGGTATAGCTCACCATCGGTTTGGGGTGGCACATATGAAACTAAGGCTTTGGGTTCTTTGAACCTTGCCCTTCAAAAGAAGTTTATAAATGACAAACTCAATGTGAGGCTATCATTCAATGATGTGCTGTTCACGAGCTTTTGGAAAGGGACGACCAGATTTGGACAGCTTGTCATTGATGGATCTGGAGGTAGTGATTCTCGTAATGTCGCATTGGGATTGACCTATAATTTTGGAAGTTCTGATGTCAAAAAAGCGCGCAGTCGTGACACAGGTCTTGAAGATGAAAAAGATCGTGTGAATTAATAGCGGCAATGGGTTTCAGTTCGTTTTCCTGCCTGTCCGGCAGGCAGACGCGAAAGCGAAACTATCATCCATAAAAAAATCCAGCAACCTTAGGCTGCTGGATCTTAGGGTGCTAACTATATTTTTTAGTTTGTCTCTTCAACGTTTTGGTGTTTCTTACTCAAGGTCATGGCCAGATTACCTAACAATACACCGTAGATGACCTTAGAACAAACGTCTGCAATGGTGTAAGTGATTTGGCGTCCCACAACACCAGACTCATTGTATAGGAAACCATCAAGACCGCCCAAGTAAGGCATCAAATAGGCACCTGGATATAGGAACCAAGAAATGAGGAATAAAACCCAGATATTGCTCAAGATTTTTTGGGCTTTTTGTGGTAATCCAGACTTTCCTTCTTTGATTACTTTATGCATCAACCATAAGATGTGGAAGAAAAATGCGGTAGAGATTGCACCCCAAATAAAGAAAAGAGGCAGATCAGAAACTTCATAGAATTGACCTATGTATCCCGTAATGATCATCATGGCTCCAGAGAACCAGAATTGATTACGAACAGAACTTAATTTGGATTTGGTCAGAGTCACAACAAAAAGGATCTGGAACAATAGCATTGGTACATCGATTAACCAGTTAAGGTATCTGTAACCATTGTTGAATAAGTCGCCTTCTGGATCGAGGAAATACTTGCCTCGTTCTATGTCAAAAGTAAAGCTGCTGGTCCAGTTACCTGCCTGTGCATACAACAACAAAAAAGCGGAGACCATCACCACGGCAGAAAGAATATTGGACATTCTAAATTTCTTGTCTACGTTTTTGATGGTTAAAATGAAGTAGAGTAGGCCAGCGAGCATCACGGCATAGCCTAAAGTCAGAACGTGAGAAGTCATTTGGTAGGCCATTTCAGAAAAGCCTTCTGTAGCACCTATGTAATTCTCAAAATTAGCGTCTCCTAATTGTTGCATGTGTTAAGTTTTTTAAGTTGAATCATAAAATTAATAGGTAAGAGGTTATGATGTTGCCATCTTTTAAATTCTTTAAAGTTTATTTATAGATATTACGCAATATTTTAACATCTCTACATTGCTTGATGAAATAACCTTGATAACTAGGCTTATGTCTATATCCTAAAAAAAGATCTCATTTTTTAATAAATCAATACTACCTTGGGTTACAGCTTTTAATCATAAAATAAATACGATCAGCCTTGTGGCTCTACTTTAGCGCGGTGTTTCAAAACTCTTGTTTAAAAGTGAAGGGGTCCTTTGACTATTTTCCTAAGTGAAAAATCCAATGACCTATTATTCTTAATAAAAGAAATTCCCTATTTTAAAAAACATATTCTTGAAGGATATTACATATGTACAGTATTGCTTACATAAGCCGCGCCAACGAGACGCTTACCGATTATGAGATCCACGAGATGTTGCTCTCTTCTGAAAGAAGGAACAATCTTTTTGGTATCAAAGGCATATTGCTTTTTAAGGATGGCAATTTTCTTCAGGTATTGGAAGGTGATCAAAACCAGATCCAGGAACTTTACGATAAAATATGCGAGGACTCCAGACATTCAAACATCTACGAGATATTTAATACTGAATTAAGGTCACCTATTTTCAATGAATACAATTCTAAGTTTAACCTGATTACCTCAAGCTTTGAACTGGCATCATTAAAAATGTTTTTGAAACGACAAAAACGATATGGTGCCTTTAATACATCGGCTGAAGAACTGGAGCCTTTTCTAGGTATGAATTGGTTGACCTAGAAAGGTCTTCCTTACGGATCAACTGCTGCTTAAATTGTTGGTATTACAAGGTAAATCCTGAAGGAATCACGGCACCTTTTTTAAGCACAACGATTCCAGATTTAATCACGTACATTTCAGTTTCTTGATCTTCCAGATGCGGACCACCATTGATTCTTACATCGTCGCCTATGCGGCAATTTTTATCTACAATGGCATTCTTAATGAAGCATCGTTCACCTATTCCCAGTAATATTTCAATCTTATTACGCTCTATTTCTTCTAGGGATTCGTAATAATCAGAACCCATCATGTAGGTATTGATGACGGTGGTTTCCTTACCTATGCGTGATCGAATTCCTATGACAGATCGCTCGATTTTTGAGGCTGCGATAATACAACCATCACCTATAACCGTGCGGTCCATCGCGGTGCCAGAGATTTTTGAAGTAGGTAGCATCCTAGGTCTTGTATAGATAGGAAAGTTCTTATCAAACAGGTTGAATGCAGGAATGTTGTCAGTGAGCTCAAGGTTGGCCTCAAAGAAGGAATCTACATTACCTATGTCTGTCCAGTAGCCTTCAAATTGGTAACTCTGTATTTTGAGCTTATCAATATTTTGCGGAATGATCTCTTTACCAAAATCTACTGTTCCTTCTTCTTCCATTAATTTGATGAGTAGATCCCTGTTGAAAATGTAGATTCCCATGCTCGCTAGATAATGACGACCTTCCTTTTGCATGTCTTCACTTACCTCGCTGGACCAGTCCTTAAGTAGTTCTGTTTTGGGTTTTTCTATAAATGAAGTGATCTGATTTTCTTCATTGGATTTTAGTATTCCAAAACTAGGCGCATCTTTTGCGTTTACTGGGATCGTGGCAAGAGTGATATCTGCCTTACTGTCTTTATGCGCTTGGATCATTTCGCTATAGTCCATCTGGTACAATTGATCACCAGATAGGATGAGGAAATAATCAAAATCGTGACGTGTAAAATGGTGCATGCTTTGTCTCACGGCATCTGCTGTTCCCTGAAACCAGTCAGAGTTTCCTGGAGTCTGTTCTGCGGCGAGTACATCCACAAAGGCACTGCTAAAGAAGCTGAAGTGAAAGGTGTTCTTGATGTGTCTATTAAGTGACGCACTGTTGAACTGCGTCAGCACGTACATTCTTTTGATGTCGCTGTTGATACAATTGGAGATAGGAATATCCACAAGTCGGTATTTTCCAGCAATAGGAACCGCTGGTTTTGATCTGGATTCAGTTAATGGATATAATCTTGTTCCCTGGCCGCCGCCCAAAATGATGGAAATTACCTCGTTATTGATCATGTGTCTAAGCTATAAGTGATGAATATAAGTCTGCTGTTTGTTGTGCAATGGCTTTCCAGTCAAAGTGTTCTTCCACACGTTGTCGCCCGGCACTGGCCATTTGTTTTTGCAATTCTGGATCTGCGACCACTTTGTTGATGCCTGCTGCCAAGTCTTGAGCGAACCGATCGGGATCCACAGGTTCAAATGGTGCTTCTTGCTGTTGCTTTACAGGAATGAGTAGCCCTGTTTTTTCATGAATGACCACTTCTTTAATGCCGCCTACCGCACTGGCCACGACTGGTGTATGACATGCCATGGCTTCTATATTGATAATACCAAAAGGTTCATAAATAGAAGGACAGCAAAATACGGTTGCATGAGAGTAAAACTGAATGATGGACGGTTTGTCCAGCATCTCGTCAATCCAGATCACATTATCGCGATCCTTTTTAACGGCGGCGACGGCTTGCTCCATTTCTGCAGCGATTTCCTTAGTGTCTGGTGCGCCTGCACACAGGACTACTTGAGTATCTGGATCAATATATTGTATCGCATTGACCAGATGGATGATTCCTTTTTGTTTAGTGATGCGTCCCACAAAAAGTACGAATGGCTTGTTGGGATCGATACCATATTTGTCTAAAGCACTGGTACTGCTGGTTTTTTGATATTGTTGTAGATCGATACCGTTGTAGATGACTTCAATTTTGTGCTCGTCTACATCAAAAAACCGTAGTACGTCATCTTTGGTTTCTTTGGAGACAGCGATCACGGCATCTGCCATTTCAATGGCCGTCTTTTCAATCCAGGACGAGGCATCATAGCCACGACCCAATTGGTCTCTTTTCCAGGGTCTCAATGGTTCTAAGGAATGCGTGGTGACCACGAGTGGCGTGCCGTAGCATAATTTGGCCATGATCCCAGCAAAATGGCTGTACCAGGTATGGCAATGCGTCACATCTGCATCTACTGGTTTGATGTTCATGTGCACACCGGTAGAGAGCGTTTGTAGCAGTCCTTTTAATTGTGAGTCCGCTTTCGCGAAAGCGATATCCTCATAATCATAACCTTCTACACTAAGATTCTTTTGATCAACGTCCTGGTCGCCAAAACACCTTACTTCCACCTGCATGAGTTGGGCAAGTTCTCGAGCAAGATATTCTACATGGACGCCAGCACCGCCATAAACATGCGGCGGAAACTCTCGAGTCAAAAAGAGTACTTTCATAGGGTTTTCATTCTTCCTGTTAAATATAGGATTATTTCTTAAAGGTTCCACAGGATTTGAGGCGAGCCATTAATTATTTGGCAATGAGCCATGTGGTACCTAGGGTTCCAGGCTTTGGAATGGCTTCAGACGGTGGATTGAATATTTGATTTTCAGGGTGGATTCAAGAGGTTCATTATTGTCATGGTAATCAAGGATTTGGTTTTTATCCATAGTTAATGAAAGGCTAATTGCGAATTCATTCACATTAAGCCTTCACTCACACCGCTATTTTTAAATCTTACAATCAAAACAACTCTTATGAACAATATTGAAAACCTTTTTGACTACACGGTAGGTCAATTTGAATTTATTGACCACCTATTTACCATGGGCGTAGGTGTGCACCTTGCCGCTTTAGTCTTTTTTCTTGTGGTGTCGCAATTTGTGGCTCCCAAGTATAGAATAGCAACTGCCTTATCCTGTATCGTTATGGTATCGGCTGGATTGATTCTTAACAGTCAGGCTGCCATGTGGACAGATTCCTTTGCTTATGTAGATGGAACCTACCAATTACAAGATTTGACCTTTTCTAACGGTTATCGTTATGTAAATTGGATGGCCACCATTCCATGTCTTCTTGTCCAATTACTTATTGTCTTAAACCTTAAAGGAAAAGAACTTTTCTCTACAGCTACGTATTTGATTCTTGCCGCTTGGGGTATGATCATTACTGGTTATGTAGGACAACTGTATGAAGTAAGTGATCTAAGTGCTTTGATGTACTGGGGTGCTGCGAGTACCGTATTCTTTGTTATCATGAACTTTATCGTTGGTAAAAAGATTGGTGCCCAAAAAGCAAGCATGCTAGGTGGTACGAACTCTACCATCATGAAGGTGTTCTGGTTAATGATGTTTGCATGGACCTTGTATCCTATCGCATATCTAGTACCTTACTTTATGAATAGTGCTGATGGTGTTGTATTGAGACAAGTCTTATTTACCGTAGCAGATATTTCCAGTAAGGTAATTTATGGTCTAATGATCACTTACATTGCGGTGAACCAATCTGCAGCAGCTGGTTACGTACCTGCTCAACAAGCACTAGGTCGCATAGGTGTAGATCACAAAGCTGCCTAGTTTGCTTTCTACCTTTAGAAAGATCTATAATAGTATAGCGCTATTGCCTACCGGCATAGCGCTATTTTTTGCTCTAATGGCAATAGGTCAAATCAGTTTTCCATTTAACGACGACTACCTACCAGATTTTTTAGATGGTATCGTGATTCTTGAAAAGGGAGATCTGCAATTCATTTTTGCTTTTATCATAGGCGGTATTTTCACGCTTACGATCTTTAGTTACACCATGGTGATGAACGTACTCAATCGCAGTATTAGTAATTACTCACCGCGATTGATACCGCTGATTCTATCAGAAAGGCATCATCAATTGATCCTAGGTTTCACTAGTGGAACCATTATCTATTCCATGATCATGTCCATTGCTGCTAGTGGAGATAACGTTCAGGAATTCCCACCACTAGGAGCTTTTGTAGGCGTCATGATGAGCATTTTATGCGTTTTCCTGTTTATTTACTTTATTCATAGTGTATCGCAATCTATACATGTCAACTACATATTGCGTAAAAGCTATGATCGCTCCCTGCGCAATCAAAGGGATTTACAGGACTTGGAACACATAGGCTGTCATAAAGACACACCGCAAGATCTGGAATCATGGGAAGGCGTCCAGGCCAAGGATTGTGGCTATGTACAATTGCCAGATATTAAAGATCTAGCCGACTTTGCCAAGGACAATCACGCTCATATCTACATTACTCGATTGCCTGGAACCTTTATTTATGACGGTGAGGTGTTGATCAGAACCTCCAAAGCCTTTGAAGCCAAAAACCACAATTTTAGTCGTCAAGTCTCTGTAGATTCCAGAGTCCCATTGGAACTTAATGAGACGGAGATCAAACACCTGGTAGAAGTTGCCATAAAAGGTAGTTCACCAGCCATCAATGATCCTGGAACCTCCTTGGGTGCCATTGATTACATCACCCAATTGCTCATTAAAAGAGGGCAACTCCAAGGATATAATTGCTACAGTACAGACAATGAACACTTTGTTTATATCCCATTTCTGGCTAATGAAGATCTGGCTGCTTATTGTTTTGAAGAGATGTGGAATTACATGAAGCAAGACCCCATACTGGTTAAATCCATTAAAATGGCAATTTCTACCTTGAATGAGGCTGGCGTTTCTATACATCATGGTATATTGAAGTAAAATTCATCCGCTTGACTTATTCCAAAGTTTATTGGTACATCGCAGGAATTTCCCTGTTGCTGTTATTACTCCTATTCACGACCACACAGCAAACCGTCACACCAGTGGCCCAAGGAGCGGCTTTTATCGCCATGGCTACCTTAGGAATCTTTCATGGCGCTAATGATTTGTTGATTTATAGACGCTCTACCCAACAGAATGTATCTGCCCTATTGTTCATTTTGCTCTATGTTTTGTTTGCCTGTGTGATAGGTGTGGTCGTTTATCTGGAACCTGTGCTGGGCATCAACTTGTTTGTATTATTATCTGCATTTCATTTTGGAGAAGAGCACTTCTCCTGGTGGAAGGAGCAAAAAAATGTTGCCTTTATCTTGTGGTGCTTCTTTTATGGTTTATCTGTTTTTTCACTATTGTTTTTGACGCATTTATCTACGTTAGAGCAATTCTTGGAAGCCAGTGATTATGCGCCTGGCGTATTGACCTGGAGTACTTTTTTTATGATTCCCATCGTAGTGGTTCAAGTGGTGTTGGGATTGGCACATCTATTTTTAGGAAAGGCCAGCTTGTTGCAGTTCTTATTTTTGGAACTCAGTTTAGTGCTGTTGTATTTTATTTTTGAGCAGTTGGATTTGTTCAGTTCCTTTGCTTTTTACTTTGTTTTGTGGCATAGCATACCATCGATATTTTCCCAAATCAAGGTTTTGGGACTTTCTGGTTGGAAAGGGTTTATAGCCTATAGCAAACACGCGATGCCTTTTTACCTAACCAGTATTTTTGGGCTGTTTATCCTTTATTATTTTATGGGAATCGCCCTGCTATCCTTGACCACCATTGTGTTGCTAGGAGCCATGACCACCATACCGCATGTGATCCTGTTTGCTTATTTAAAAGTGACCGTCCAGCCAAAGAATTAGAAAATTAACTGCTCGGCTATTCCATTCCCATGAGCACAAAGGGTTCTAGTATACGCTTCAAGGTATCGCTTGAAGGATGAAGGCGGTTTTCATTTATGTATTGATCAATTCTAGAGAGGTCATCGTTTGACTTTACGATGTTGAATTTAGAGTTATATCTTAAAAAGATTGGATGCGCGGTTGGGCCATTAAAAAGTTCTATGATCTCACTATGTCTATGATCTTTCTTGATTTTAAGATAGAGATCCTTGAGATATCGCTCATTGCCCTCAATTACTTGAAAAAAGCGTCCTATTGCATGCAAAAGAATTCCTGAAACATTACACTCATTATTCTGTTCTGCAGAGTAGGCAAACAAGTTTTTAATATCATCCTTAGTCAGATCTTCTGACGACTTGCTCAAATAGCAAATGGAGTAGTACATTTTCATTCCTGACGGTAGCGCTGGTTCTTCTTTAAAATTAGGAATTCTGTGAAAAGCCTACTCAACAAGCAACCTGCTGATAATCAAAATTGTAAATTTCCTTAGTCTAACAGGAAGGTTGTTAAGGAATTCTAAATGTTCATTTATTGCCCTTATACAACAATCAATCCTTAAACAAAATGAGGTTTTTTCATTGCTCTATGATTTTTCAGATGGGGTTTAATCCCTAAAACCTACCAGTATGTGCTTCTTTTGTCGTTTATCAAAGTAGGCATAAATGAAGCTGTCGTCGTACCTGAAAACGGTCTCAATCATTGGATTTTTATCTTCTACATAGGTGTTGATCTTGTCAAAAACATTCTCTCTTACCTCGCCATCCAGATGGTTCATTTGTTGGTCAAACATACTTATGAAGTAGGTCGATTTTGTATTGGTATAAGCATTATAGGCATGCCAAGTAGGGCTTAGGCTAATAAACGTCAGTCCAATACCGCTGTTGCCACCACCTATGGGAATCGTCGCACCACCACCAAAACCAAAACCCACCATGGGCGCAGCGCTTACCTCTTTAGAGCCACCTATGGTCAACTCATAATCACCATTCATTTTGTAAACCGAAATACCAGGTGTGGCTGATGTCATTTTCCTGAGCAGCTTGCTGGTCTTTTCCAGTTCGCGATAGTCATCATAAGTACCACCTTCCTGGATGATGGATGAGTTTGCGATGGTCAATTCATCATCGCGCGCAATGTCCAAGCGTTTAATCTGACTTCTTGTTTCATAATCTGTTACCGTGGTGATCAACCTATCCCTGGAAACTATATTCTGGAAGAGTTTACCATCGTACAGGTACGAGTTGGACTTAACGGTCGCACGATCAAATTCGGCAGCTGGTTGTGGAAAGGTTGTTGTCTTGATGGTTTTATCCGCTAGGGAAATTTCAATCACATAAGTATTTTCATCTGCCTTATCTAAGGTGATGTAAAGGCGGTCGCCAATAGTGTACAGCTTGTTGAGTACAGATACGGATTCAATGGAATTCGGACTTTCCGTATCCATCCATTGCAAGTCGCCCTCAGTTCTCTTGAAAGCGTTGCCCGTTACAAAGAAATCAAAGAGTTCTCCAGCTTTGCCGTTTGAGGTAAGATCAAAGGACATGGAAGATTGCGGATACTCCTCAACCGTGTAGCTGGCACCATCAAACTCAAATAACTTGAGTGTGGAATTCCTATTGATGGCCAGTATATAAAACCGATTCTGATGAGTAAAATGTTCCAATTGAATATCCTCATCAAACTTAAAATCAAATTCATCTACTGTAATTTGTCCTTGTCCTTCTTGGATAGCATTCAAACTGAACTTATTCCCGCGGGAATTGCTATAATACAATTGGATGGTACCATCTTCCTGTACCGCATAGCCTGCCACCTCACCATATCTTGATCGAGGTGCGTCATAATCCGTACTGGAGAGCAGTCTGAAATCTGCGCTATATTTTAAACGGTGGATCTTTTTGTTGTTGAACGCAAAGAGATTGATCATGGAATCGTTGTCGATCACCGTGACGACCTCACTATTCAATCGGGAAGGTTTAAAATAACTTTCGGCCAGTAATTCCTGGGCCTGGATGAGGCCGCTTGAAAGGATGAAAACTAAGAGGAAACAGTATCGTATGGCGATCATGGGTAAGTATTAAAGCCTACAAATAACGGTAAAAACGGAAACGACTCCCAATTTGGACCCAGGATTCCACAGGTGCCCGCGATGTACGGATCGAATTCCCATCGTTGATGGACGCAGGAAGGATGGAGGTCCTTCGCTTTCCTGCCTATGCGGCAGGCAGGCGCGAAAGCGGAACAACTACCACTTGCATCCGGATCCTGATTATTTTTGATGGAGGTGGATGGATGGACTTTTGCTCGTGCCATTTTGTACCGCATTCCCATACACTATCCCCTAAGTATATCCCTAGTATCCCCTAAGTATCCTCGGTCCAGATCCAACAGATCTAAGACTCCCATACGTCCGGAATTTATCGAAAATTACGAGGATTACGATTAGCCTGTAGTATTCTGATATGTGTTATACGTATGGTTATGAGTTGGTTATAGTGAATAATGTCATTTTTTGTCAGGATTGTCAATAGATGGTTTTTAAGCTGATTTAGGTCATGATTGTCAAATGCCGTAGATCCTGTCACTGGGCAGATGGGATGGAAATATGTTTGTGTCTTAATCGTTTAATTTTTTCAATTATGGCAAAACAAAAAAGCCTTTTGAAAGTAGAGGGCACCCTGGATGGGATGACCTTTTACAAGACCGGAGACGGATACCTGGTTCGCACCAAAGGCGGTGTGAGTAAGTCCCGTATTGACAATGACCCAGCATTTGCCCGTACGCGGGAGAATGGTAGGGAATTTGGCCACACAGCGCAAAGTGGCAAGGTTTTGCGCAATGCCATACGTCCCATGCTGCTGCAGGCCAAGGACAAGCGCGTGAGCTCCCGCATGGTCAAGATCATGAGTCAAATCAAGAATCAGGACCAAACCAATATGCGTGGTTACCGAAATGTTGCCACTGGTATTGCTACACCCGAGGGTAAGCTTGCCTTGCAAGGTTTTGATTTTAATAATCAAGCGGTTTTGGGAAGTATCCTGTATGCGCCTTATGAACTAGATTCGGTCACGGGTACTTTGCAAATCAACGGGTTGGTGCCCAATAGAGATATTGTGCCGCCTAATGGATCGACACACGTGAGTATGTCGTTGGGCGTTGCCAGTATTAATTTTGAAACTGGTGAAAGTCAGTTGCGACAAAGTACAGAGACGGTTTTTGCAGTAGGCGATACCGTGAGTAGTGACGTGACTTTAGTCCCCAGTTCATTACCCGCTGAGCTGGGCGTGACGGTTTATTTGTTACTGCTTAGTTTTAGCCAGCAGGTGAACGGTGTGCATTATGCGCTGAATAATGGCAGTTATAATGTTTTGAATTTGATTGCGGTGGGATAAGATGAAATCCCGGATGAAGAAAAGCTCTTTAGGTTACTTGAGGGCTTTTTTTTTGTCTAAATCTAAATCTAAACTTAAACTGAAATCTAAAACCAAATTCAAGTGCAAGTTCAAGTTTAAGTCTAAGTTGAAGAAGGTAAAAGAAAAATAAAAGTAAAAGTAAAAGGAAAAGTAAAAGGAAGATGAGACGGAGTATAAGCTTTCGTTTCTGTCTAAGTCTGTTTTAAATCTAAATCTAAACTTAAATTTAAAACCAAATTGAAGTTCGAGTTTGAATTCAAGTTCTGGAAGTAATTAAATTAGAAGGATTATTGAAATGAAATTGATGGATAGCGAGCCGCTGAGTAATCATAAGCCACTCTAGAAATCCGCCACTTCCTGCGGTGAGGTCTTATGGAATTTCGACTTGTATTCTGGCTGTGGTGGTTTTGACGAGGTGTTGGGGAAGGAGAAAAAGAAAAATAAAAATAAAAGTAAGATGAGAAGGGATGTTTGAGTCCCAATTAAACCTAAACTTAAGTTCAAGTTCAAGTTCAAGTTCAAGTTCAAGTTCAAGTTCGAGTTCGAGTTCGAGTTCGAGAATGTTTTACAGGTTGAAGATGGATTGGTGGAATTCCTGGGTGGGAACGTCGTAGTACTCGCAGAATTGGGTGATGGTGAGTTGCTGGTGTTTCTTTTTGCCCAGGGCGTCCTTGGCGAGTTTGATGCGCCGGTAGGCGGTCTCTTTGGAAACGCCAAAAATAGTCATCACATCCTGTACCTGGATGATGAGTCTTTTGCTATGTAGCGACGTTTTCAAGGTTCTGATCTATTGTTATTCCTAGGCTAAGGCCGTTTTAGTCCATTCCAGCACCAACTTATTAAAAGTCTGTGGTAATTAAAAGGACAACTTTTGTTGCTACTGATTGTTAAAGGTAAAAGCCCTTTTTTTACCGTGCGGTAACATTTTATTTTATCTACATGATGGCGATTTTTGCTCATCTTTCCTTTACGATTTTGAACTTATGGAATGCAACCTACGACAAGGCATGAATTTTAAAAAGTACACCTCACTTTGTACATCGATGAGGTGTGCAAGATGCATTAAATCAGTTTATTAAGATTTAAATGTTCTGTTTTAGTCTGAGGCTGCTATTTGTTTTAAGAAGCCTTCTGGAGGTTTGTCAAACAATCGGTAACCAATTCTAGATCGTAGCCGTAATAGTTGCAGAATTCTGCTATGGTTAGTTTTTGGTATGGCTTTTTGTCAAGAGCAGCTTTGGCCAGGCGAATGCGTTCATAGGCGGTTGAGGCACTGCAGCCTTCCAGGGCTTGTACTTCTTCGGCTCGTATGACGATTCTGGGTATCATGAATTGTTTATTACACTAAGTGTTTATAAGTAGGACTTATGTTAATAATGCTTGTCAACTTTCCAAAAGTACTGTCATTAAATGATTTGTACCCATTTTCATCTATACCAGTATTCAACAATGAGAAGATCATTTTTGTGGATAAGGTGTTTATAAACCTGAGTTCTTGCCATTTTCTATAACTATTTACAACTATTTTGTAACTATTTGAGGATCAAAATATGACAAAGCAGAGCTCAAATTGTTGATATATTTTATAAAGGAGTCGGTTGAGATAACTTAACTGATTACCAGCCTACGTTGGATCTTATGTTTTACGAACGATCTGGGCCGACATCCGTGCTCTTTCTATCAAACTTGTTATATTTAGAAACCCCAAAAGAATGATGTTTTCCTGATACAGGATTAAATCTGGTTTTTGGGGTTTTATTTTGCTTTTCTGCTTGGACGGCAGGCAGGCATGTAATTGACCTATAACTTATAGTTAAACACTTAAATGTCAGAAGAAGAAAAACAACAAATACTCAAACAAACGCTCTGGAACATAGCCAACGATTTGCGTGGTAATATGGATGCAGATGATTTTAGGGATTATATCCTTGGGTTCATTTTTTACAAGTATTTGAGCCGTAAAATGGAACTGTATGCAAATGTTATCCTCGAGCCCGACGGCTTGAGTTATGATACCGTAGAGACTCACGAGAACGCAGCCGAATACCTGGAAGCCATACGTTATGAAGCGCTTGATAAACTGGGCTACTTTTTAAAACCTAGTGAGCTGTTTAGCGAGTTGGCAAAGCGTGGCAACTCTGGCGGCAAAAACAAGTTTATACTGGGCGACCTGGCAAATGTGCTTACCAGCATTGAGCAAAGCACCATGGGCAGCGAGAGTGAAGACGATTTTGGCAATCTGTTTGAAGATTTGGACTTGACCAGCAGCAAGCTAGGAAAGACTGAAGATGCTAAGAACGAGCTTATCGTTAAGGTACTCACGCACCTGGACGGTATCGATTTTGATTTAGAGAACTCTGACAGTGATGTGCTGGGTGATGCCTATGAATATTTGATAGGGCAATTTGCCAGCGGTGCCGGTAAAAAAGCGGGTGAGTTCTATACGCCACAACAAGTGTCTAAAATTCTTGCGCAGTTAGTCACCACAAATAAAATCAAACTCAAAAGCGTCTATGACCCTACCTGTGGTTCTGGGTCCTTACTATTGCGTGTGGCCAAAGAAGTTAAAGAAGTAGGCGAGTTCTATGGTCAGGAAAGCAACCCGACCACCTACAACTTATGCCGTATGAATATGATCATGCACGACGTGCATTACAAGCGTTTTGATATTTATAACGAGGACACGCTGGTAAATCCCAGCCCTAAGCATATAGACAAACGATTTGAAGCCATTGTGGCAAACCCACCATTCTCGGCAAACTGGAGCGCGAGCCCACTTTTTATGAGCGATGACCGCTTTGCTGATTATGGGAAACTGGCGCCCAAATCCAAAGCCGATTTTGCCTTTGTACAACACATGGTGCACCAGCTGGCAGACGATGGGACCATGGCCTGCGTCTTACCGCATGGTGTGCTTTTTCGCGGTGCGGCCGAAGGTCATATTAGGAAATTCCTTATCAAGGATAAAAATTACCTAGATGCCGTGATAGGATTGCCTGCAAACATATTCTATGGTACCAGCATCCCAACCAGTATTTTGGTATTAAAGAAAAAACGGGAACACGCTGGCGATATCCTTTTTATAGACGCCAGCGCCCATTTTGAAAAAGTAAAAACCCAAAACGTACTCCAAAAGGAACACATTAACCTTATCATAGACACCTACCGCAACAGGGTTTCTAAAGATAAATACAGCTATGTCGCTACTTTGGAAGAGGTCAAAGAAAACGATTACAACCTGAACATCCCACGCTATGTGGACACCTTTGAAGAAGAAGAACCCATAGATATTACTGCTGTCGCGACAGCAATAAAACAACTGGATCTTGACATGCACGAGACCGATAAGACCATAGCCGACTTTTGCAAGCAGCTAAATATTGAAACTCCTTTTTAATGGGTGCGCAAAAGAAAAACATAATGGTGCCTCAATTAAGGTTTAAAGAGTTTGATGGGGAATGGGAAAGGAAGAAGTTTGGAAACATTTCTGTCAAAGTAGGAAGTGGTAGTACACCAAAAGGAGGCTCTGAGGTATATCAAGATTCTGGAATACCATTTATTAGAAGTCAAAATGTGATTGATGGAAAATTAATTTTGGATGGAATTTGTATTTCAGAAGACATAAATTCTAAAATGAAAGGTAGTATTGTGAAATCTGAAGACATCTTGTTAAACATTACTGGAGGTTCGATAGGCAGGAGTTGTATTGTGCCAAATGATTTTGAAATAGGGAATGTTAATCAACATGTCTGTATAATCAGATTGAATAAAAACAATAGTCCAAAGTTTATCCAATCTTTTATATCCTCTTATAAAGGTCAAAAACTTATTCTTCAAAGACAAACAGGAAGTGGACGAGAAGGCTTGAACTTTCAAAGTATTAGATTGTTTAATGTATTTATACCATCACACCCAGAACAACAAAAAATAGCCAGTTTCCTAACCGCAGTAGATAAAAAGCTACAGCAACTCACCACCAAAAAAGAACAACTAGAACACTATAAAAAAGGCGTGATGCAACAGCTTTTCAGCCAGCAATTGCGTTTTAAAGATGATGATGGAAATGATTTTCCAGATTGGGAAAAGAAGAGGTTTTCTAAATACATAAAACTTTACAGAGGAAGTTCACCAAGACCTATTATAAAATATACCACAACGGAAAGCGATGGCGTTAATTGGATTAAAATAGGCGATACTAAAAACTCAAACAATTACAGAATATCCGACGTGGCTGAAAAAATCACTAAAAAAGGTTCTTTAAAGTCAAGGTTTGTTAGAAAAGGCGAGATTATCCTAGCAAACTCTATGAGTTTTGGAAAATCATACTTGTTAGAAATTGAAGGTTGTATTTACGATGGTTGGTTTGTTCTTCGAGAATACGAAGACTTTTTAAATAGGGAATACCTGTTACATTTATTGAATTCTGAATTTTTACAGAAGCAATATTTGAGATTGTCAACTGGCGGTGTAGTTCAAAATATAAGTAGCGACATAGTTTACAGCACGATTATCATTTGTCCAACCCAAAAAGAACAACAAAAAATAGCGACTTACTTGAGCGCGCTAGACGCAAAAATAGAAACCGTTGCTGGTCAGCTACTAAAAACGCAGGAGTTTAAAAAGGGATTGTTGCAGCGGTTGTTTGTGTAACGATATTAGAAAACTAAATGAACACCTTAGAATTAATAGAACATGTATAAAATTAATACGCTAACGAACGACATTGAGAAGCTAGAAGAGCGTTTGTTTAAAGATCTAGGTTTTAGAGAGCGTGATCATTTACAAGAATGGATCGCTAAAAATCCAGAGGTCTTAGGTGAAGATTTGCTCATCATTCAAAAAGAATTTAGTGGCTTTAATGATACAAACGAGCGACTTGATTTATTGGCACTAGATAAAGAAGGTAATCTAGTTATTATTGAAAACAAGCTTGATGATTCAGGTAGGAATGTTGCTTGGCAGGCCATCAAATATGCATCCTATTGCTCAACTCTCACAACCAAACAAATACTAAACTTATTTCAACAATACCTATTACAGAGTCATTCTGAAGAAAGTGCAGATGATTTAGTGATGGACTTTCTGGCTATCGAGGATGAAGAATTGTATCTCAATTCTGGAGATCAACGAATTATTTTTATTGCTAACCACTTTAGAAAAGAAGTCACTTCTACAGTTTTGTGGTTGATAACACATGAAATAAAAGTTCAGTGTTTTAGAGCAACACCGTTTACGGAAGGTGAAAATATATTCCTGCAAGTAGAACAAATAATTCCTTTGCCAGAAACAGAGGAGTTCATGATTGATGCCCAAGAAAAGAAACGAGAAGATCTAGAAAAAGGGCAGGGTCTGAGTGATACCCGAAAAACGCAATTAGACTTCTGGAAAATATTTAAAACAAGATTGTTACAGTTTGATGAGATACAAAAGCTACAAACTCCTAGACCGCAATATTGGTTTGATATTGCTTTAGGAAAATCTGGTATTCATTTGTCCAATACATTCAACACTGATCGAAACGAAATAGGAGTAAGGGTTTATATTGGTAGTAAGAACGCAGAAGAATGGTTGCCTTACTTTGAAAGTAAAAAAAGTCATATTGAAAATTTCATAGGTGAAGAACTTTCGTGGAACCCAAACCCAGAGAATAGAGATAAAGTCATTACGCTTTTAAAGCAGTTTGATTTAAATGACAAGGAAAACTGGGATGAAGCCATTGATTGGCTTGCAACTACTACAATAAAATTCCGCTCCATTTTTATGGAGCTAATCAAAACAAAGTAGCACCACAAGCCAGCCTATTCAAATGGAAAAAGTAAAAGACTTGAAAAAACTGCTTAAAGAAACTAGAAAGATTATAGAGCATCAAGAGGAGCTGTCTATAGCTAAAGGTGATCACTTTAATTTATTTGCGGTCCTAAATATAGAAACTAGGGAAAACAGAACGCATTCTGCGTTTTTGACAGAACTACTTAATCCAAAAGGATCTCATCGTATGGGTGACGTGTTTCTTAAACATTTTCTGACCACCATAAATCATTCTCAACCTTTCTATACAAACAATGCCAAAGTAAGAGCAGAGCAAGCTGTCGGCACGATAAATTTGTGTAGGAATAAAATAGGGAAAGCTACCAGTAATGCCAAAGGTGGTAGGATAGATATTTATTTGAAGGATAAGGATTATAATATCATCAGTATAGAGAACAAAATTCATGCAGATGATCAAGAGGCTCAAATACAGCGTTACTGCAACCATAGGACTGATCAAAATACAGTTTACTATTTGACTTTAAAGGGCGACGAGCCTTCAGAATTTAGTAAGTTAGAGTTAAAGTCTGGCGAGCATTTTTACAATATCAGTTACAGAGATGAGATTCAACATTGGTTAGAATTATGTTTAAGGGAAGTCGCCAATTTCACTGCGCTCAGAGAGGCGATCAATCAATATATTTTACTTATCAAAAAACTAACACACACCCTAGATAACAAAGCAGAGATGGAGCTATTTGACACTATGATCGACTATTTTGAAGAATCCAAATATGTAGCTGATAATTACCAAAAGTTAGTGAACACTATACGAGAAAACTTCAGGAAGGAAATCATT
The DNA here is from genome assembly GCF_001413925.1 of Nonlabens sp. YIK11. NCBI lineage: Bacteria > Pseudomonadati > Bacteroidota > Flavobacteriia > Flavobacteriales > Flavobacteriaceae > Nonlabens > Nonlabens sp. YIK11. The sequence goes on from NZ_LBMJ01000001.1 coordinate 1,469,697, forward strand.
AAGCGATTAAAAATTAGTCTGGATATTAGCAAATATGATGTAATCAGTGAACATCCTATTGATCAAACCTATTCTAAAATATGGGTTCATTACATTGATAAGAAACACGTTCCATTTAGCTTTTGTGTAGAACCTTTTAGCGGTAGAGGTAATACAAATGGAGCCATGTTTGTAGGACTTTATGGCCATAAAGGTGCAATCTGTTCGTCACTTCCTAATCCAAACAAGTTGAATGATGTTTGGAAACACATCCAAACTTTGATGACAAAAAGCGGCAATAACCTCCATCTAAATTCATCAGATTTACTGAAAAAACTCTACCACTCTGAATCCGATCATTATGAAAATCTAGTTTCAACTACCTGCCAACAGATTATCCAATTTATTCAGGAAACAGAGCCTTATCTTTTCCAAGATTTCGGTAAATAAAAGCGATGAGCAAACAATCAGAACTTGAGTTAGAGAACAAGCTCATTGCGCAGCTGGTAAAGCAGGGATACGAGAATATCCTCATCGCAGATGGTGATGTGCTACTTGCTAACCTGAAAAACCAATTAGAACGCTTTAATCAAACGTCCTTTTCTGATAGAGAATTTGAAATTATCCTTAATCATTTAGAAAAAGGCAATGTCTTTGAAAAGGCCAAAACCTTGCGAGATCGTTTGCACATAACCCGCGAGAATGGCGATAGTTTTTATGTGCGCTTCTTTGATAAAGAAGACTGGAATACCAATCTCTTTCAGGTAACCAATCAAATTACTCAGGAAGGCACTTATAAAAACCGTTATGACGTCACGCTACTCATAAACGGTTTGCCGTTGGTTCAAATAGAATTGAAAAGGCGTGGTCTTGAAATCAAGGAAGCCTTCAATCAGATCAATCGCTATCAGCGGCATTCATTCTGGTCCAATCGTGGCCTGTTCCAGTACGTGCAATTATTTGTGATTAGTAATGGGGTCAATACTAAATATCTCGCCAATAATAAGTTGCAATCCGTCAAGCAAACCTTCTTTTGGGCAGATGTGGATAACAAAAATATTACTGATTTGTTCGCTTTCGCGAAAGCGTTTTTATCGACCAGCCACCTGGCGAAAATGATCGCTCAGTACGTAGTACACAATGAGACGCACAAGATTCTTATGGTATTACGACCTTATCAGTACTACGCCACAGAAAAGCTGGTCCATCAAGTAGCGACGAGCAATGACAACGGTTATATATGGCACACGACCGGTAGTGGTAAAACCTTAACCTCTTTCAAAGCCAGCCAGATCATTATGGACTTGCCTAATGTCCATAAAGTAGTATTTGTAGTGGACAGGAAAGATCTAGATTACCAGACCATGCTGGAGTTCAACAGCTTTAAAAAGGATAGCGTTGATGTCACAGACAATACACAATCCTTAGTACGACAACTTACAGACGATTCAAAGCTGGTATTGACAACCATTCAAAAACTGAATAATGCTATTTCCAAAGTGCACTATGAGAAGAGCCTCAAACACCTTCAGGATAAAAAAGTAGTGTTCATATTTGACGAATGTCACAGGAGTCAATTTGGCGATACCCATAAAAAAATTACCGAGTATTTTACCAGTAGTCAGTTATTTGGTTTTACAGGAACTCCCATATTTAAGGATAATGCTGCCAAGAATGACCTGGGCAAGCGTACTACTAAAGATTTATTTGGTCAATGCTTGCATAAATACGTGATTACAGATGCTATCAAAGACCAGAATGTATTGCGCTTTGGGATTGAGTATGTTGGTAAATACAAACGCAAGAGCAAAACTTTTATAGATATAGAAGTAGAAGATATCGATAAGGCAGAAGTCTTTAAAGATCCTAAACGTCTAGAAAAAATAGCAGATTACATCATCGCTTATCACAACCAGAAAACTTTTAGTAAAGAGTATTCGGCATTGTTTGCCGTAAGCAATATTGAAACACTCATTACGTATTACGATATTTTCAAACGCAAGAAGGATGAGGGCGAGCATGATATGCGTATTGCCACCATATTTTCCTACGGCACTAATGAAGATGACGAAGATGCACAAGATTACCTGCCAGACGATGATCAACTGGCCATGGCTGCGGAGCCTACTGCGTCTTACAAAACAAGTCATACCAGAGAAAAATTAGATAGCTATATCTCTGATTATAACGCCATGTTCCATACGAGCTTTTCCACTAAAGATGGACAGCAGTTTGAGAACTACTTCAAGGATATAAGTAAACGATTGAAGGAACGTGAGAAAACAACTTTTCAAGATAAAGATCGATTAGACCTTGTGATCGTCGTCAACATGATGCTTACCGGTTTTGATGCTAAGCGCGTGAATACCCTGTATGTAGATAAGAACTTGAAATACCACGGCCTCATACAAGCCTATTCCAGAACGAATAGAATTCTGGGAGAGCAGAAGTCGCAAGGGAACATCCTATGCTTTAGAAACCTGAAGAAAGCCACAGATGAGGCCGTTACCCTATTCTCTAATAAAGATGCGATAGAAGAAATCATTCTACCGCCTTATGAATCTATAGCAGAGAAATTTGATGAAGCCTTAAAAAATTTATTGGAGATCGTTCCAACCTACCAAAGTGTTGATGATCTGATGAGTGAAGAGGATGAGCTTGCATTCGTAATGGCTTTTAGACGTTTATTGAGAGCCAAAAATGTTCTAGAATCTTACACAGATTTTGATTGGGACGATCTGGGTATCGATGAGCAGACTTTTGAAGATTATAAGGGAAAATACCTTGACCTCAACGATAAAGTCAAGAACGATCGACAAGTCCACAAAGCATCCATTCTGGACGATATCGATTTTGAGTTGGAGTTGATCCATCGGGATAAGATAAATGTCGCCTATATATTACAATTACTAGCACAACTGAAGGAGTCAAAATCTGCTGACGCCACTGCTCAGAAAAAAGCCATCATTGATATGCTAACTGGTGATGTAGAGCTGAGAAGCAAACGCGAATTGATAGAAAAGTTTATAGAAGAAAACCTGCCCTACATTAACGATGTCGACGCTATACAGGATGAGTTTGAACGTTTCTGGCACGAAGAGCGCATCATGGCGCTTTCTAAAATTTGTGAAGAAGAAAATCTGGATAAGAAACAATTTAGAGCACTTATCGATAGCTACACAAATTACGGAAGAGAACCCCTGCGGGATGATATATTCAAATGCCTGGACAACAGACCTAGCATTTTAAAAGCCCGTGAAATAGGCGAACGAATATTGGATAAAATGAAAGAGTTTGTTGAGGTTTTTGTGCAGGGAATGACGGGATAGGTTCGGCCTGGAGCAATATGGATTCAAATGATAAAATTCGATGTAAGCTAGATTGAACTGTAGATGAATTTGATAAGTTAGGTCGTTTAAAATAATTAATCAGAGAACAAGAATGCTATTTGATAAAGTTACAGAGCAACACATATTAAAGGGTATTGAAGACTTTGAAGACAAAGGTTTTCCAGAAGGTTTTGGTCCTTCCTCCACATATGATTTAATCCACGATGGTAAAACATTCCCTCCCAAAGCGGTTATGGCCTATGCTAATTTTCATGCCGTTGGCAGAAAGATAGAACGGTACTTCAAGGGTGGATTAGAGACAGATTGTTTCAAGGCTTATGAGAGAAATAATTTTAAAATTGAACCTAAAGAAAAAGTTGATTTTTATAATTGGACACAGACTCATCTAGAATTAGTTGAATACTTAAAGGATAAACGTTCAAAAAGTAAGCAGCTTCTAAAAATGCTTGAAGATACGGGTGTTGTTATTGGTAAGGATGATTTTGGTAATGGAGTTCGAGGAGAAATTGAAGAAATTGATCCCTTTACTTTTTTCTGCTATATCCACAAATATGGAGAAACTAAAAGATTAAAGATTCTTCAGTCGCTGGCAAATAAGTTGGATTTATTCTACCCAAACGGTGAACGTGGCATTCCCACAGCTAATGCTCAAAAAGTCTGGATGTTTCCATATGCCTTTGAGAGAGTTGGAGATGAATTTGGAATACTCTGGGAGCTATTTAATGCGGCCATAGATCACACAATATCAAACGAACTATTTCAACGCGCATTAAATATTCGGAATGTTGGCAAAACTAAAATTACAGAGGTGCTATTTTATGTACGCCCTTTTGATTATTTTCCAATCAATGGTCCTTCAAAACCATATTTGAAAGATGAATTAGGTATTGATTTTCACTTTGAAAATTATGAGGAGTATCAACAAATCAACAAAACCATCAAGGAAAAATCTGAATTGTCATTTCCTGAATTATCTTATTTAGCTTGGGAAAGTACTAATGCGAAAAATTCGAAAACGCCAATACAGGTTTTTCAAGAAGATGAGACTCAATTAAAAAATGTATTAGTAAACTTTACTCAAACTCAAATAGATAACTTTTTTAATTTTTTAGATGAGATACATTCAGTCTTGAAGATAGAAAGGGGAGATGATCGTTTTACATATAATACTCGTCAAGATGAAAAGCGTTTAGCTTTTCTTATAGGCCAGCGAATAGGTTGGTCGTTAGATTCCAGAACAAATAGAGGTGCTTATGAAGTAATAAGCAATGAACCATTTGAAGAGGTTACTTATAGCTATGAAGGTAATGATGGTATCGTAATGGTAAAATTTGATAGGATCGATGTACTTATTAATAATAAAAAAGTTGTCTTGGATCAGATGATTCGGGAATTGGACGGAATTAAAAAATCCGGGTTTCGAAAAAACATGAATACCGCTTTCGAGAAAGCAGTTTTTGAACAGCAGTATAGAAAGCAATTCACTGGATCCTTCACCGAAGTATCGGAACCAGCGGCAACTTATAAAAAGAAGACAATGCCTTTAAATCAAATTCTTTACGGGCCTCCTGGAACGGGAAAGACTTTTAAGCTACAGAACAATTATTTTGAGCATTTTACTAAGACCGCTAATGCCAAAACTAAAGAAGATTATTTGATAGAAGAGGTAGAGTCTTTGCAATGGTGGGAAGTCTATTATATAGCTCTAAAAGACATTCCAAATTCGAAAGTATCAGATTTAATAATTCATCCAGCAATTGTTGCAAAGTCAAAGTTGAGTTCTATTAGAAACATAAAAGCATCTGCCTGGGGCTGTTTACAAAGGCACACGGTTGATGAATGTGATAATGTGAATGTTGTAGGTAGAGGTAATGTAAGAGCCTTTTGGAAAAATGAAGATAAGACATGGAGAATTGCTGATGGAATAGACGAGGATGCTTTTTCTGAACTCGAAGATATTCTCGATCGATTCAAAAATTATAAAACAAACTCTGGTGATGAAGTAAAAAACTACGAATTCGTGACATTTCATCAATCCTTCACTTATGAGGATTTCGTGGAAGGAATTAAGCCAGTCCTTGAAGATGAGAATGCAGAGCTGCGTTATGAAATGAGCGATGGTGTATTCAAAAGACTGGCTAATCTTGCAAGAAATAACCCTGAACAACCTTATGCTATTTTTATAGACGAGATCAATCGTGGAAATGTCGCTTCCATTTTTGGAGAACTCATCACACTTATTGAAAAGGATAAAAGGGCAGGAGCAGAGAATGAGTTGAGCGTCATTTTACCCTATTCTAAAACAAAATTCTCTGTACCACAAAACCTTCACATCATAGGTACCATGAATACCGCAGACCGTTCTATTGAGGCGCTGGATAGCGCTTTGAGACGTAGATTTGAATTTAAGGAAATGTTGCCAGACTACGATGTGATCGACGATGTGCTTAACTATCAAGAGTTTGAAGGGTATCAAATTTCTAATATTCTTAGAACCATCAACAACCGTATTACCGTTCTCATAGATCGGGATCATCAAATAGGGCACTCTTATTTTCTTAATTTGATAAACTCTAGCAACCTAGGAAAGGACTTAAAAACAGTTTTCAAGTATAAGATCATACCATTACTTCAGGAATATTTCTTTAATGATTATGTCAAGATCGCTATGGTAATAGGAGAAGGTTTTATGGATAAGGATCAATATAGCAACGTCACTTTTGCTTCCACTGATGGTGATTATGATTCTGATTACAGTGATGTCATCAAATATGAAATTAGAGCTGATGAGAAAATCAATATAAGCGATGCTATCAAGCAGCTAATGGGCCATAGTAACGATGCCTAGAAGACCAAAGTATATATCGGTTTTTGAATATGAGACACTTACTACTAATACGGCTAGGCGTCCTAGCAAACAACTTATCTCAAAAGAGATATATAAGTCCTTTTTAGACTATTTCGACGCAAATCCTGATACCCCATTCTTCACTCTAGTCAATCAAGGCGTTAAATTCCAGCAATATGTTGGTGCCATTCAAATAGGCAACACCACCATTGAAGTCTTGCCGAAAGCTGGTAGGAATGATAATAAAAAGGAATGGCAGCATGTCTTGCTTACCATGCTCAAAACTTGTCATTTGCTCACGGCAAAAGAAAGCGGGTCAGCCAATTTGAAGCTAAGAGCTAACTCTGTTTTGGAATTATATTTTGAATTATTCCTAAACGAGGTTGAAGCGCTTATTAGACAAGGACTCATTAAGAAATATAGCAAGCAGCAAGGACAACAGAGAGCGCTTAAAGGGGCACTAGTTTTTAGCCAGCACGTCAGTAAGAATTTGGTCCATAAGGAACGGTTCTTTACACACCATACGATTTATTCTAAAGACCACCTTATGCATCAAATCTTAAACGAGGCTCTCTGTCTGATATCCATCATTTCAAAAGACTCACAACTTGCTGACAAAATGGGTCGGGTTCGTTCCCTATTTCCCGAAGTGAGCAGAGTTAAAGTAAATGCAACATTATTTGAACGTATTCCGCTTTCGCGAAAGCATAAACCCTATCAAAAAGCACTGTCCATTGCAAAACTTATTTTGCTTAATTACCGGCCTGATATCAAGGCAGGTCGCAAGGATTTGCTTGCCATCATGTTTGATATGAATAGATTGTGGGAGGAATATGTCTTGCGTATTTTGAGAAAGGGTAATGATGGAAGCTGGCACATAAAGGGACAGGAATCCCAGTTGTTTTGGAAGAGGAAAACCATTCGGCCCGATATTGTACTAGAGAAAGAGGGTTTGAAATATGTGATCGACACTAAATGGAAAGTCATAAAGAGCAACAAGCCCAATGATGCTGATTTAAAACAAATGTACGTTTATAACCACCATTGGGATGCCAAACAAAGTATGTTGTTGTATCCGAATGATGGCTCCCAAACACATAACTCAGGAAAATTTGTATTACCGTACTTAGATATGGGACATCATTCTTGCAAATTAGGATTTGTGCATGTGATTAAAGGCTCTAGCCTTAATCCATATATGGCAAAAGAGATATTTGAGTTGCTTGATCTCAAATAAAATAAGGGATTGAGAGGTGTTATTATGTAAAAACGAATAGACACGTTTATCTCAACCGTTGAAGTCATCATGAAACTAGAAAAACCAATATTTGGAAAGTGAAGTGGACTTTTATAGATTGCCATCATGAGTGAAAATCACAACCAAGATTCCTTTGACAAAGGACTAGCCTTTGAAGACTATGTAGAAAAGGTTCTGTTTCCTTACAATGCTTATGATCTCCAGCATAAAACAAATGGCTATGAACAAAATAAAGAGCGTTATGTGACCAACTCGCGAAAGCCAGACTTTAGATTCAAGTGTCGCTTGACTGGTAAGGAATTCCATGTGGAGGCGAAATATCGAACCAATTCTTTTAAAGAGCGTTATGAAATTTTAAGTGATACCCAAACGACAACTTTTCAAGAAATTCATACTACAGAGGTTCCCATCTATATTGTTTTGGGTTATGGGAACACGGCAGAGGATCCAGAATACGTGAGTCTGATACCCTATGAAATGCATCGTGAGCAGTCCATACCTGTGAGCACGGCTTTCCAACTTCAAATCCCAAAAGCTGAGGTTCCTAGTTCATTAATTACAACGCGGGTCACAACAGACGAAAAAGTCGAACCTGTAGCTTTTGAAGCTACTGAACATACTAAAAAGGCATTCTTATCCAAACCGATTCTTTCGGTCCTAGGTCTCGTTGCTGTGATTGCGTTTGGCACGACTTATTTTTTCTTAGACGATGAAAGTAGAGATACACCTACCACTGTCGCCGTAAATCCTGAGACCAATACTGAAGTATTAAAAAATACCATTGCTGAATATTACCAACATCTAGATAGTAATGACTTAGCCACATTACACAATTACATATCGCCCAAGATGCGCAACTGGTATGGCGTGAAGAATCCAAGTCTAGAAGATGTTAGAAAAGATATTGAGGATTATAGAAATACATATCCTTTTACGGAAACGAAAGTCGACTTTGAAAAGATCAATATAGTTGAACAAGATAATGGTGACTTTTATATCACCTACCCGATGGAATACAAAGTGAAGTCTAAAGTGAATGCACCTTATAAATTGTATGACCTGTATCTTACTACGATATGGGATAAAGATTATAAGTTAGTAAGCGCTCAGGAGTTACGTAGGTGACTTTATTAAACAAAAAAAGCCTACTATCTCTAGCGGGCTTTTGATTCTAATTTCTACGATGGCGTTTCTTTTTCTTCCAAGGGGCGTTTTTTTGCCAGTCTCCTGCCATGATACAGCCATAAGGCATCACTTTGTCCAACACCCTGCCTAGGTTGAATTCCTGCATTTGCTCACGTACGTTGTCTGCATCCTTGTAGGCACTAGGAAGTTCTGAAATATCAATTTCGTTAGAGTAGAATCGGATATCCAATCCTTTGGTTTCTTCCGCAAAGATTTCTTCGTTTGTCAGGTGTGCCAAATTACGTTTATGCTGTGATCTGCTCATATTTCTACCAGCTCCATGAGGCGCAAAGCCTAAGTTGGTTTTAGTCGTTTCTCCTTGAACGATCAACACAGGCTCTGACATATTCAATGGAATCAATCGAGGTCCTGTGATATCCGGCATGAACTTGGCGTCTAGAGGTGTTGCACCTTTTGCATGGTAGAAGATATCTCCATCCTTGAAGACAAAGTTATGCTCGTTCCAGAATCTGTTTTCCTGGGTCGCCTTTGCTTTTTTAGCCACCTCGTCATGAATCAACTCGTGATTCAATTTTGTCCAATCGCGTATGATCTGTAGCGCACTCCAATACTCTTGTCCTTCTTCGGTATCAAAAGGAATCCAAGCATTTTGGCGTAAGGTTTGAGGCGACAGCAATTCCTTAAAACGAGCTGCTGTAGCCATGCCTTTGCTGTACAATCTTGCTCCAGGACCTCTAGAGCCGTGGTGCGTGATCATCATGGTATTACCGGTTTTTTCTGACTTGCCGACAAACAAGAAATGATTCCCATCACCTTGAGTACCCAAATGCTCGCGAGCGACCGAGATGGATTTTTCATCCCAAAGAAATTCATTGGTTTTAAAAGCCTCCATCAAATCATCCGGCATTTGGAATTGCTGCCCACGAGGACGACCGCCAGGACCGAAATGCGTCACAGATTGTGCAGCATCCAGAATCATCTTAGGGTCTGCTTGACCGAAGTCCGTTAACATGACCGAGCAGCAAATATCTGCACTATGCATCCCTGGGTGGATCGCATTTTTAGCCGCTACCACACCACCTACGGGAATCGTTCCCATAGGTCCCGCAGGACATGCATCAGGCATTACAGAACCACCAACGACAGTTGGTGTGCGCATGACCGCATCCATAGTTTCTTTGACTTTGGCGATATTTTCTACTTCCAATTCATTAGAAGCGCTAATGTTCATATTATAAAAAACAGGCACCTCAAATAGTGGTTGAGGATCTGGCAACCTAAACTGCTCTAGATAATTTTCCATCTCGGTTTTAGAAAGTTGTTTTTCATTGATATGGTCGATGGCTTTTCTAAACCATTTTCCAGGAGGAAAACCCATGTCTACTAAATCTTTTCCAGTAATTGTTGTAACTGTTTTCATCGTCTTAAATTTACTTTAATAAAAGCTCCGCCCACTCCTTTGGTTGACGGAGCCACCACTTAGGGAAGTTGAAACCACAAAGAATATACTTCCCTACTAACTCTGCACAAATATTTGCATCCTACTACGCAACCTTTTTGCGTAGTTATAATTAATCTTTAGATTTAGTTAGAATTAAAGCTATGGCACTGAATAAAAATGCACTGATACGTTATAAAACTATTGATAAGTGTTTGCAGAATAACATGCGGGACTGGACGCTTGAGGATCTGATCGACGCTTGTAGTGATGCCTTGTATGATCTGGCAGGAAAGGATGTGAACGTGAGTAAACGAACCATACAGCTCGATTTACAGCATATGAGAGGAGATGCGTTGGGTTATAATGCTCCCATAGAGGTGTATGAAAAGAAATATTACCGGTATTCTGATCCTGATTATAGCATCACCAATATCCCACTTACCGAGAATGATATGAGTGTGCTGTCAGAGACTATGGATATGCTCAAGCAATTTCAGGATTTCTCCTTATTTGACGAGTTTAAAGGCGTCTTTCAAAAATTAGAGGATAAGATCTATACCCAGCGGCACCATAAGGCCGCTGTGATACATTTGGATAAGAATGCAAACCTTAAAGGATTGGAATTGCTGGATGAATTGTATCAAGCGATCTTAAAGGAAGTGGTTCTCGATTTGATGTACCAGTCGTTTAAAGCCCATGCACCATCGATGATTAAATTTCATCCACAGTTGTTGAAGGAATATAACAACCGCTGGTTTATCGTCGGTATGCGGGATGAGAATGATAAGATCCTGACGCTTGCGCTGGATCGCATTTTAGGGGTTGATTACGATTTCAAATCCCGTTACAAATCGGCACATCTTGATGCAGATGCTTATTATGAGCATACCATAGGCGTTACCGTTCTTTCCAACCGGGAATTACAGGACGTTGTTTTTAGAGTAGATCGAGATAATGCGCCTTATGTGGTGACCAAACCTTTCCATCATAGTCAAAAGATTCTTGAAGAGCATGATGATGGTAGTGTCACCTTTCAAATACACGCCCATTTGAATTATGAATTGGAGCGTTTATTATTGGGATTTGGTGAAAGCTTAGAAGTCATTGGCCCCAAACGTTTGCGTCGTAGAATGCGCAGTAAATTTAAGAAGGCTCTGCAATCGTACGAGTAATTCAATAATGGTCTGGGAATTACCAGCGATCACCACTCAAAAGGCGTCATGGCTTTAATTTCCAGATTTTATCAGAGAGCGGCAGGTATTCTGCTAAGGCAGCAGAACCGTACCAAGCAAAGATGTCATAACCCAAGAGATTGTTTAGAATAGCAGGGTCTGTTTGTAGTAATTCCTTAGCCTCTTCCATAGATCCCAGATTATCGAGAATAAATATGCCCCTATAATTTTGGTCATTGGTGCCCATAGGTCCAGCTACGATAAGTTTACCATCTGCAACCAGCTTACCTATATTTTCCAGATGACCGCTGAAACTTTTGTTGATCAATGCTTTATCGGTTGTAGTGTTGCTTCCTGTTTTGAGGATTACTAAAAAATAGCTCTTCATCCCATAATCATCGGCACCCAGTTTACTAGCTAAGGAAGCATCGTAATTGGGGTTGTTGTTCGTAGTGTCTTGAGGTGTGCTTTGTCCAGATGTGACATTTATGAATACTACACTGGCCAAAAGGCATAGGATTTTTAATTGCATCGTTTTTGTTTACCCGATTCACTTGTAATTATACTACAAATTTGTTCCAGTTTGTCGTTAGTTCGCTTTCCTGCCTTTACGGCAGACAGGCGCGAAAGCGAACTTAAAAAAAACTAATCTGTCCCTTCATTTTTAATAAGTTGCTTCATGTGCTCGATCGCATAGGAAAGTACATCCTCTTCTTTGTCCACATAAACATCTGGTGCGATACCGTATGGATCGATAGGATTTGTAGCGATATCTGGTGCTCTGTACGAGGTAGGGAAGACGGCAGTAAGGCATCCCAAATCTAGGGGAAAGCCGTTGAATCCATCGACCACTCCGGCAGTATTTTGTCCATATACCACCACGCGATCACTTTGATTTGCTCGGTAAACAAAAGTTTCACCAGAGCTGCCTACGCCTTCATCCGTTAGAATGATGATCTTTTTAGGTCCTTTATAAATGGTGTCTGCTGTAAAGGTCCACGTGCCTTCACCTTTAAAGTAAGCCTTGCCTTTATTGTTTATAAAAGACTCGTATTCCTGCTTGTCCTTTTGCTTGTATTCCTCTACTGAATAGCCCTTGCTAGCGGCCATTGCATTGATAAGATATTCTGTATTATCATCACTGAGCCAAAAGCCATTGGAAGGCATTTCAACGGGACCGTCCAGGACATAAGGTAATAAGGGAAAATAGGTCGCATCACTGCCTCCAGAATTATCCCTAACGTCAACGATCATCATTTCAGAGGCTATGATCCTATCATGATTGGCTTGCATGATACTGTCTACGTATTCGGGATCTACCGAATAGAAATCTGGAAGTCTTAGATAAGGTATATTGTCCACATAGGAGAGGTGGAATTGATCGAACTTACGTTCGATCTCACTAGGCTTTTTTACATTTTCTACTTTTGGCCAAAGCTTTGTCCAATTGCTAAGTGTCTTGATTTCAAGAACGCCATGGTCTGTTTGTTCTCCAGTGATCTGTTTTATGGTATGATCACCCATCAAGTAATTGATGTCATAACTGGTTCCAAAAATATTCATCAACTCAAATTTCACATCGCCTTTCTTCCAGTTGGGATTTGTACTGCCTAGTATGACACCTACATAATCTCGTTCTCTGGAATTGTTTATTGGGTTTGGAATAATAGCCACCTCGTAGCCTGCGTTTTTCCAAATACCTAGTATGGGATTATCATTAGAAGCAGATTTAGCATAGTTGGATTTGAATTCTTCCATCGTGATTGGAATATTCTCGTTGTGGGTCTCAACAGATTCGTTCTCTGAACGAATGATATAGGTATGGCCATCCCTAAAGAACTCCAGCCATTTTTCAAGTATAGTGATACACTCCGTTAAATCCTTAGCTTGTTTTGCTCTGTCCAACATGATGTCTGAGTGAGCCGTGTATAGGTCCCTATTCTCATCAGTGACTTTGTATTGAAATAGTGAATAATTTTTCTCGTAGGTATCCTTGGTAATTTGAAAGGAGTCCGCACAGTCACAGTCTTGTGCTTGGGTTTTTAAAAAAGGCAATAGGAGTAGCGCTAAAAGAAAATAAGTTTTAATAAAATGCTTCATGGGATGGTTGGTTATGGTTGAATACCAGAGGTACAGTTATAAGATGTTTCATTCTCGCATTTGTTACAGTTTCAAGAGTCAAAAGAAGCCGTGCTGGCGGCACGGAATCGTTATTAGAAACTTAGGTTAAATAAGTCTTATCAACAGCCTGATTGAAATTTGGCCTTTAATATTGCAGGTGAATTAGTAAGAGCAGGAACCTGATGAGCGAACTGGAAGTACCTATCACCGACGTCGAGAATTTTATTTACTGCCTTGAGGTCGTGGCCGATATTGAGAATGAAGAGACGACTGAGGTGCTTACCATCCTAGAGGACATCGCACTACACCAAAACATCACCAGTATCTACAAGGCCTGCGATACCATTGAAGGACTGGAAGAAAGCTTGAGCTATCTGCTTTATGACGATCATAACTTTAAGGATTATGAGATCATTTATCTGGTATTGCCTGGCGAGGCCAATAACCTTTTGATCAATGGATATTACTATAGCATTGAAGAAATCGCCGAACTTTTTGAAGGCAAGATGAACGGTAAAGTGATTCATTTTGCAAACAAAAAGATCCTGGACCTGACTGATGAAGAATCGCAGTATTTTCTTGATGTTACCGGTGCCCGCGCGATTTCTGGCTATGGGCATCCTTCAGAAAAAATGACCAGCGCCTTCACGATCGATCGGGTATTTTTTAGCCTGTTCTATGAAAATGACGATCTCAAAGAAGTGGTGGAGCGTATGTTCTACAAACATTACCAGCTTTGTAAATTGCTCGATTTTAGGTTGTATTACTAAGAATGTTTTGAGGTGTTCGCTTTCGCGCCTGCCTGCCGGACAGGCAGGGAAGCGTACTCTTTTAAAATCAATTTATATATCTAAAAGTGATGGGTAAATCAACTTACCTTGTGGATCGATGGCTGACTGTTAAGGTAAAGTCGATTGAAGCATTCCTTTATAGATTAATTGGAAAGGTTTGATAATTATTTGGACTGCAACATGTCTTGCAACTCGTTAGCTGCTACTGGTTTTGTCAATAAAGTGGTGACCATGTCATAGGTAGAAGATCTTTTTTGATCTTCGGGATCGATGGATGAGGTGACGATTGCGACCTGAATAGGGAAGTTGTACCGTACATTTTTTAATGCCTCCAGGAATTGCCATCCGTTCATTTCTGGCATGTTGATGTCCAGAAAGATAAGGACTTCTTGTTCTCCAGTCATTTTACTTAGGTGATCCAGCCCGGTGCAGAGCGCTATTGAATGTTGCTGTGGCATACGCACCTTGTTTCTTAATGAGTTTGTCCAGTATGTAGCAAAATATGGGATCGTCGTCTATGATAAGCAGTCTCTCGTTCATGATTCTTCCTGTTTTAATTGAGATGCTTTCTCTGTAATATCATGAATGATGTGATCCAGCTCCTGACTGGATTCTGATATTTTTTCTAGAATAAATTCGCGCTCTTTGGGCTCGATATTTTCTTCAGACAACAAGTTGACCAGTGCCATGATTCTTGAAAGTGGTGATCTAACAATATGCGATTGTACCCAGGCAATATCTTTTAAACGAGCGTTTTGATCTTCTATCTTTTGGATATAATTGAGTTTTTCTGACACATCATTGATCAATGATACACGCACATTTTCATTCACGCGTGAGGCAGGATTACTGAATACTTCTACAGTGAATACCTCACCGTTCTTTTTTTGATGCTTGAAAACTCCAACATAGGTTTGCGACTTCATGTCGCTTTGCGTGACTTTTTCAAATTCCTGTCTTAAATACGACTCTTCAGACGCTGGTCTTATATCTAATAAATCCAAACGAGAAAACTCTTCCATAGTATATCCATACAAATGGCAAGCGGCATCGTTCACTTTGATAATGGACATGTCGTTGGTGTTGTAAATAATCAACGGTTGCGGACTCAATTGGAATAAATCAGTATACTCTTCTCGGGAATTTTCAATTTCCTGAACATGTTTTTTACGTTCAATGTTATGTACTACAGATTTATAAAGGGAAAATGGTGTCAACTCATCTTTAAGTAAATAATCAGACGCTCCTTGACCTAAAGTCAATGAACTAAAAGGAACATTTGCATATCCGGTAAGAATGACGATAGGCGCATCACCTACTAAAGGTACCATTTGCCCCAGCAATGACATGCCGTCAAGATCTGGCAACGAGAGGTCCAGTAGGATGATGTCAAATGTATTTGGTGTTGACTGTAAAATGTCTTTGGTTTCGGCAAAAGTTTTGGCAGTAACTAGGTTGGAACTTATAAAATATTCATCTAGATATTCTTGAATGAGGAGTAAATCGCCCTTATTATCTTCAACAATTAGAATTTTATAATTCAATGATTTGGGACGCATTTCTTAATCTGTTTTTGAAGGTAATTTCACGATGTTGAACCAGAAGTTTTCGATTTGGATCACCGCTTTTAAAAACTCTTCAGATTCCACAGGCTTGACAATGTAGCAGTTTACGTGTTTTCTATAGGATTTTGAAATATCATCAATAGATGATGAGGTCGTCAACATGATGACGGGTATATGTTTCAAATCTTCATGCTCTTTTATATACTTCAGCACTTCATGACCATTGATCCTAGGTAGGTTGACATCTAGTAGGATAAGATCTGGTAGTGGTTTCTGCTTGTTTTGACCTGCGGCCTGTTCATTCAATAAATCTATAGCGGCTTCTCCTGTGCGAGCCACTGTAAGATTATTGGCCACTTTGATTTCTTCCAGAGCCTCTGTGGTCAACAAGATGTCACCTTCATTATCTTCTACTAATAGGATGTTTACATTTTGCATGTTACTTCTTTATAATCTCAATCATAAATTTACTTCCAGCTCCTTCCTTACTCTCGGCCCATATTCTACCGCCCAGGTGTTCCATTAATTTTTTGGTGATTGCGAGTCCTATACCGGTACCGGTATATTCGTCTTTTGTATGCAGTCTTTGGAAAATGACGAAAATCTTTTCTAGATATTCCTGCTTGATCCCAATCCCATTATCTTCTATGGTTAAGACAACTTTGCGATCGTCCTCATGGGCGCTGATGTGAATGGAAGGTGTTCTATCAAAAGAACTGTATTTAAGCGCGTTGTTAATTAGGTTGAGAAAGACTTGTTGCAATGGTGAGTTGAAAGATCGTATCACCGGCAAGGTGTCATAGGTGACCACAGCATTCTTTTCCTTAATGAAGCGATCACTCAATTTAAGGACGTCCTTTAAAAGAACATTTAGGTCTACCTCTTCGTAAACTTCATCGATTTTACCAGCTCTGGAATACTCTAGCAAATCCAAGATAAGCTGGCGCATACGCTTTGCACCGTCAACCGCAAAATGAATGTAGGTTTTGCCTTTTTCATCAATAACGTCTCCATACTTGCGTTCCAGCAGCGTTAAAAAGCTAGTCACCATACGCAACGGTTCTTGCAAATCGTGTGAAGTCACATAGGCAAACTGCTCGAGTTCTGAATTAGAAATCTCTAATTCCGCCGCATTTTTTTGAAGCTTTTCATTTAATTCTCTCAAGGAGCGTTCATATATCTTACGGTCTGTAATGTCCTTTTGTACTGAAATCAGATACTTATAACGTCCATCATCACCAGCCACAGGTACGATGGATAAGTTGATCCAATATTCCTTTTTATCCTTTGTGTAATTAATGATGTCTACATCAATAACTTCCCATTTCCTTAGCTTTTTTGAGATGTATTTTAAAGTCGCTGGGTCGGTGTTCTTACCTTGAAAAATACGAGGTGTTTTTCCTATCAATTCCTCCTTAGCATATCCCGTTTTTGCAACGACGGCATCATTGACGTAAATGATTTCTGGACCGTGCGGTGCATCAATAGGCTCTGCCCTTGTGATGATAATGGAGTCCTTAGTTTTGTTAATGATGGATTCAAAAACCTTGAGCTGTAGCTCAGATTCTTTCTTGAGTGTAATGTCTTGAAAAGCCCCAACGACTCTGAGTGGTATACCCGTTTTATTACGTTCTATGTAGGCTTTATCTACCACATGAGCATAGGTGTCATCTTGTTTTCTAAAACGATAGGCGTGTTCCCAGTTTCTTTCATCAGATTCCAAAGCCTTTTGCAGACTTTGAATGACATGTTCCCTATCTGCAGGATGCAATCGTTCCTGCCATTGTTTGGAATGATCTGACTCCTTAGTCAATGGCTTAAAGCCAAATACCTTTTCATAACTCTCATCAAAAATGATGGTATTATTAATCACATCCCAATCCCAAAGGATGTCTGAGGTCGCCTTGGCAGCAAGTTCAAAACGCTCTTTTTCTTTAAGCAACTCCAGTTCCACTCTTTTTTTCTCATCAATGTCGTTGTGAGTTCCCCAAATGATTAAAGGCTTTCCATCCTTATCAAATTTTGAAACATGTCCTGTACTCCTTATCCACGTCCAAGTTCCCTTTTTGTGGCGCATGCGAAACTCTACATCATATTCCTTGTTATCACCAGAGCAAAATTGCTCTAGTTCTCTAAGCGTACGCTCCACATCTTTAGGATGCATCATGGATTTCCAGGAATCAAAATCTATAGGTTTTAATTCCGTAGAATTATAGCCTAGTAATTCAAACCATTTTTCATTAATGGTGAGCTTTTTAGTTTGAAGGTGGTAGCGCCAGGTGCCAGAACCGGTACATTTCACTAAATTCTCCAGCGCCTCTGCATTGTACTTGCTTTTCTTTTGCACTTTTTTCAAGGCATCATTAGTTTCAAGCACCATCGCTGCTTGATGGCTTAAATGGAGTATAGCCTCATTTTGGACACTAGTAAAGCTTCTATGTTGATCATCAAATAAGGATAAGGCGCCTATCAATTTCTTTGAAACGGAAAAGATAGGACAGGTGCCAAAAGATGTCCAGGCTGGACGATTGGTAGGTATCGACCACTCTTGTAAATGCTCGTTTTCTGAAATATCAGAAACATGAACGACCTCATGAGTTGAAGTGTTGGATAGCAATGTGTGAATAGAAATGCAAAGTGCCTCATTGACTTCTAGCATACCATCTCTAGAAACAGAAATGAATCCAGTTTTGCTTTTTACGGATAGAATTACGGTTGGTACGTTGCAAATGGAAGCCGCTAAACTGATGATGTTGCTTAATTGCTTTTGCAATGCATCATCTAATTTTTTTGAAACACTTATTTCTTGGCTGGAGCTGTACCGCATTTGGTTCAAGTTATCTTACCTAATGCTCCTAAGTTAGTAAAACTTATATTTAGTTAACAAATGTTTAAACAAATAAGCCTATTTTCCTACATTTTAAATCGGCGAAATATTGAGTCCATCAATATAAAAATTACCGTTTTTAATTGTAAGTATTTGTAAATAAGACATCCACGTCTAGTGAGGTGGCGATTCTTAGTATTTGTTCTAAATGAACATATTTTCCCAGTCGTCTACCAAATGACATTTTTTGGGTGAAAATGCATGATAAAATGGAAACAATCACCGAAGGAAAAAAGGTTGTCAGGCAGTAATTAGCTTTCCAAAGACCTGATAACTTACATGGCCAATTCGCGCATGGTTTCTACCTTATTGCGTTCCAAGAAGGCATCAATCGTCTCAAAATGTTCAATAACTCGTTGTTCCTTGAATTCAAAAACCTTGTTTGCCAGACCTTGTAAAAAATCACGGTCGTGAGAGACCAGGATAAGTGTACCGTCAAAGTTCTTAAGCGCTTCCTTCAAAACATCCTTGCTTTTGATGTCCAGATGGTTTGTAGGTTCATCCAGAATCAAGACATTCACAGGTTCCAGCAATAGTTTTACCATAGCCAATCGCGTTTTTTCACCGCCAGAGAGCAGACCTACTTTCTTCTGGATGGCATCGCCAGAGAACATGAATTGTCCCAGGATATTTTTGATTTGTGTGCGTATATCACCTTTGGCAACTTCGTCGACGGTTTGAAACACCGTTAGATTGGGATCGAGTAGTGCGGCTTGATTTTGAGCGAAATATCCGATTTGTGCATTGTGACCCAACTGGCACGTGCCTTCTACTTCAATCTCTCCCAAAATGGCTTTGATCATCGTGGACTTTCCTTCTCCATTGCGGCCTACAAGTGCTACTTTTTCGCCTCGAGCGATAGAAAAACTAGCGTTGTTGAAGACCACATGGTCACCATAGGATTTGCTCACATCTTTAACAGTAATGGGATAATCACCAGATCGTGGTGCTGGTGGGAATCGCAATGCCAGTGAAGAGTTGTCGATCTCGTCAATTTCAATGATCTCTAGCTTTTCCAGCATGCGCTCGCGAGAGCTCACTTGGTTGGTTTTGGAGTATGTTCCCTTAAAACGCTCAATGAACTGGCGGTTGTCTGCAATCATTTTTTGCTGTTCCTCATAAGCCTTGATCTGGTGGGCGCGGCGATCTTCCCGCAGTTGCAAATAATGGCTGTAATTGGCCTTATAATCATAGATGCGGCCCATGGTTACCTCTATGGTACGGTTGGTAATCGCATCGATAAAAGCACGATCGTGAGAGATCACGATCACGGCTTTGGCTTTATTAATAAGAAAATCTTCCAACCATAGTACCGATTCAATATCGACGTGGTTGGTAGGTTCATCGAGTAGGATGAGGTCAGGTTTTTGCAACAGGATTTTTGCCAGTTCAATGCGCATGCGCCAGCCACCGCTAAACTCGCTGGTGGGACGATCAAAGTCTGCAGCGGTGAAGCCCAATCCCTTGAGTGCCTTTTCCACTTCGGCCTCGATGTTGACCTCGTCAATGGCATAGTATTTCATTCCCAGATCTGATACCTCATTGATAATATTCATATAGGCGTCACTCTCATAATCGGTACGGGTTTCCAGTTCCTTATTGAGCTGGTCCAGCTTGTTTTTCATGTCTAAAAGGGTGCTGAAGGCTTTAGAAGCCTCTTCCATCACCGTGCAGTCATCATTAGTCAACAAGTGTTGCGGTAGGTAGGCGATCACGGCATCTTTAGGCGCACGTACGTGGCCACGAGTAGGCTTTGAAACGCCGGCGATGATCTTCATCAAGGTGGATTTTCCCGCACCATTCTTGCCCATGAGCGCGATTTTGTCATTTTCATTGACATTAAAGGTCACACCACTAAAAAGTGTGGTTCCAGAAAACTCTACCGCCAGTTGATCTACTGCAATCATAATCCAATTTTTGGGATGGCAAAAGTATCACAAATGGGCCAGCAGATGTATAGGGATCGCTGATTTATCAATTGACTATATTAGTGAATAGGATGGAAGATGGTGTAGCCTTAGTACGCTGGGAAGCACAGCCTCAAGGTTGTATTTATTTCGCTTTCTTGCCTGTCCAGTTCGCTTTCGCGCCACGCCTGCCGGCAGGCAGGAAAGCGAAATCATCAAAACATCTAGGCAGATCCACCATAAGGCGTCCACTGCATAAGTTTTCAAGATGTAGTTTGGAAACCAATCGATATTAAGATTCTGGGTATCGCTAACCTCTAAATTTAATGACGACCCAGCGGCCCAAGTTATCGTCGCCACCAGTCACGTCATATACCAAATCAACAAAACCAAGGCCGCCGATGGATAGTTGTGAAGTGGCTGCCGTTAGAATCCTGTTTTGGGGCAATGCCGAAGGATCGTTTTCCAAAATAGAGGCATTGACACTTTCTGAAAAGAACAGCGTAATGTGTCTTCCATCTACACCATCTGCAATTCCTGCAATATTGACATTTGTGGAATAGGTATGCAATCTTATAAATGTCGCATTGGAATTGACTGATCCAGGATTGATCTGCAAATCGAGAGCCGTGACGTTTCCCGCAGTCAAGGGTTGGGAACCTAGGTCTAGATTCCCTATGGTTCTGGAAACTGTTGCTGTTTCCAACGTGTTGTCATAGACTACCAATCCAGCACCCATGTTGGTTCTATTCAGTGATTTGTTGGAAGAGCTACCAGTCAACGATATCTGGTTGCTCGTGCTTACCGGCAACTGTGTAACGCGAACGGTCCCGTTAACGTCCAGCGTCGCTTTAGGATTATCTGTGCCTATGCCTACTTGAGAGAAAGACACTAGTGAGAAGCCTATAAATATGGGTGTGATTAGATATTTCATCGTTAGTCGTGTATAGATAGGATGACCCATCGTTGCAACGCGCCATCATAAAATAGTTCAATACTGCCTTGTCCAGAGATGGTTTCAGATCCTGCGAGGACTTTTATTCTATTGCGAGGTAGAGAAAAGTTAGAAGCGCTATCCTGCTCGTCTAGAAAGACGATGTTGCCCTTGCCGGCATGGTAAAAGAATAAATGTTGACCATCTACACCATCCTGGATGCCCGTGAGTTTGATGTTACCGGGTAAATTAGAAACCTTGATGACCGTTTTGCCGTGATTTGCCTCGCCTAGTCCTAGTTTGAGATCTAGATTGTGAACCCTGTTGGCACTTCCTATAGCAAGTAAAGTAAGGTCGCGCCTACCTATACCATAATAGATGCTGTTAGCTAGTTGGATTCTGTTGTTTTCTAGCGTGAGCTCATTGTTAAGGGTAAGTGTGGTTAGATTCCCTTGGGAATCTGCTCCTACCAACATGGTCGAATTTTCGAACTGGTTATAACCTTCAACAATCAAATCGCCTTCAATATGAAGGGTTTCTTGTGGACTTGTAGTACCTATTCCCACTTGAGCATTAACCAGGGTACTTACCAGAAAGATACTTGTAAAGTAGAGTTGTTTCATAAGAATATGATTAGGAACGAATGTTGACTAGAATCCATTTTTTAATAACGCCGTCATAGATAAACTCTGCAACGCCTTCACCATTGATACCTTCATTAGCTCCAGAACCGGTAATGATTTGATTGGCATCGTCGCTAGCGTTGTTAACATCAAAGAAGGTTACGTTTGTGTTTTGTGAATTGTAGAAATAGATTATACGACCGTCATAACCATCGGTAAAGCCAGTGACATTATACCCGTTGGTTTCGCCTGTGAAGCGTATGATTGTTTTATTTCTGTTGGAACCAGCGAGTCCGATGTCATAATTGTCGTACTGAGAGATCGAGTTTGCGGTAGCGCTTTGGTCCACATCGCCCACTAGATAGACGTTGGGATCAATCGATGGTGAAACATTAAGTGTGTTGTTGGTGATGTGAAAGGTAGTTCCCATATCCATTTCCTTAACCTCACCATTAGCAACCACACCTATAAGCCTAGTGGCATTAGTTGTTTTTGGGACAAATTTAAAGTCGCCTTTTACGTGCAGTGTAGCTTCAGGAAATGCAGTGTTGATACCAATGCCTTGCGAAAACAATACCGTCGATGTCATAAAAAGTATAAGGGAAATGAGTGTTTTCATAGGGCCGTATCATTTACAGGGATTAACGATTAGGCAAGATGTAGAGTAGAGTAGAAAGGGTAAAGGGTTGATCTTTAGTTAGTTTTATAGAAGAAGCTATAAAAGTGATTGTGTCATAGATTTATTTTAATTTGGTTAACTAAAGCTAATCAATTAAGTTTCTGTAACATATTGATTACGTGTGTTAAAATCAGATGTAATTAAATAATATATTGTATATCAAGTGGTTGTGACTAGTGTTAAAATTTTAGATAATCGTATTTAAACCGATAAAAGTGTTTTTAATCTATGTTATAATGAATTATCTAGGAAGAATATGTTTTTTCCTTGATTAAAACAGATAGTGTAAATCCATTCAAATCTGGTATCTGTTTTAGGTGGTTTTTCTGGTAGTTCGCTTTCGCGAAAGCGATATTCAAAGCGTTTTATCGCTTCAATTAAAGCTACTGGTTAGGAAAGGTGAGTGTGAATATGGTACCTTGATTTACGGTACTGTTCACTTGGATCTCGCCGTCAAAGGATTTCATGTAGTCGTTAACCAAGTATAGCCCAACGCCTTTACTATCTGTCGCATCGTGAAAGGTCTCGTTGAGGTGGAATATTTTACCACTGGCTTTTTCCAAATCAAAACCAGAACCGTTGTCGCTTACAGACACCTGTACGGAATCTTCTTTATTTGAAGAAGTAATCTGAATGACTGGCGGTACTCCAGGACGCGCATACTTGATGGAATTTGAAATCAAGTTGAGGAAAATACTATGCAGACAGAAGGCGTTGAAATTAATGGTAGAAGCCTGATCCAAATCAATTTGAAACGTCGTGCCCGTATTCTTGATGAGATATTTGATAGGGTCTAGGGTCGCTTGTAACACCTGTTTCATACACACTTGTTCCTTATGGTGTAGTGAGGTGTTTTTTTTCTGGATGGTATCTACATAGTTATTGAGAATATCCCGAAGGTTTTCTGACGACTCCTTAAGAAGGTTGATGTATAAAAGGTTGTCTTCATTTTTGATCTCACTGGTATCCAGTAGGTGAAATAGCGAGATCAAGTTGTTGACGGGTGATTTTAAATCGTGGGTCGCGGTGAAGGACAGTCGCTTGAGCTCTTTATTGAGTTGGGTCAAGTTTGCAATGGCCGCATTTCTTTCTTCTTCCTTCTTTTTAATATGGTTGACGTTTCTAGCGATCGCATATACCAATTGATTGTCTGCATTAGGAATGGAGGTCCAGGTCAACCAAACGACTTCGCCAGACTTTGTGATGTAGCGATTGTCAAAATGCAGAAGCGGAGAACCTTTGGTAAGACCTTTTCTACTTGTGGCCGTGCGGTGCTGGTCTTTTTCATAGATGAAAGAATGAATGGGCGACGCCATTAATTCTTCTTCAGAATAGCCCATGAAATCAATAAACGCCGGATTTACTTTTTTGAAATAGCCATCATAGCCCGCAATACACAAATAGTCTTGTGTCAAATTGAAGAAGTGAGAAAATAATTCTTCGGTTGGGTGGATCCCTGTCATTTCTTGCATGGCAAATACTATTTACGTACTAGTGGTGGCTCTGATAAAATAGGGGATTGGGATACTCGAAGATATTCATTTTATCCCTAAGACCACGTCACATTTGATGGTTGATTTAACAAGAGTTATGGTTTTAACAGGAGTGGAATGATCACATTTATAAAGAAAATGGAAATTGTTTGTTTGAGGCTTTTGTAATGAACTGACTTATGGAATTGCAGCAGCTATAAAATGAAACTTTAAATAATGTAACAGTTTCGTTTTTAGCTTTGCATTTAACTGATTACTACTTCTCTTTAATTTTAGTAAATCCATAAGGCAGAATGTTTGAGGCATCATCTATCTTTCTCTAATCGTGTGCTAATTCAACCTGATAAAATCAGCCGCCATGACAGCTAAAGAAGAAAGATATATGAAACAGTGTCTGGAACTTGCCAGAGCATCGCTGGATGCTGGAGATGAACCATTCGGTTCCATACTAGTTAATGCCGAAGGAAAAGTGATTGCTACAGAGCGCAATAGGGTCAATGAGGTAGATGCGCTGTTCCATCCAGAAATTGAATTGGCTAGATGGGCGTTACAAAATTTGTCTCAACAAGAGCGCGAGGAATCAACCATGTAT
Organism: Nonlabens sp. YIK11; assembly: GCF_001413925.1. NCBI lineage: Bacteria > Pseudomonadati > Bacteroidota > Flavobacteriia > Flavobacteriales > Flavobacteriaceae > Nonlabens > Nonlabens sp. YIK11. The sequence goes on from NZ_LBMJ01000001.1 coordinate 1,494,483, forward strand.
ACTACTGGAGAACATTGCCCCATGTGTGCCGCTGCCCATGGATGGTCTGGAATAGGAACTTTAGTATATCTAGCTTCTGGAAAGCAATTACAACAATGGTATACGGAAATGGGACATGAGCCTGCGCCCATCGCATTCTTACCCGTACAAGAAATTTTAAAACATATAGAAGTAAAAACCGTCTCCACTCCAGAAATGCTTAACGAAATCAAAGAGATGCATTGGCTTTCCTTCAAAAAATCTCAAGATTCCTAAAGCCACGAACAAATTGTTCTTTGTATCGCTGGCTGGTGATGAAGAAGTTATTCAAATTTTTGAAGCTTATTTTCTAAATAGCGAACCCGTTCCTGAGCATTTTCCAAGCGTTCCAATAAATGAAAAACGGTTTCAATTCCCGCCAAATTAATTTCCAAGTCTCGGTAGAAGGTCAAGATGCGCTCTAATTTGATGAGTTCTTTTTCTGATACAAACAACTCTTCTTTCTCATAAATCACCGTAATGAGTCCATAATCCTCTAAACTTTTGATCCACTGGATTTCTATTTGATGACTGGAGCAAAATTGCTCTATTGGTATGAATAGGTATCTTTCCATGATCAATCTAATTTTGCTAGTTGTTCATACAATTCTCTCTGTTCTTGGCTAAGGGAATTGGGTATTTTGACCGTATAGGTTACAATTAAATCGCCGTAGGTATTCTCCTTCTTGTAAACTGGAAAGCCTTTACCCTTTAATTTTACTTTGGTGTTATTCTGCGTTCCTGGTTTGACCTTAAGTTTTACGAGACCGTCCAGCGTTTTGATTTGGATCTCACCACCTAAAACTGCTGTGGTTAAAGGGATTTCCTGAGTGATAAATAAGTCTTCTTGCTCTCGATGAAAACCTGTGTTGTTGTTTATGACAAAAGTGATCAATAGGTCACCATTAGGTCCATTTGTTGGACTCTCGCCACCATAATTTTTGATTCTTATGGTTTGTCCATTGTGTACACCAGCTGGTATGGTTATCCTGATGTTTTTACCGTTTACCGTTAGCGTTCTTTTATGGCTTTTATAAACATCCATCAAATCTAGCTGGAGTTGTGCATTGAAGTCCTGACCGCGATACATAGTTTGTTGGCGACTGGAGCTGCGACCTCCAAACATAGATTCAAAGAAGTCTGAAAAATCAGGATCACTGCCACCAGGTCCACTTTGATAGGATTGATAGGATTGCCTATTGCCCTGTTGACTTCGTGACTGGTTCATGGCATCGGCATCTTTCCAATTCTCGCCGTATTGATCGTATTTTTTACGGTTTTCGGGATCGCTCAACACTTCGTTGGCTTCATTGAGTTCCTTGAATTTACGCTCGGCTTCCTTATCATTAGGATTGAGATCTGGATGATATTTGCGTGCAAGTTTGCGGTAGGCCTTTTTGATTTCTGCCGCGGTAGCTGTTTTAGGCACGCCTAGGGTTTGATAGTAGTCGATGAATTGCATGCTCTAATTTCGTGAATATTGATTTTCAATTCAAAGTTTCACTGCAAAATTGTAATCGATTTAAGAATTATAGAAATACATATTATTTCTCGAAAGGCTCTATTCCAAACGTTCATGAAGCTAATAAGCCATTGTAGAACGATCTATGCATTAGAAATGAAAGATGATAAAAAAGTCAGGTGATTAATTATGAAGCCTCCTAATTAGGTAATCAAGGATAGAATAGGTGCGAGAATGAGAAAATACTGCATTCTTGTGCTGAGCCATTCAAGTCTTAAATGTGTAGTGACTTTGACAAGAACGAAACCAAAAGGATTTACACACGAAATCCTGCTGAAGACCTTTTAGGATCTTAGCTAATTCTTAATTAGAATTCAGCGAAAAGCGATATTTCTAGGATTCGTCTTCTTTTTCAGGAAGTTCAGTTCTTTTGTCCTTTTTTACCGCTAATTTTTTAGAGTTAAAATGCACTCCATCATCGTGCATATCCGCTGGTGAACGATTGATAATTCCGGGTTGTTTCTCTTTACTCATAACACTCTTTTGGTCTAAATTACCTTGAGATTCTTACAAATAGATGAAGTTTATATATAAGATCACACAAATAAACCTCTATGACTGGTGATGAGATCAATGTCATGATGGATCAATGATTGCGAAATTAGTCTGCTGAGCTTGGTTATCAAAATCACCTAAAACAAAAAAAACCGCAACGATAGTTGCGGGTTTCTTTTGCGGAGAAGAAGGGATTATTTTATGATCCCTTGAATTCCACATCTGACAATAAAGCTCGATCCTGCTATCGCAGTCTCTGGGCTTTTGCATTTTATCCACACTCGAGAACTAATGGTTCTTCATGTGTCTAAAACACAAAAGCCCGATTTTCTATTGAAAATCGAGCTTTGCTCTAAGCGGAGAAGAAGGGATTCGAACCCCTGGAGGTGTGACCCTCGCTGGTTTTCAAGACCAGTGCATTCGACCACTCTGCCACTTCTCCTTAAAATGCAAAACAGTTACCTAATTTTGCGGGTGCAAATATACTAGATTTATTTAATTAGGCCGTTTTATCGCAAAAAAAACTGCCTCAAAAGAAGCAGTTTGGTGTGGTCATCATCCTTTAGGATTGATTTTGTGTACTATCTCTAGGCTGGTGATGTTCTCTTTTATCCTGTACTTGGTGGTTGATCTTTTTACCGTGAGTTTCCTCAAGATTGATTGCCTGTTCTCTTTTACTGGTTTGCTCTGGGTTTGGGGTCTCGTCGCTCATAATTTTATTTCTTTAGTTCCTTCTAAAGATAACCTGATCAATGCGGTAAAGACGTGCAATTAACACCTGTTAACTTGATACTGTTAAGGGAATACGAATTATTGATCGTGAGTAGGACTGCTGTCGCCCGTTATGGGAATTGAGATTCCTTCAAAAGTCGGTCGCTTTTCTATGTAAATCTCTGTCCATGCTTTTACATTAGCAAGCCATTCACGGCGTTTGAGGTATGCCGAAGGCTCATAGCTTTTAGGATCCACGGCAAAACCTTCCAGGTCCAGGTCCAGATTGCGACCTAGATAAACTGCTCTGGGCAGATGGAATTTTTGGGTAAATACAATCGCCTTCTCCACCTTAAAAATCGACCGTGCCCGTATCATACTATCATAGGTATCAAAACCAGCATGATCCAGAAAGATATCACTGTCGGGAACGCCTTTGTTATTTAGATACGTTTTCATGGCGTTCACTTCATCATAATCTGTCTGGCCATGGTCGCCACTCAACAAAAACTTTTTGATCTTACCTTCCTGATACGCCAGGTAGGCCGCATCGACCCGATCTTTCAGGATAGGCGACAGGCTCTTGTCGGGCCGTACGCTCGCACCCAGCACAATGCCGGTATAAGCCGGTTCGATTTCCTCAAGATTATACTTCATGTGTGGTGCCGCTGTCTGGTTCACATATACCTGCAGGAAAACCACGGCAAGAAGACCACCAACCACTAAGAACACAATGATATTGAGAAGTCTTTTCATAAATCGGCGGTGGCTGTTTTCGCGATCTGTACGTGCATCAATGTTCTAGGGATTACCTTTGTGGGCTGTTGTAACAATGGACGTGATTTTTTCGCTTTCGCGAAAGCGAACCCACCATCAACCTTAAGCCACAAATATAACGATAAGCGATGACGAAAAGTATTGAAAACCTTAAATGGAGATACGCTACCAAGAATTTTGATCCCAATAAAAACCTAGAGCCGCAACAGTTGGAAATGCTGGCTGCAGCCTTTAATCTTACCGCTACTTCTTATGGATTGCAACCGTGTCGTTTGATCGTGGTTCAAAATACAGATTTGCAACATCAAATGGTGCCGATGGCTTTTGGCCAACGTCAAGTAGTCGACGCTGCAGCCGTTCTTGTTATTTGCACGACAGCGGTAGATGCAGATTATGTACGCCGATATTTTAAGAGAGTCAAGGACATTCGAGACACCAGTGATGAGGTGCTACAACCGTTTGTGGACCAGCTCACGACTAAATTTGATGCAATGGCGGTGGAAGAAGTGGAGCAATGGGCCAGAAATCAGGCATATATCACGCTGGGAACACTCATGAATATTTGTGCACAGGAACAGATCGATAGTTGTCCCATGGAAGGTTTTATACCCGATAAAATTGACGGTCTGTTAGGCCTTAAGGCTAAAGGTTTGAAATCTGTATTGATGCTACCGGTAGGTTATCGCAGTGCAGAAGACCCTTTTGCCGACATGAAAAAGGTACGTTTACCCATTGAAAAAAGCGTTGAGTTTATTCACTAAACGCTTTATTCACTCACATAATTCAATTCGTACACCTGCGCTACCCTAAAATAACCAAACGGAAAACGATCTGGATTACGCTCATTAAAAACATTTCCTTTTACGACAGCAGGTTGGGTATCAAATGGGCCTCCGCCACTATCATCCGTTTGCTGGATCAAGGTCTCAAAAAACTGAAATGCCTGTGCGTCGATACCGGTGATGCTTAGTTGGATGTTGGTGCCAGGCTCTAAATCTTCGACAAAAAAGCTGGTAGGTGATAGGTTGCCATTGATAAACTCATCATCAGATACGTCCAGCTGGAAGTTATCTGGATCTTCATAGGTGAACAGGTAGTAATCACCCAGCGCCTCTGGATCCTGAAAGAAAGCCGTAATCTGTGTAAAATCGCCAAAGCCGCTTACTTCGGTTTGTTCAATGTTTCCCAGTGGTACGGTACTAATCAATTGCTGATTTGCTCTATAAAAGTTGTTACCATCCACAATTTCTAAAGTATAGGTAGAACCTTCCTCTAACCTTAGATTATTGTTGACGTAAAGGTTGCGTGTTTCGTCAAATCTAAACGGAAATGAAATACCGTTATTCACAACCACTTGAACACTGGCGTCGCTTACCACAGGATTGACTTCTTCAAAGAAACCAGATGATCTGGTTAATCTGATGGTATTGCGGCTGCTGCCGTCGCTCAAAAGTTCCAAGCGACCGTCAATGACTAATCGTGATGCTGCGGTATTCAAATCCACATCGATCACATCTTCACATTGAATGAAGCTCACCGCTAGTAGTATAATGTAGAACCACTTTTTCATGATCAAAATTTGAAATTATAAGTAACTGCAGGAACGATTCCAAATATGGCAAGTCTGGTAGCCTCGTTGCGTGCGGTGTCATCATTCTCACCAAAGCTGATGCTTGCCGCATTTCTTCTATTATACGCATTGTAGAGGCTAAATACCCAACTGCCTTGCCAGCCTTGGGTCTTTTCAGGTTTTGGAACGTAGGTAGCCGATAGGTCGAGACGGTGAATGATGGGCAATCTACTGGCATTGCGAGACTCAAACGTTGGTACAAACAATCCGTTGAATTCGTATTGACCATCAGGGAAAGTTACGGGTTGGCCGGTTTGCAACGTGAAATTGGAACCAAAGCTCCACTTCTCATTCCATTCATAATTTGCGGTAACGGTCAAGTCGTGCGTTTTATCCCATGGCGCATTGTACCAGTCGCTGTTGTTGATGCCAGGTTCCGATGCATTTCTTCCAGGTGTTCTTTGCTCACTTTTGGATAAAGTGTAAGCAATCCAGCCTTGCAGGCGACCTTCGTTTTTCCTTAGTAATAATTCAATGCCATAGGCTCTGGCTTCACCAGCGAGCAAAATGGATTCCACGGCTTCCTGGGCGATAAGATCTGCACCATCAATATAATCCAGCCTATTGTCTACGGTTTTATAGAAGGACTCCAATTCAACGGAATAATCTCCAACGTTTTTAAAGAAACCGACTGCGACTTGATCGCCTTTTTGAGGCTTGATAAAGTCACCGCTAGGCGCATAAAGATCAAATGGAGTAGGTGCTGTAGTATTTGAAATCAAATGAATGTATTGATTGATACGCTGGTAGCTCGCTTTGATACTGGTATCGTCATCCAGACTATAGGAGGCTGAGAATCGCGGCTCGAGATTTACAAAGGTTTTTAAGATGTCACTGCGGCTGCTGGCTATTCTGTCAATAGGCATGGCGCTCACATAAACACCTTGCTCTTGATTGAACAACAATGGCTGATTGTTTTCATAAACATTGATCAAATCTTGGCCCAATCGGCTGAAGGTGGTCAAGCGCAATCCCGCATTGATATTGAGATCATCTGTGATTTTAAAATCGCCATCAACGTAAGCGGCATTTTCCCAAGCATATTTTTTAGTCAGCTGGCTCTCATTGATGGGGCTTGTAGGAGTTGTGGGAACAATTCTACCAGGATCAAATTCATAATAAATGGAGTTGATCCCATAGCGCAGTTTTGCTTTGTCACTGGCAAAATGGGTCAGGTCGTATTTGAGGTTGAGGTTGGTAATCCCGCTAAAGAATTCAAACTCCACAAACTCAAGTTCCAATGCATAATTATAATCTGAAAATATAGCCGATGCATTACTGAACCATTTTTCATTGAAAATATGATTCCAGCGCAGGTTAACAAAAGAATTCCCAAAGGTGTTGCCAAAAAGTTCGTTTATTTCAAATACATCACGTCCAAAATATGCCGAACCGTACAGTCGATTCCTGTCATCCAGATTGAAGGATACCTTAGCGTTCAAATCATAGAAGTATGCTTGGTTTTCCAACCCAAAAAGAGGGAAAAATAAATGCGCATAGCTGCTGCGTCCACCTACTAGGAATGAGGATTTATCCTTTTGGATAGGACCTTCCAGCAACAATCTGCTAGCTACGATTCCTATACCACCAGTACCGCTCAATTTCGTTTTATTTCCATCGCGCTGGTAAATATCCAGTACACTGGAAACCCTACCGCCATAGCGCGCAGGAATACCACCTTTATACAATTTCAAATCCTTGATGGCATCTGGATTAAAAACAGAAAAGAACCCAAAAAGGTGATCGCTACCATACAGCGTAGCTTCATCTAGCAGCACCAGATTTTGATCTGCCGCGCCACCACGTACGTTAAATCCGCTGGCGCCTTCACCGGCAGTCGTTACTCCAGGCAATAGTGAAAGGGATTTGATCAAATCTACTTCTCCCAATACTACCGGTATTTTTTTAATGGACTCGATGGATAGCGCGTTCACACTCATTTGCGGTGACCGTGTGCTTAATTGTTCAATATCGCTCTCGATCACAATGGCATCGAGTTGCTCGCCTTGTTCCTGCAGTTGGATGGAAAGTTTTCGGTTTTGGTCCAGCACCACAGTTTTGGTGACGCTTTGAAAACCTATGCTGCTGTAGATCACCTCATAGGTGCCCGCATCCAGCGTGATGGAGTAGAAGCCGTACTCGTTGGAGATGGTTCCCGTGCCCAGTTCTGGGATCAAGATATTGACATTGAGCAAAGTCTCGCCATTGGCTTGATCTGTAATGGTTCCTGATAGGGTAAACTTTTGGGAGTTCGGTTTTTGGTTCGCTTTCGCGAAAGCGGAAGGAACAGAAAGTTTATGCCGTGCTTGACACGGTACGTTAGCGAGAAACACTAACAGTAAAACAAGCCACTTTATTCTTTGCATGGCTCAAAAATAGGGTAACGAGGTTTGCCCAATAGCTCATTAACAAATTGTTGTAGGAATTAATTTGATGGAAGCCTGAACGGCTGTTTAGATGGAAGAAAGGCCTAAAATCAAAAATCTCCAATCGGTATTCATTTATTCATTTACTCGTAACTTTATCCAAAACCATTTTCATGACTGCAAGCTCTCTTATAGATCACCTTTCATTGCCCGTTGTGGCAGCGCCCATGTTCCTAATTTCTGGACCAGACCTGGTCATTGAATGTTGTAAAAACGGAATTGTTGGAACTTTTCCGGCTCTTAACCAGCGATCTACAGAAGGTTTTGAAGAATGGCTAATACAAATCGAGACCGAGCTCAAAAAATGGGAAGAAGAAACTGGCAAGAAGGCCGCGCCATACGGCGTCAATTTGATCGTACATGGCAGTAATCCGCGACTGGAAGCCGATTTAAAAGTGTGTATGAAACATAAAGTGCCGCTCATCATTACCTCACTAGGTGCTGTTAAAGATGTGGTCAATGCGGTGCACAGTTACGGTGGTTTGGTATTTCACGATGTGATCAAAAAACGCCATGCCGAAAAAGCCCAAGAAGCTGGAGTCGATGGCTTGATTTTGGTCTGTGCTGGCGCTGGCGGTCATGCGGGTACATTAAATCCTATGCCATTTATACTTGAGGTGCGTTCGTTTTATGATGGTGTGATCCTGCTTTCTGGTGCCATGAGTTCTGGTCAAGATGTGGCCAGTGCCTTGCAAATGGGAGCAGACTTGGCTTACATGGGAACCCGATTTATCAATACGAACGAGTCAAAAGCAACCGATGAATACCGCAAGATGATCATCGACGCAGGATCATCTGACGTGGTGTATACGGCAGCTATTTCTGGAGTGTCGGCTAATTTCCTTGCTGCAAGTTTGAAAGCCGCCGGAATTACTGAAGAGCAATTACAAGCGACTGGCAAAATTGATTTTGGTAAAGAAATGGATACTGAGGCTAAAGCCTGGAAAACCATCTGGAGCGCCGGTCAAGGTGTAGCTACCATTAAAGATAGCGTTCCAGCAGATGAACTTATCGACAGATTAAAAAGCGAATTCAAAACCGCGATTGAAAAGCAGGTGGAGAATTTGAAAAGATTCAGCTAGTCTTTATTCTTTGCTTTTGCAAAAGCTTGGTGGTTCTGAATAAAATAAATCACCATCATGATCTCAAATAGGGTCACCAGCAAACTTCCTATTGGAAATAATAACACGGTTAGGTTGAACGCTGCTGCAACAATCAATAGATATCCTAAATATTTATAAGGGCCTGAGAAGCGACCTCGATTTTGAAAAAATGGTATGCTTAATAAAGCAATGGCAATAGCAAATACAATAGATAACACAATGCTCATTCCTATGTTTAGGGCGTCAAAAGAAGCATTCACACTAGAATTGTACATGTCCATGAATAAAATCTCTGCAAAGAGTAGTGCAATTAGATATACAATAGCGGAAATTTTTACAAGTGGTGACTTGAACTTCAAGTTGAAGGAGAATCCTAAATAGAATACGGTCGCTAGAACGCTATACAGTATTGCTATTAAGAACCGAATGTCTGAAGTGACCATGGCATGGTCAAAAAAGTTGAGTGACAAATCGATCATCGTTAATGGAAGCGAGGTAAGGACGTAAGCCATTCCAACGATCGCGATCCACAATCCATTTTTAGGGTTCTTCAACAAGTTTTCTGGAGCTTGTTCAGTTTTAGGTTTCTCTTGAAGCTCTTGAGTAATTTCCGCATAAGAACTTCCCAAAGCTTGAAGGATATTCTTGATCGTATAATTGCGAGGTGTGACTTCACCAGCTTCAATGCGTTGTATAGTTCTCACATTGATGTTGCATAACTCGACAAGCTCTTCTTGAGTCAGTCCTTGTTCTTTTCGCAGATTAGCGATATAATCGCCTAGTTGTGGTTGTTTCATGATTTCTTTCATTTGGTTGGAACAATGTTAGGGATGAAACAAAGGTTGAAGGAAACTTTTGAAGGTATTTAAACCCGACATTTACACGGCAAAGGCTTGTAAAGCCTATAAAACCTAAGTATGGGAAGTTATTTGTTTTCTAGTTCTTCTTTAGGTCTAATGTCTTCTTTTTTGACGAAAAGGTAATACGCATTGACACCTAGAATGGCTACATTAGTCACGATTACGGGAATACTACCTAGCATAAAACCATACGCGACAAAAAAACCGCATCCTATGGAATTAACGATGCGCAACTTGCGCAGGTTCTTATTGAAAAAGGAAAGCAGCACGAACAGACTGGCTAGATATCCGATGATTTCGGTGAGGTTGAACTCCATAAGGTGTTGGTTTGATGTCAAGATGATTCAGGGCGCAAAATAGCTTTTCCCATGCATTTAATATGGAAAAGGAGCACGCTTTCCTGTCTGCCGACAGGCAGGCGCGAAAGCGTATCTACACCAATACTTAAAAAGGAATTGTTAGAAACTGTAACTCACACCTATACTGGTAAGCGAGAAGTTGAGGTCTAGCGAAGTTTTCATGGTACGGTCGTCGTTGTATTTTTGCTCGTACTTGCGATCCAAATACAGGTCAATAGCCTCTACCATAAAATAACTCAGCGCCCAACTCAAGAATACATCGCTGGCCCAGTGCTGGTTGTCATAGATGCGCGATAATCCAGGAACAACGCCTACGGCATAGATTCCGGCTTTGACCCAAGCGTTGTCGAATTGTTTGGCTATCACATGCGCATTGGTGAAGGTCAATACTGCGTGACCGGATGGAAAGGATCTATAAACCGACTCGCCGCCAAATGGCTTGAAGTGATTCTTGCCAAAGCCACCGCTAGGTCGCGCACGACCCGTCGCCGATTTGGTCAACTGCTGAAAAAAGCCGGTAGCTGTAGCAGAGGATATGAGCAGCACACCAGTGCGCCTTAGTTTCTCATTACGAGTAAACAAACCAGTGAGATAAATGGCTCCAGTAAGGCCGTAATTGTTTTGTGGCGCACCTGCATAATTTCCATAATCCAAAAGGATGGAAGGAATTTCATCCCTATGACTTCTAAATTCTCGATTGATATCGTCGTCAATAACAAAAATCCCTAAAGTGGTCGCCGCAACGCCTCCAGCGATAAGGGCGTCGCCGCCATCCCAATACAGTGGCCTGCTGTAAGCAAAGCCAACTCCTTGAAACACATTACCCATGTCATAGGTGAAATCCTGCCATAAATTAGTTTCTCCACGATCAATGGTAAAGGTTTGCTGCGCTTGAAGCGGCAGTGCAGAAAGAAGAATGACTAGGAGAATAATGTTGCGCATGAAATACTTGTTTGGACAAATATAATGTCAAAAATGCAACGGCATTACCTGTTTAACGTCTGCGACGGCAACGTTTGTAACATATTGATATGCAATAATATTAAATATGGAAATTGTTAAAATAAAAGATTGATAAAGATACAACGAAGGCAATCAGGAAAGCCCAGCGATAATTTGGGGCATCTGCTTGATGGCGCAATCATAGCCTATCTTGAAGAGTTCTTCCGATTTTTTAACATCAAAAATCCCGTAGGGAAAAGACTCTTCCACCTCTAACGCGACGTCGCACTGTCGCAGACGCTGTTCTGTATTGCTCCACACGTTAAGTTGGAAAACACGTTCGCTAATTTCTCTAATGCCTTTAATGGTTTCCAGTTCCTCGTGTGGGCAAATGCTCACACCCATGATTTTCATGCCGCGATTCAGCAGTGGTTCTACTGGTAAATTGTTGAGAACGCCACCATCCACATAAGTAGCATTATTAAAAACGACCGGTTTGAAAATGACCGGTATCGCACAGGATGCGATGATACTGGTGCTTAAATCGCCTTGGTTTAAATATTCGCTAATGCCTTTGTTGAGGTTGGTCACGCAAACGTGTAAAGGGATTTTCATGGCCTCAAAACTATTCTCTGGCAAGTGCTTTTCCAGTAACCTTTTGAGCATGGCCAGACGGTTCCATTCACGCGTTAAAAGTTGGAATTTAAAGATGCGCACAAATTCTTCTTGCATGGACAATTCCAAAATTTCCAAAGGCGAGTAGCCATGGCAGTACAACGCACCTATCATGGCACCAGCACTGGCGCCAGACACCTCGCTGGGAAAAATGCCGTTTTCATTGAGCGCTTGTAACACACCTATGTGTGCCGATGCCCTTGCGCCGCCGCCGGCTAGTGTAATTCCTATTTTTTGAGTTGGAGCCATGCGGCAAAGATAGCAAGCTGGAAATAGTTTGTAGGAATGATTCTACCTTGTTCTTATAGAAGTTGTCTGGATTTCGCTTTCGCGAAAGCGAAATTAAAACGAGACTTATTGCGCACTGCAGCAGCATCCTCCTTGAGGAAACAGCCCAATGGTCCTATACTTAGATTATGTGGTGAGTCATTGCGGAGCAGCTCACCAGCTTAAACTTTTACTAAAGTTGTGCCGATGCGCCACCAATGCTTTTTTCCTAGGTTGGAGATGTTCTATCTTGTAAAGAAAAATATGGCACATTCTGTTAAAATCAAGTCGATCAAACAATTAACTCACGACGTGAAGCAATTTCGCGTGGAAAAACCGGACGGTTATGAATTCACGCCAGGTCATGCGACCGAGGTTTCCATTGATCAGGAGCAATGGAAGGATGAGAAAAGACCTTTTACCTTTACCAGCCTTACCAGTGACGAGGATCTGGAATTTGTAATTAAAATCTATACTGATCACGATGGCGTGACCGAGGCACTGGACCACTTGAAACCAGGTGATCATTTAATCATTAGAGATACTTGGGGCGCGATTGAATATAAAGGTGACGGTTATGTGATTGCCGGTGGCGCTGGAATCACGCCTTACATCGCGATGTTTAGGGACCTGAAAACCAAAAATAAACTGGACGGATTACATTTGTTGTTTTCCAATAAAACCGAAAAGGATATCATCCTAAAAGAAGAACTGGATCAAATGCTGGGCGATCGCGTGACCTATATCATTACCGATCAGGAAGATACCCAATATCTCAACGGTCGCGTGGACAAGGAACTGATCAAGAATCAGGTAGATGATTTTGATAAAAACTTTTACGTTTGTGGACCACCACAAATGACGGAAGACATCAGCGAGATTCTCAAAGAATGCGGTGCCTCTCCAGATGCTGTGACGCTGGATGATCAGTAGTATATTTCTGTATTATTTTAGGACTTTAATTTAAATGGAAGCCGGTTCGAGTCCCGATAGTTATCGGGATAGAGAACGAGCGGTTGGATAAGTGAGGAAGACTGTGCTCAAACCATATCTCGACTTTAGTTTACATTGAGCTTGCCGACATGCTCGATACTGGTTTACAGGGATTGTGATTTATAGAAAAGCAAGCCGATTCGAGTCCCGATAGTTATCGGGATAGAGAACGAGCGGTTCATTTAAGAGAATGTCATTGTGCTCCAACCATATCTCGACTTTAGTTTACATTGAGCTTGTCGAAATGCTCGATACTGGTTTACAACCTTTAGGTTTATTCCGCTACCGCGCCTGCCTGTCGGCAGACAGGAAAGCGGGATACTTCAACCTCATTTAGTAAACGAATAACTCCTTCATAACAGATTCCGATTTTTCAAAAAGGGATTCCCGTTTATTAAGTAGCTTAGCACTTCAAAATGTTATTCATGCGCAAATCACTATTCCTAAGTCTGTTATTTCTCGCCAGCATCGCCGTGCAGGCACAACTACAATCTCCAGCCGATTTCCTAGGCTATGAAATAGGAACCCAGTTTTCGCGCCATGCAGATGTGGTGCGCTATTTTGAACATGTTGCCGAAAACAGCGATATGGTCACCTATCAAGAATATGGAAAAACCAACGAGCGCCGACCGCTCACGTATGCGATCGTCACCAGTCCAGCGAACCAAAATAACATCGAGCAAATCAGAAAAAACAATCTAGCCCAGACTGGAATCATTGAAGGAAATGCGACTTCAGATAAGGCGATTGTTTGGTTATCCTACAACGTGCACGGTAACGAGGCCAGCAGTACAGAGGCTTCTATGGTGACGCTGTATGAACTCATTACCACTAAAAAAGACTGGCTGGAAAATACGGTCGTCATCATCGATCCATGTGTGAATCCAGACGGTCGCGACCGCTATGCCAACTGGTACAATCAGGTGGCGAGCCAGCCGTACGATCCTTTACAAATTGCGGCAGAACATAACGAACCATGGCCTGGTGGTCGTCCCAATCATTATTTGTTTGACCTGAATCGCGACTGGGCTTGGGCAACGCAGGTAGAATCCCAGCAGCGTTTAAAAGTGTACAACCAGTGGATGCCACAAATACATGTGGATTTTCACGAGCAAGGCATTAATGAGCCGTACTATTTCGCTCCGGCAGCAGAACCTTTTCACGAAGTGATTACCGATTTTCAGCGCGAGTTCCAGACCAAAATAGGACAGAACCACGCCCAGTATTTTGATAACGAAGGCTGGCTATATTTTACCAGAGAACGCTTTGATTTATTGTACCCTAGTTATGGCGATACCTATCCTACCTACATGGGCGCGATTGGAATGACCTATGAGCAAGCCGGTCACGGCCGTGCTGGATTGGGCATCAACAACGATGAAGGTTTTGAATTGACTCTAGTAGATCGTGTGGTGCACCATAAAACTACCGGACTTTCCACTATCGAGGTCGCTTCTCAAAACGTGGAAAAACTCAATACCGAATTTGAGAAATACTTTGACAACAGCAACCTGACTACCAAAAGCTTTGTACTCAAAGGCAGCACTGACCAACTCATGGCACTGGCCAAATTGCTGGACCGTCACGAGATCCAATACGGTTTTACAGGAAAAGGAAAAACCAACGGTTTAGGCTACAACAACGACAAGAAAACCACACTGGAATACGATACCGCCATGGTGGTTTCTACCAACCAACCCAAAGGGAAAATGGTACAAGTACTTTTTGAGCCTAACGCCCAATTGTCCACGCCATTGACTTATGACATTACCGCCTGGAACTTACCCAAAGCCTACGGCCTAGAAGCCGTTGCCAGCACCAGCAATGTTTCTGGGACCAGCGCCACACTCGACATCAAGACCGATGACAATACCAACAACACGGCGACCGGTTATATTGCCAAATGGAACAGCATGCAAGACGCCAGATTCCTGGCCAAATTATTAAAAGCCGGTATCAAAGTTCGCTTTACCGAAAAGCCCTTTGTCAACAACGGCACCACCTACGACCGCGGTAGTTTGATCATTACCAAAAGCGATAACAAAAGAATCGACAACTTTGGCTCGATCGTGAATTCAGTGGCTAATGAATTCAAGCGAGGACTGGAACCGGCGCTAAGCTCTTTTGCCACTTCAGGACCAGATTTTGGTTCGCCAGACGTCAAGTTGATCAGTGCGCCACGAGTGGCCCTGTTGCGCGGTGAGCGCACTTCTTCGTTGAGTTATGGTGCAACTTGGTATTTCTTTGAGCAAGACTTGGGTTATCCTGTAACCTCTATCGATACCGGCGATCTAGGCCGTGCCGATTTAAGCCAATTCGACGTGCTGGTCATGCCAGACGGTTACTATGGCAGTTTGCTCAATGAGAGCACACTCAATAAAGTCAAGACTTTCGTACGCAGTGGCGGCAAGGTCGTCGCCTTGTCTGGAGCCGTGAGTGCCTTTGCAGACAAGGACGGTTTTGGGATTGCCAAAAACGACAAGGACCAAGACTCTACCGAAGATAAGGACGAGAAGAAAGACCTCTTGATCCCTTATGCGGCTCGTGAGGAATCTGGAACCACAGATTTGATCACCGGTAGTATTTTCAAGATCACGATGGACCAGACGCACCCTATGGCCTTTGGCTATGGTGATGCCTATTACAGTTTAAAGTTGGGCAGCGATTCCTACAGCTATTTGGATGACGGCTACAATGTGGGCTGGATCACAGACGACGTGGTCAATGTCTCTGGTTTTGCAGGCGACACGGCCAAAACTAAATTAAAGAGCTCCATGGTATTTGGCGAGCAGCGTTTAGGCGCTGGTAGCCTGATCTATATGGTGGACGATCCATTGTTTCGCGCCTTCTGGGAGAATGGGAAATTGCTGTTTGTCAACTCGGTATTCCTAGTGAATAACAACAGGCCAGAGTTGTAGGAGTGTTTTTGAGTTCGCTTTCGCGAAAGAGTGGAAGCGTGGGGTTTTGTAAGTCATTTAAAATTGAAATGAAACTAGTTAAATCAATTTATCTTTTCTGGATAAAGACTAGGTTTCATTATAAAATATGTTAGCAGTAACCTAATCATCAATCTCAACTAAAACGTAAATGGCTACACTAAAAGACTATTTCGAATTAGACAACAAAACTTTGTCGCTTTCAAAAATATTCACTGTTACTGTCGATTATAAAAGTTCCTTTCAAATTGTAGGCAGAATTCATTTAGATTTCGAGGCGAATGCTTTTTACATCTCTTTTTATATAGAGGAAACCGATCTTGTCAATTGTCCAGCACTTGTTGCACTTAAAAATCTTGAGGAAATTAAAAAATTGAAAGATGAAGTTATCGTGCAGGGTGGAACTTCAGGAGAAACGAAAATGAAATCAGAAGATATGTTTTTTACTGGTAGAATTTTTATATATGATGAAAATGAAAGAAGTCGGATATATGATGCGGAAGTATTAAAACAATCGCAAGAGAATGGTCATTATGTTCAAATAAGAAGGACGGAATATGCTGAAGGAAAAACAGTGTTCGACCATCCATTAGCCTTCATTTCTCATGATTCTCGCGATAAAGAAAATATTGCGAAACCCATCGTAAATCTGTTAATACGACAAGCATGTACTGTGTGGTTTGATGAATATTCCTTACAAGTAGGCGATAGCCTTAGGGAATCGATCGAAAAAGGAATTAAGGAAGCAAAAAAATGTATCCTTATAATTACTCCAAATTTTTTAAATAATTCTGGCTGGACTAAGGCTGAATTCAATTCGGTCTTTACAAAAGATATTTTAAAAAATGATCGGTCCATATTACCTATATGGTATAATGTATCGAAAGAAGAGGTCTATGAATACTCACCAATACTTCTCGATACGGTAGCCCTAATTTGGCCTAAAGATGATGACGTTGACTTTGAAGAGAAAAAGAAAATTATCGTTAATAAATTAAGAACTGCAATAATATCATAATAGTATGCTGCCTACAATAGTTTTAATCCTTTGTGATTTTCTGCCACTCAAAAATTTCGTGTCATTCAAAAATTAAAATAATAAATGACGAATTGTTTGTGGTTTGTGCAGTTGGTGGCGCAAGCACCTTATTAATTAATAAGGAAATAAAGGTTTTAGAAACAGGAGAAGTACTGTAGAGCTTTAATTATGATTGCATCACTTATCATGTGGTCTCTTGGAGTGGACGTCATTATAGAACTTTCGAAAACCCTAGATAAAATTCAAACGATTTCCCTAAGATAAACACATCAATCAACCTATGAGCTTTTTAGAATCCATGCAGACGCGTTACACGATTAAAAAGTATGACTCCTTTAAAAAAATTGAACCCAGTAAAATTCAAGAATGAAAAGGCATTTTTAAGGCTAAGTCCTTCGTCCATCAATAGTCAGCCTTGAAAATTTAAAAAACCTATGAGAATATTATTTATACTATCGTTTATCATTTCTGGAATTGCTTTTGGACAAAATAGTAGGACTGACTGACACGGAAATGAAAGTAGTATAGCAAAAAGATTATATCTTGGTTTATAAAAAGACAAATGAATAAGAATATCTATCTACTACTTTTACTCGTATTACCGCTTTCAGTTTTTGGTCAACTTTCTGATTCTTATGACGAAATGCTCTCAGAAAGTGATCCCGCTTATGAGGAATATGAGCCAATTATTCTTAAGGCTTCAGAATATGTTTTTACTCAGCCTATTAATTCAAGATCAAAAGAGTATATAGCGGCACATCGAATTATCGAGTACTGGAAGAATAAAGATACTGGTATGGGTATACCGCTAGGCAATGAATTCTACGACACGCTAACTAATGAAAAAGGCTTGCAGTATTATTATATGATAAGCATGATGCAATATCAACTTGACCAGAAAATTAATAACAACCGAGTTTTATCATGCATACCAGTTCCTGGAGAAATATATAAAGATCAAGATGACGTGAGTGAAGTTCAGCTTGAAGGAGCAAAAATCTTATTAGAGTATATAAGCGATAAATTAAATAAAGTATCTGTTAATGCTGCAACGAAGGAATACGTAAAAGCATATAAGAAAGGAAAGTTGAAAGATCTCTTTTTGAACTAAACGAGCTATTGGAGTTTTAATATTCCGACAAAAAACCTAGTACAATTATGACCTTCCTAAACTCCATGCAGACGCGTTACACGACCAAAATGTAGGATGCGTCAAAGAATATTGAATCATGTAAAATTCAGGAGTAAAAAGAATATTTAAATAAAAAATATGGGACTTTTCAGAATCACAATAAAAAGCACGCGAACATCCAACGGTGTTTCAATTGAAAAAGGAATGAGTGTAGATGTCATTTCAAAATATTCGAATCCAATAACCACTAATGGTAGCAAAGAAGTGCAAGATGCATTCCTGAAAAATTATGGAATAGATATTAAAAAATGTATGGGTGGCTCAAGGTCAGTTTTAACTAGCTACAGCAATCTTGAGAAGATTAACTAAAATATTGTTATTCAAATGAAAACATTCAACGATGAAATTGAGAATATTGGGAGGCTTTCAAACCGTGCGCCAATTTTTGATGGCATAGTAAACGAACACAAATATCTAAGCTCGAATATTAAATTAATGTGGATTTTGAAAGATGCAAATAGCACTGGCGAAGATGAATCTTATGATTTACGCGAAGCTATTAATACTTTGAAAAGAGATTATGGTATAAGAAAGGATTGGGAGAATACTTTTAGAAATATTATATATGTGACGAATGGCATTTTAAATGATGCTTCATGGGAAGACATACCTTACCCTAAAGACGATCCAAGTACCGTGGATATTCTTCAAAACATAGCGTTTATAAATGTAAAAAAGGTTGGCGGTGGTTCAAGGTCAAAGGAGAATGAGATATATAATCATTATCAAAAATATAAAGCTATTCTATTTGAACAGATAGATGAATTCAATCCTGATGTGATAATTTTTGGAAATACTTATCGCTATTTTAAAGAGGATTTGGGGCTCAATCAAATGAACATATTTGGAAGTTGTCATGCAACTGTCAAAGACAACAGAATATACTTATCAGCTTATCACCCAAATGCTCGAATCAAGGAAAAAGTTTATTTTGATGATATTATGACTGCCTATAATGCATTCAGAAAAGTTTCACAAAACTTGTATTCAGAAAGGTCTTTTAAAGAGCATATAATGAATCTCACTACAGAGATGGATGTGTTGGTTAAAAAGATAGATAATATGCAGAGCAAACTTATTAATGTTCAAAAATTTGAAAAGGCAGCAGATTTGAGGGCATTAAAGATGAAAGTTTTAGAAGCTAAAAGAATTCTTAGTTGAAATAGCAATCGCATTGCCTTTCACAAGAAAAACTTTATCAAAAAAAGTCTTCAATTGATTAACCTTATATAAGGTCCAGCGACGTGCAACGGTCAATGAATACCTCATACTCATCTTACCTTTGCTATTAGATGTCTATTAAAACAACACTCTAAAGGTTGACAGAATACCCAAAAGAAATTAAGTTTAAATACAGTTGGAGAAAATACCAACAACGTGTGCTTGACGAATTGCAAGACCACTTAAATGATCGACATCTGCACGTCATTGCTCCACCTGGTTCGGGTAAAACAGTTTTAGGTCTTGAAGTTGCGATTCGATTAAACCAACCTACTTTAATTCTCGCACCTACCATTGCCATACGCAACCAGTGGATCCAAAGATTTTGCGAACTTTTTCTACAAACCCAAATTACTCCTGATTGGATTTCAAGAGATATTCGTAATCCAAAATTCATGACTGTGGTTACCTATCAAGGATTACATGCAGCTTGTAACAATTGGGGAACTGAAGAAGAAGAAGAACTTGAAGATGAAGAAGAACATAAAGAAAATGGAAACGGCACATCTACCAACTCAGAACTCGAGAAAATTGTAAATGGTCTAAAGCTTCAAAATATTAAAACAATTGTGGTGGATGAAGCTCACCATTTAAAAAACGACTGGTGGCAAACACTTTCAAAAGTCAAAGAAAAACTAGACCCAGTAATTGTTGGCCTAACAGCCACACCACCATATGATGTTACCGCTACAGAATGGCAACGATACATAGACCTTAATGGCCCAGTTGACACAGAGATATCCATTCCAGAACTGGTAATTGAAGGTGATTTATGCCCGCATCAAGATTATGTTCATTTTGCCTTACCAACCCCAATTGAAAATCAAAAAATAGTTGAGTTCAGGAAGAACATTGAAAGGCTTTTTCTAGAAATCAAAAAGGACGGAACAATCATCCAAGCCATCGAAAATCATCCGATATGGCTCAACCCTAATGAACATTTAGATTGGATTTATAGTAATCTTCCATACTATTCAGCATGCTTGATTTTTCTAAACACGAATGATAGAGTTATTCCAGAAACACATCTCGAGGTCATTGGAGATAAGAAATTTAAAATTCCGAAACTCAATTATGAATGGATGCAAACTCTACTAGAGTTTTATCTGTACAAAGAAAAGGAGCATTTCATAGAATTCGAGGAACATCAAAATACACTTGAAAATAGGCTGAGAAGATATGGAGCAATAGAAAGACGACAAATAAATTTCTCGTACAACTCACGTGTGACAGGCTTTTTGACTTCCAGCATAAGCAAGCTAAATAGTATCAAAGAGATCGTTGATTTCGAGCACAGGCAATTGAGTAAAGATTTAAGGCTCGTTATTCTTTCAGATTACATCCGGAAAGAATTTTTCATCAATGCCCTTGAAAATGATTTGGAACTCGACAAAATTGGGGTGATTCCAATCTTTGAGAAGTTAAGACGAGAAAACACGAGTGACCAGAAAATAGCTGTCTTGACAGGCTCAATTATAATTATTCCTACGAGTGCCTTACCTGGATTGGAAGCTATGGCAGCTCATAAAGGAATTGATCAAATCAACTCAAGTCCTGTTCCATTTGATCATAATTACGTTCTAATACATCGCACCGATCAGCTAAAACACGACATTGTCCATATTGTAACTCAAATTTTTCAGAGTGGAGAAATTGAGGTTTTGATTGGTACAAAATCACTGCTTGGTGAAGGTTGGGATGCTCCAGCAATCAATTCGTTAATCTTAGCAAGTTTTGTAGGTTCGTTTGTGCTTTCTAACCAAATGCGTGGTAGAGCCATTAGGACTCAAAATGGCAACAGTCACAAAACAGGGAATATTTGGCATTTGGTCTGTATTGATCCAACATCTTCCACAGGTGGAGACGATTTTGACTTATTACAAAGACGTTTCAGAAGCTTTGTGGGTGTTTCTTTTAAAGAAGAATCTGGAATTGAAAACGGCATTGGCCGTTTGAATTTATTAGAGAATATTCATCAAAAGGAAATATTAGAAAAACAGAATAGTAAAATGTTTTCTTTTGCAGGCGATAGGGAAAGTCTGCAACAAAGATGGAAAACGGCTCTTCAAACCGGTGTCACACTTGTTGAAGAAATCAAGATTCCATTCTCTGAAGAAAAGGAATACAAGGCAGTTAAGTCAATGTATTTATATAAAACAATTCGCAACCTTATAGCTACTTTATTTTCAGGTTTAATCGGGTTCTGTTTTGATATTCTAGAAGGACTTGGAAGAGTAAGCAGAAATATAAGAACATATCAAGATCTGTATTTATATCTCGCCATATTCGGAGTTATCGGAATGATTATTTTTGGTAGATACTCTTTCAAAACCTTGAGATTGTATATCAATTATCGGGATATTGAAAAGGATATTCAACAAATTGGCGATGCACTTTTAAACTCATTGATTAAGGTTGGAATTATTAAAACAGATTCTTCCAAATTGAAAGTAGAAACCTCGGTTGATAATTGGGGTGCCGTTTTCTGTCATTTGGAAGGTGGAACGACTTTCGACAAATCAAATTTTATAAACGCACTTCAAGAGGTCATTGCTCCACTCGATAATCCTAGGTATGTAATTGTTAGAAAGAGCAAGTTTGTAAAACTAGTCCAGCAAAAGGACTATCACTCTGTTCCTGAAATACTAGGACGAAATAAAGTTCTGGCTGAATATTTCTACCATCAATGGGAAAGACTTGTGGGTTCTTGCGACTTAATTTTCACTCGAACAATTGAAGGAAGAAAATTGCTTTTAAAATCAAGAGTAAAATCGTTAGCCGCACAGTTTGATGACAAAATAGAACATGTGAATAAATGGAGATGAAAATGAAGAATAGTAAATCTACTTTCCTAAAAAGTATGCGGACGCGATACACGACCAAAAAGTACGACGCGTCAAAAAAAATCGAATCCAGTAAAATTCAAGAGTTAAAAGAGATTTTGAGGCTAAGTCCGTCGTCCATCAACAGCCAGCCATGGAAATTCACCTTTGTTTCAGATCCTGAAATTAAAGAACAGCTTTCCAAGCACTCGTGGCACAATACCAATAAGGTCTTGGACTGTGATACGGTCGTTGTTTTCAGTCGCATCAATAATCTTGAAGTGTTCGAACAACATGTGAGTGAAAACCTACCACAAAGCTCCGTCAACTATTACAACGACTATATAAAACCACAAACCGAGGACCAGATCAAGACCTGGTGTGACAAACAAGTCTATCTAGCGTTAGGAGTTTTCTTAAGCGCCTGTGCCGCTATGGACATTGATGCCACACCTATGGAAGGTGTGGAGCCAGAGAAGTATGACGAAATCCTTAAACAAATTGATCACGCCACGCTCATGGCCGTTGCCATAGGCTACCGCGATCCAGATGACGCCAACCAGCCTAGTCAAAAGCCGAAGTCACGTAAAGATGTTATAAAAGTAGTTGACGCTATCTAATGAGACGAAAACCGTAGTTTGATCCTGGAAATGATTAAGGTTAGTTTCGGTTTACATAGGATGAAAACTACCTATGGTCGTACAGCATGACGATCGCTGCGGTATTGCCTTTGAAATTTAAGCTCAATAGTTAGGATTTGGTTCGATTTTGGTGTAATATAGAACCAAATTAATTCTCATGGCTAGACAAAGTATATCTTTTACAAAACCAAACGATGAGTGGCTTAAGTCACAAGTGGATAATCAAGAGTATTCCAGTAAAAGCGAATTGGTAAACGACTTGATACGTCAAGCAAGAAACCAACAGATAGAAATCGATTGGATCAGGGCAAAATTGGAAAAATCCGAAAATAGTGGATTTACTACGGATAATAAAGAGCAGATCTTAGCTCAATCCAAGTCCAAGCTCCATGGCTAAGTACCGATTAAGCAATACTGCAAAAGAAGACCTCATACGCATCCATCATTACGGTGTTCAAAAGTTTGGACTGCAGCAGGCAGATGAATATTTTGAAACATTTTTTGAATACTTTGAAGTCATTGCAAGAAGGCCTTATTCCTTTGAAGCTGTCGATTTTATAAAAAAAGGATATCGACGCTTCGTTTGCGGTTCAGACAGTATTTACTATAAAGTAAATGAACAAACGGTTGATATTATGGCGATTGTAGGTCAACAAGATTTGAAGAATAAGTTATAGGAAGCCAATCAGCCCAGCAACAAATCCAAATCACGTAAAGATCTCTGTGCCATTGTAGAACACAAGTAAATCCTCCTCCATCTAGAACTGTATGCGGTTGCCTTTCAGCTAATTTTTTCCATTTTTGTAGTTGTGAGAAAGTCCTATCTTAAAAATATCTTTAGAGTCTTATTCATCGCAGCCAGTATTGGGTCTTTGTATTTTGTTCCATGGATTCTGGTAAAAGCCTGGATCATGCCGTTGCCAGATACTGTGCAAGAGCAAGTCGATGCGATCATCGATTACGATATCGATGGAGTAGTAGTGTATGTGGATCAGGTTGGTAAAGCGCCACAATTTTATGCTGCTGGATATAAGGACCGTGCCAATAAGATTCCGGCAGATCCTCATGCACTTTTCAAGATTGCTAGTATCAATAAGCTTTATGTCGCCGTTGCGATCACTAAATTGGTGCACCAGAACAAGCTGGCTCTAGACCAAAATCTAGCGCATTACTTTCCAGAGCTGACCGATAGAATTGAGTACGCAGACCAGATCACCGTGCGCAACATGGTCATGCACCGCAGTGGCATCCCTAATTTTACAGATCATCCGGGATTCTGGGAACAGCCTCATGAGAAGGATTTTGATGTTTTGGAATATGCGCTGGATCTACCGGCTAACTTTGCTCCAGATACTGATTATGAATATTCTAACACCAATTACCTATTGCTTACCAGGCTTATCGAAAAGGCTGTAGGCTATTCCCATCATCAATTTATCAGAGAGCAAATCCTACAACCGCTAGGCTTAAAAAACACCTTTTTTAGTTTGAGCGACATCGACTTGGACCGCTTGATGAGCGGTTATTATGTGGGTGTTGAAGAAGACATCAAGGCTAACGATTACGGCTCCATGATTGCCACGCCACAAGACCTTGGTATCTTTTTGAGAGCCCTAAACGACGGCACCTTGTTGACACCAGCAGAACAAGAAACCTATTCGCAGATTTACGAATACGAACATGGTGGTTTGATACCAGGTTATCAAAGCCTCGCTGAATATCACAAAGACATCGACACGGTCGTCATTCAGGTGATGAATACCACAGATTTTGAAGGTTACAACTGGAATCTTTCCCAGATCTTCATTAACCGCATTGTCAAGATCGTACGCAACGATACAAAAGAAGCAGGATAGATGGTTGTTGATGTCACTTTCCTGTCTGCCGACAGGCAGGCGCGAAAGCGATATCATCCCACAACTATACACATTAAAAAACTGCTAAATCGAGGTGGCGATCTCGCCAGAAAGGTTTCTAAGGAGTACCTTAGGAAAAAGAAGTCATGGAAACCAAACAGATAGGAACTACAGATTTAAGAATGCCACCAGTAGCCTTTGGGTGCAACGTGTTGGGCTGGACCATGGATCGCAAACAGTCCTTTAAAGTGTTGGACGAACTGTACGAAATGGGATTCAATTACATGGATACGGCAGATGTGTATTCCAGATGGGTCGATGGGCATGAAGGTGGCGAGAGCGAGCGCATTCTGGGCTCCTGGATGAAGGAACGCGGCTTAAGGGACCGCATCATTGTCGCGACTAAGGTTGGAATGGATGTAGGTCAAGGACACATCGACCTTTCCAGAAGCCACATTACCCAGCAAATTGGGAAAAGCCTCCACAACCTACAAACCGATTATGTAGATATCTATTTCTCACACCGCCATGATCCCAACGTTGAGATAGCCGATGTGCTGGAGACCTATGCAGGATTGATCAAGGAAGGAAAAGTGAGACACATAGGTGCCAGCAGTTTCCCGCTGGATGTGTTTAAAACGGCCATCGCTTTGCACGAGCAACACAATTTACCTAAATATCAAATCTACCAGCCAGAATACAGTTTATTACATCGCACCGACTTTGAAAACGGCTATCAGGATTTCGTTCTTCAAAACGATATCGCGGTCACGAATTACTGGGCACTGGCTAACGGTTTCCTCACTGGTAAATATGAGAGCATCGATGACATTAAAGGAACCTCTCGCGAAAGCAATTTGAAGAAATACTTTGACGATAAAGGTATGCGTGTCTTGAAGGCTCTACAACAAGTATCTCAGGACACAGGAATATCACAAGCTGGTGTGACCATTGCGTGGACCATCGCACAGCCAGGAATCACGGCGCCTATCGTGAGCGCTACAAAGACAGGGCAACTTCAAGCCTTTAGGGAAGCAGCAACCAACTCCTTAAGCAAGGATCATCTTGCTATTTTGAATAAGGCAAGTAATTGAAAGGTAGGTCCTCGCAAAACCTTAGGAAACTAAAAAACCACACTCTTTTTAATGGAGTGTGGTTTTTCATTTAATTCGTGACCTCGACAGGATTCAAACCTGTAACCTCTTGAGCCGTAATCAAGTGCGCTATTCAGTTGCGCCACGAGGCCATTTCGCTGCAGATCAATGATCTTTTAGCGGGTGCAAATATAAGCCTATTTTAAAAAGTCACAAACCTTTATGCCATGTTTAGAACATCAATCTACTTTTCATTGATTCTACGGCCTTTCGGATACTTCACTTGGTAGCTAAATTCTCTTTTTACCTGTGCACCACTTGCTATGTCCACCATCCAAGTAAGTATTTGTTCATCAGACTGTACTGCAGCATTTCCAGTTTCAACATCATCTACTTTGATGTCGGAATTTGCGCTAATAGGAATTCGATCCTCTAATTTAACCTTGATATCAGTATTACGATTGTTTTTTAAAGTAATGACGTAGCGTTTTTCGAGTATTGTGTTGGAGCCCAAAAAGCTCTTACTCCTAGTATCTTTTTGATCTTCGCGTTTTACAGTTATTTGAGGATCAACACCTAGACTTACAACGAGATCCTCCTCGACCGTGTCTGTGTCAAAATAAATTTTACCTGAATAGGAGTCATCAAAGTAAACATTAGCCTCACCAGGAATTAGATTGAGTTTTTCATAATCCTTAAGAATTGCTGTCAGGAAGACGTTCTCATTGATTACGGGTGCGGTGTAGTATTCATAGGTAGCGGCTACCTTATTGCTAGATATGTTGATATCTACCGTTTCACCCGTAGATGCGATAGTATATTTTTGACTTAATTGATAGGTACGTGCAGCGATGTTGTCTTCTATAGATTGAACGACTTCAGGTGCTGTTTCAGTAACGACAGACGATGCATCATTGGTTTCTCTTCTAGTTCTAGTACGATATCCAGCGACAACAACCGCCTCAAGACTTGTGGAAAGTTGTGCGTCAATCACACTGGCATAAATTGGAACGGTAGTCCTGTCATATCCTGAAAAGTTTATGACCAACTCACTACCTCTTGGTATTTCTAGCGAATAGTTGCCGTCAAAGTCTGTGGTGGTTGCATTATTTGTTCCTCTAACCATAACGGTAGCTCCCAGAATCGGTTCTCCTTCTGGGTCTGTGATCTTACCGCGTACGTTTTTAACTGTTGGGTTATATTTTTTATTACTGCGAGTAGTGGCGTTGCTGGAGTAGCTATAATTAATAAAGCGCAAGCGTTTAGGCTCTAACACTGGCTTGGTATTATCTACATTAGGATCACTTGTAGATAGTTTGACGTTTACGTTTTTCCAGTCAGTACCTGTTTGTTGGTAGATCTGTCCTTTAAAATCTAGATTTACATACGCTGACTTTCCATCCGCCCGTATATCGTATAATGGCACCCAACCCGCATTTTCTACGTTATAGGTGATCTTTAGATTTACCTTTTTTGCAGTCGCACCATATAATTTCAAGGTGATCTCACCTTGTCGGCCATTGGATTCAGGATCAAGTTTTGTTTGATCGCTTTTTAACTTTTGCAATTTATCTGCTAATTGAGAACGCGTCGTATTCAGCTTGGATCTGGCAATAGAAATTTCCTCGGTGCGCTGGTTATAGTAGTCACCAAAGCTTTTTACCTGTGCGAGGGAAAGACCTGTAGTACTACCACCCAAACTGCGGTTGGATTGAAGGATAAGAGATTCTTCATTGAGTCCTGCAAGTTTTGCGTCTACAACGGTAATGGCGTTGGTCGTAGAGTCTATACTTACCTGCAGCAGGTTGAAACTATTGGTTTTGACTTTTTCCTGGGCTGCCTTGACCTGATAGCTTAAGCCAGAAAGTCCCAAGCCTTCTAGATTTGATACCTGTATACTACTATCGTCTATTTCCGGCGACAGACCGGTTAGAACGATCTCGTTGGATCCGCTTTTCAGAGACGCCGTTGCTGTTCTAGTGACCTTTGCACCTCTTAGGTAAACAGTCACATCGTCAATATTAGAATCGACTATTTGCTGCGCATGTATCAGTGTCGCCGTGAAGAAAAGAATAGGGAATAATCTCATAAAAAGTTGGTTGTATTAAAAAGATCCATAAACTTCGCACTTTTAGACCGCAACACTATGAATCAACAGGATTTAAAAGAATTCGTAAAGGACGTTCCCGATTTTCCCAAAGCTGGTATCGTGTTTAAGGACATTGCTCCGTTGCTCGCTTCCGCGAAAGCGAGAAAAGCCATGACCGCTGCCATCGTATCCAACTATAAGAATCAAAAAATCGACGTCGTAGTTGGCATAGAATCTCGCGGATTCTTATTCGGCATGCTGCTGGCAGAAGCGCTGGAAGCATCCTTTGTAATGTTGCGCAAACCCAACAAGCTGCCTGGCGATATTGAGAAATATACCTATGATCTGGAATACGGCACAGATACCATTGAAATTCAAACCGATGCTATCCCTAACGGCAGTCACGTATTGCTTCACGATGATGTGTTAGCCACTGGTGGTACTGCTGGAGCAGCCGTTCAACTTATAGAAAAGATAGGCGGCAAGGTAGTGAGTGCTAATTTTATCATGGAACTGGATTTTCTAGAAGGTAGAAAGCAACTGGGCGACCTCGATATTTACAGCGTGTTGCATTATTAAAACAAAAAGCCTCGATGTGATCACATCGAGGCCTTGATAGAAATTTTGATAAGCTCTTAGTACATAGCTTGTAATGCGATGATGTCATTGCTTCCAAACTCACCATCTTCTCCAGAGCTAAAGCAGGAAAGCATGATGGAATCTGGATCATAACCGCTAGGAGTTCCAGATACTCTAATAGCACCTACGCCGCCGTCACCTTCGTTAACGTTCTGTCCACAAGAAGCGCGAGAGAAGTAGTCTGTATGACGGAAACCAACAGAGTGTCCAATCTCATGCGTGATAACATGCTCGTTGACGTTGGTATCATAAAAATCCATACCGGCATAAAGCTGAACAAATTTGTTAGGTCTACCATTAGAGGGGAAACCAGCAGATCCACCAGCTCCAGTATTTCCTGGATTGCGGTAGATGACCATGTCTTTATCTTGATAGCTGGTACCAAAAGTCAACCTAAAGGTCAAGCTTACACCGCTCAATCTATTATAGTTAGCTACGGCCCATTGCAACGCAGTACGCTGGGTACTAGTCAATGCATTGGAACCTCCAGTATAACCTATGATGTCGATCGTACGATTAGTACCGGTAACAAGGTTAGTCGTGCGGTATTGCTTTGCAATAGCGTTCATATTTTCCAGTGCATAGAAGTCTGATGCCTCAAGAGCAATGTCATCTTCTATAAAGATGCGCTCTTCAGTAGACCCATCAGGCAACATGAATTGATCGATCTTAATGTCATCTGGATGATAACCTATCTCTTCTGCATAGGCTTTTGCTTTGGCAAGCTCTGATTTTTGATCTACTTCTTGATCAAAACTTTCTTCTCTTTCACAAGCCGTGAATAATAGGGCACAAGCAGAAAGTCCTAAGAATGTTTTTTTGAAAATGGAATGTGTCATTGTTAAATGGATTAGGGTTAAATTGATTAAAACACTTTTCTCGAGAACTTAAAACTAGAGAAATATGACTGCTGGAAACAAATAGGACATCTCAAAAAATTAACTTTTAATTGGTAAACCAGTCTTTAAAAAGCTTAAAATAATTTACAATTGCTTGTCATTGTTACGTTTGAATGCGAATCAGACTAAAAATAATTGTTGATAACTAAAACTGATTTATTGGTCGTTTGTCGATCGAAAAGTCAAAATACTTCAACTTTATATGAATTTTCACACAACTACAACGTTTGAGTTACGTCTAAAATCGCTTTGGAAATTATTTAGTTAAAAAAATGTCAATTCAATTCTATTGTATACATTTGGAATCATGATAATAGTGCAAATAATTTCTTCTATTGCAGATACGCTAACCATTGGTGGACGTATTTCTATTATTACCCGTTAAGGGTTATCTATTTACATATCATATCAGGCCATTATTTCTATCATAGAGATAGCATTACCATTTCCATAAAATTATTCCATGATCGTATTAAAATTTGGAGGAACCAGCGTTTCTTCACCAGCCAACCTAAAACAGCTCAAGAACATTGTTGAGTCAAAATCAGAATCCTTTATCGTCGTAGTTTCTGCATTTTCTGGAATTACCAATCTATTGGAATCCATCGCTACAAATTCCTTGCAACAAGAACCTCACGCATTGCTCAAAGAGTTCAAGGATATTCACGTGGATCATATCAAGAATTACTTCACAGACAAACAACAAACGGAAGTTCTTGTAGAGATCCAGAAAAAATGCAATCAGTTGGAGAATATCTGTACGTCGGTATTCACGTTGCAGGAATTATCCAATAGGACCAGAGCCTTGATCCTAAGTTTTGGGGAACGACTTTCTTCCTTTGTAGTACATCGCTATCTCAACGCTCATGGAGTAGCGATTGAACTATTGGACCCAACTAAAATCATTACAGGAAATGGTGATTATTTGAACACTACGGTTGACTTTGAAAAAACGGCAGCACAAGCAGCTGCCATAGTGAAAAATGCCAACTATATCATTGGCGGCTTTATTGCATCAAATGAAAAAGGCGAAGTGGTCACCTTAGGTCGCGGTGGTAGCGATTATACGGCGGCTATATTGGGAAATGTGCTTGAGGCCACTTCTGTAGAAATATGGAGTGATGTGAATGGTGTACAAAGTGCAGATCCTAGAAAGGTCAAGCAAACCATCGCTATTGAAAACCTTAGTTATGAAGAAGCATTTGAGATGGCCTATTTTGGCGCCAAGGTTCTTTATCCGCCATCTGTAATACCGCTACGCAATAAGAAAATCCCTTTATTTCTTAAAAATACGGGAGCACCTGATCAATTGGGAACATACATTAGTGACCATAATAAATCAGATCTTCATAAGATTCAAGGTGTTTCTTCACTTGCCAATATTGCGATGATCACAGTTTCTGGTGTTGGATTATCAGGTCGCAAGGGTAGCGCACGTCAAGTGTTCCAGGTGTTGGAAGACAACGACATCAATATCGTTTTGATCACCCAAAGCTGCTCAGAGCAAAGTATAGGTTTAGGTATTGATCAAAGCAAGGCAGCCTTTGCAAAAACGATCCTTGATAATCGCTTTGCCGAAGAGATTGCCAAACAACAATTTAACGAGGCGCAAGTCTCCTTGGATCACTGCATTATTGCCCTAGTAGGTGATAAAATGAAGTCCAAAGTAGGACTTTGTGGACACGTTTTTAGCGCTATAGGTGAGAATGGTATCAATGTGACGGCGATCGCCCAAGGTGCCAGTGAAAGAAACATCTCCATCGTGATTGATAAAAAGGATGAGACCAAGGCACTCAACGTCATTCACGAGCGATTTTTCTCAAAACCGGTAAAAAATATCCATATTTTCATTGCTGGTGTTGGGAATGTAGGTGGTGAGTTCCTCACCATGCTGGACGGTCAGCGCAAGGCATTGCTGGAAGATTACAACCTCAATCTTAAGATTTGTGGTGTCGCAAACAGCCGCAAGATGTTGTTTGATAGCAATGATGGACTATCCACGGCAGACATCAAATCACTTAAAGAAAATGGTAAGGATTACGGCGCTTATGAAAATTTCCTGAAGGAAATCGTGGATCAGAACCTGTCCAACAGTGTGTTCCTAGACATGACCGCGTCTGCAATTGTGAGTGACGGCTACTTGCCGTTGCTCAAGAAAAGCATCTCGGTGGTGACCTGTAACAAAATTGCCTGCAGCAGCTCGCAGGAACTGTTTGAAGAGCTCAACCACAGCGCACGCGAGTACAACTGCGATTTCAAATATGAGACATCGGTTGGAGCGGCCTTGCCGGTCATCAAAACCATACAGGATTTGATCATTAGTGGTGACCGTATCCACAAAATCGAGGCCGTAATTTCTGGTAGTCTCAACTTCATTTTCAATGAATATGATGGCGCAAAACCTTTTGCAGATGTGGTGAGGCTAGCCATGAATGAAGGCTATACAGAGCCAGATCCATTGATCGATTTGAGCGGTCTGGACGTGATGCGCAAGATCTTGATTTTATCACGTGAGTCTGGTTTGAATCGCGAGATTGACGACATCACCTACAAAAGTTTCTTGCCAGAGCCCTGCGAAAATGCGGCCAGTAACGAGATTCTTTTTGAGGAATTGCTGAAGCATGAATCCCACTTTAAAGCCATTTATGATTCCGCTTTCGCGAAAGCCTGTAAACTCAAGGTTGTTGCTTCATTAAACGACGGCAATATGTCTGTCGCCTTGCAAGAAGTCCCATCGCACAGCCCTTTCTATAATTTGGAAGGAAAGGACAACGTCATCGCGTTGAACACTTCAAGATACGTGGACGAGCCGCTGGTCATCAAAGGTGCTGGTGCTGGCGCAGAAGTCACCGCCAGTGGAGTTTTTGCAGATTTAATGCTCATCTTCAATAGGAAATCATGAAAAAGGTAACCGCTTTTGCTCCTGCAACCATAGCCAATTTTAACGTGGGTTTTGACTTTCTGGGAGTTGCCCTGCAAGGTATAGGCGATGAGGTCACGATGTCATTTAACGGGACTGATTCCAATACGATCCTGTCCATAGAAAATGGCGCTGATCTACCTATGGAAGCAGCAAAGAATTGCTGCTCTGTGGTCGTGCGTTGCATGCAGGAAGAACTGCAGGATTTCAAAGGCGTTGATATTCACATCAAAAAAGGTTTTGCTTCTGGTAGCGGTTTAGGGTCGAGTAGTGCGAGTAGTGCCGCAGCAGCTTTTGCCTACAACAACATCATGGGCGAGCCTTTTACTAAAAACCAATTGGTTTATTTTGCCGCTCAAGGCGAAAAGGCAGCCTGTGGCAGTCCGCACGTTGACAACGTGGCGCCGTCCATCATAGGTGGTATGGTGATGCAAAAAGCCAGTGATCCAGCAGATTTTATTTCACTACCCATTTTACCAGATCTGTATGCGGTGCTGCTGTATCCACAGATCATGGTGAAAACATCTGATTCCAGAAGCATTTTAAAAGAAACCATGGCGGTAAGAACCGCAAGCGAACAGATAGGTTTTATGGGTTCTTTTGTGGCGAGTTTGTATTTGCAAGATGTAGCATTGTTCAAGGCCGCCATGCAAGATGTTGTGATTGAACCAATGCGCAGCATGTTGATTCCCAAGTTTGCAGAAATGAAAACTGCCGTTCTGGATCAAGGCGCGTTAGCCTTTGGGATTTCTGGTTCTGGACCATCAGTGTTTACGGTGGTTCAAGGAAAGGAAATGACTGAAAAGATCCAACACTACCTTGAGGCTATCTATAACACCACTGATGTAGATTATAAAGTTTACATAAGTCCCATCAATGCCGATAGCGGCGCTACCATTCTTTAAAAATTGATCATGAAATTTATTAGTACCACACCTAACGAAGAACGTGTAAGCTTTAAAACAGCCGTACTCAATGGCTTGACTCAAAATGGTGCCCTTTATTTTCCAGAGGAGATTCCGCAATTACCATCCAGCTTTTTTGAGAACATAGAAAACCTTTCTGATCACGAGATAGCCTTTACCGCATTACAACCTTACGTACAAGAAAACCTTTCTGATGCTGATTTGAAATGGATCATTGAAGATGCCATCAATTTTCCGACGCCGGTCAAGCATATTAGAGAAGCCACTTACGTTTTGGAACTCTTCCACGGCCCAACGGAATCCTTTAAAGACGTAGGTGCTCGATTCATGTCTCGTTGCTTATCTAAATTTGAAAAGAGTAGCGATAAAGAGATTACCATTTTGGTAGCGACTTCTGGAGATACAGGCAGCGCTGTGGCCAGCGGTTTCTATGATGTGGAAGGTGTGAATGTAAAAATACTCTTCCCCAAGGATAAGGTAAGTCCTTATCAAGAACGTCAAATGACCAGTTTAGGGAAAAACATCAAGGCCATTGAAGTGGACGGTACTTTTGATGATTGCCAGCGCATGGTGAAGCAGGCTTTTAATGACCACAAGTTGCGCGAGCAAGTAGAATTAACCAGCGCCAACTCCATTAACCTTGCTAGGTTATTGCCACAAATGATCTATTATTTCTTGGCTTACAAACAGATCAAAAAAGAGCTCAAGGATAAATCTTTAGTAGTTTCCATAC
Organism: Nonlabens sp. YIK11; assembly: GCF_001413925.1. Lineage (NCBI taxonomy): Bacteria > Pseudomonadati > Bacteroidota > Flavobacteriia > Flavobacteriales > Flavobacteriaceae > Nonlabens > Nonlabens sp. YIK11. The sequence goes on from NZ_LBMJ01000001.1 coordinate 1,528,268, forward strand.
CATCAGGAAATTTAGGGAACGCCTCTGCTGGCATACTAGCTAAGCATATGGGATTGCCCATCAAACGATTCATCGCAGCGCACAATGCTAACGATACCTTTACCGATTATCTCAAAACTGGTGAATACAAATCCAAACCATCGGTGCTTACCTTTTCCAACGCTATGGATGTTGGGAATCCTAGTAATTATGAACGACTGGCTTACTTGTATGGAAGAAATCTAGGAGCAATGTCTGAGGACATCTCCGCTGCTTCCATCACCGATGAGGAAACCGTACAAGAGATGAAGGACACGATTCGGGAAACAGGTTATTTACTGGATCCTCATGGTGCGGTTGGTAAACTGGCTTTGGAGCGCAGCCTCAAGGAAGACGAATTAGGCATCTTTGTAGAAACCGCACATCCCAACAAGTTCCAAGACATTATTGTCAAAGCCGTTCCTGATCACGTCCTTACCGAAACCTCGCTGGATGGTTTTCACAAACTGAGTATGGATAATGATTACAACCAGTTAAGAGATATTTTGCTAAGCTAATTTAAGCAGCCTTTTAGATCGCATTAAAAAAATTCTTAGGCACATATAGGTAGCAACAATTATAAGGCAGTTGACGTATTGGTTTTTTTAATGAGGTGAGATAATTTTCAAACATCATTAAATCATCAATCATGAAAAACGCAATACTCTTATTATTCTTGTTTATAATCTCTCAATTACCAGCTCAAAATACTCCAGAAGCATTGGTAGAGACTTTTTTTAAGGAACAGGCTTCCAAGGGTCCTGAAGTGGCACTCACCAACTTGTATTCCAATAATGAATGGGCCATTGACAATGCTGAAAGCATCAGTATACTTAAGAAAAAACTAGTCACTGCCGAAAATGTTTTGGGTAAAATGCATGGTCATGCACTATTGGGAGAAAAAAAGCTTAACGATTACTTTGTGATCTATACTTATACGGCGCTTTACGATTTGCAACCCATGAGATTTACGTTTCAGTTTTATAAGCCTAAAGATCGTTGGAAAACCTTTGCCTTTTCCTTTGATGAGAATCTCGATGACGAATTGGAAGCTTCCTTAAAGCTGGCGCCTCTGGCAGATCAATAGTCATAACCCAAAAGTTTCAATACAAATAAAGGTCTTGGATTTTCTAAGACCTTTTTTCTTCCCATAGGTAGCGGTGACTAGGAGTTTCGCCTCAAGTGCGGCATAAACTTCTCGTCCCTTGTTTCATATCGCCTTAGAAAAGTAAGTAAATTAAAAAAGATACTAGATTTCTCTAAGACCTTTTCGGGTGCCTGCCTGCCGGCAGGCAGGGAAGACGGGACTTACCGCTCTACAGCGGCATAATTTTCTCGTCCCTTGTTTCATAACACCTTAAAAAAGTAAATAAATTAAAAAAGGTCCTAGATTTCTCTAAGACCTTTTCGGGTGGAAGACGGGACTCGAACCCGCGACTTCCGGCACCACAAACCAGCGCTCTAACCAACTGAGCTACAACCACCATATCAATGTGAGTTTTTTTAAAGTGGATCTCAAGAATTCAACCACTAGCTGTTAAGCGGATGCAAATTTAATGCATTTCTGAAAATGACAAATAGTTTTAGCAGATTTATATCAAATCAAAGATAGAATCCACTGCTGGGTAGCGTTCCACCATAAAACCTTCTGCATGGTCTGTCCCTATAAGCCTACCTAAATTGGCAGCTCTATATCGTATGGATTCAAAGAAATTATTACTGCTTATGGGTGTTGACGGCTCATTACTTTCAGGATCAAAGAACTGTGATTTGTAGGCCTTGACACTATCAATTTTAGTTTCCATAAAACCAGAGATGTCAATAACAATGTCTGGATCCATGTCTTGCCATTGGATGTAATGATACACCTGTTTAGGTCTCCATGCCTCTTGCTGTTGACCTTCCAACTGGGTTTCAATTTTGCGTAAACCCGATAAAAAACAGCTCACGCTGGTCAATTCTGATCCACGAGCGTGATCTGGATGCCTATCTCTTATGGCATTACATATCACGACTTCTGGTTGGTACTTTCTAATGATCTTGACAATCTTTAACTGGTGTGCCTTGTCATTGGTGAAAAAACCATCGGCAAAAGCTAGATTTTCTCTTACGGTAACGCCCAAAACCTTCGCAGCATCTGCGGCTTCTTGATCCCGTATTTCTGGGGTTCCTCGAGTTCCCAGTTCACCTCTTGTTAGATCTAGAATCCCAATCTTTTTTCCTCTGGATGCTTCTTTGGCCAGAACACCGGCACAGCTCAATTCAATATCATCAGGATGTGATCCTACAGCGAGTATATCTAATTTCATCAAATTTATCTTTTTCGGCTTTTTTCAAGAGCCTGTTCCAGGTCGTCTACCAGAATGTTGAGTTCTTCAATACCAACGGAAAATCGTAACAATCGGTCGCTTATTCCTTGCTGTGCGCGCTCTTCTGCCGTCATGAGGCTGTGCGAGGTCAACGCTGGAGATAGGATGGTAGATTCCACGCCGGCAAGACTTAAGGCTGGTTTAATGACCTTTAATTCTTCCAGGAAATCGTTGTGGTCAACATGTGATTTCAATTCAAAAGACATCATGCCGCCATAGGCGTACATCTGTTTTTTGGCGATGTGGTAATTGGGGTGCGACTTCAATCCAGGATAGTTTACCTTTTTCATGTCTGGATGCTTCTCTAGAAAGCGTGCCAGTTTTAGCGCAGTTTTGGACTGCTGCTTTACCCGCAAGGCCAATGTTTTGATACTGCGCTCCAGTAGATGCACGGTGACATCACTTAAACTACCACCATAATTTTTTGCGGTTTTCCATAAATGCTCCATGTGTTTCTGCGTACCGCTAACGGTTCCCGCGCAAATGTCGCTGTGGCCGCCTAGATATTTGGTCGCGCTGTGAATCACCAGGTCAATACCTAAACTTGCAGGATTTTGGTTGATAGGCGAGGCAAACGTGTTGTCGATAGCGGTGATTAGGGAGTTCGCTTTCGCGAAAGCGGAAACCTTTTCAATATCTGTAATCTCCAATAATGGATTGCTAGGCGTCTCGATGTACAACATCTTGGTATTGTCCTGGAGCGCTTGTTTCATTGTGTCCTCATTGATGTGCTCCAGCATGGTGTAGGTGATTCCCACATGCTCAAATTCTGCCGCAGCAAAATGTGAAGTACCGCCATAAATCGCACGCTGCATGATCACATGGTCGCCAGATTTGAGAAAGGCCATAAATACCGCACTAATCGCCGCCATACCACTACCAAAAATCAAGGAAGCCTCAGTCTGCTCCAACGCAGAGATCTTTTGAGCCAGCGCCACCTGATTAGGCGTGTTAAAGTATCGTGGATACAGATTTGTTCCAGGACCGCGATAATCATAGGTGGTTGAGGTATAGATGGGCGCCGTGGCGCCACCATAAATCGTATCCTTGAGTTCGCCCGCGTGGACGCAGGTATAATTGATATTACGTTTATTCTTCATAGTGGTATTGTGATAGGCAAAGCTAGCGCATTTTACAAAATGAATAGTCGACTTGTCATTTACTCTGCTTATGGCTCAATATAGGAAGCTTGCACCGATCCTAAGAATATTGAGGACCAGAATATTGACTTTCTTATTTAATTAACAAGAGATCGCAGCTGCCAAAATTATATTTGAACAAAACACAATCATGAAAAATATAATGGGATTCTTACTGATGCTGGTATTATTCAGCGCATGTAAGGAAAAGGAAAAAACTACCGTGGAAACCGCAGACAATCAAATGGAACAGCAGGATGCCGCTACTGAAACGGCTGTGACACCAGAGATTGAAATCATGCCTATCTCTCACGCCTCTTTTGTCATGAAATGGGGTGACAAAGTAATTTACCTAGATCCTGTTGGAGGAGCCAGTGCATATGAAGGCATGCGGGCAGCAGATATGATCTTGATCACTCATACTCACGGCGATCATATGGATCCAGCTACGTTAAAAGCGGTCATGAATGACAATGCCAAATTATTTACGCCACAAGCAGTGGCAGATAAATTAGGAGCTGATTTTAATCCAACTGTTTTGAATAATGGTGATTCAGAAGCTGTAGGTGGTATTACAGTAAATGCCGTTGCGATGTACAACATCACTGAAGGCCGTCTCAATAATCATCCAGAAGGAGTTGGGAACGGATATGTGATCGAGAGCGATGGATACAGAGTATATGTTTCTGGAGATACAGAAGGTACTCCAGAGATGAGAAGCCTTGAAAATATTGATAAGGCATTTGTTTGTATGAATCTACCGTACACCATGGACGTAGAACAAGCAGCAGATGCGGTTCTTGATTTTGCGCCGGCAGAAGTGATTCCTTACCATTACCGTGGTAAAGATGGACTTCATGACATTGATAAGTTCAAATCACTTGTAAACAAAGGAAATGCAGATATCGAAGTAACTTTCATGGATTGGTATCCAGAAAGAAATTAGGCCTCAGAGTGTTTAAATCTGAACAAAACCGTTTCGTTTCACGAAGCGGTTTTTTTATGCTTTAAAATTCGTGACATAGTTCGCTTTCGCGAAAGCGAATTACCAAGAAAACGTCTCATGCAAATAGCGTCCTGGAACTACCGTAACTAGATGCGTAAACATCAAAACGTTTAGAAAAGAATCTTGATAAGGTAAAGCGATGATCATCAGTGGTTATTTGTCTAAATATCAGAATTTTATCAATACCAAATAAAAAATGCCTGTTGCAATCGCAACAGGCATTTTTGAATCTATATTTAAAAAGGAATTACCCAATAATCGCGTTGAGCGTTTTACTAGGTCGCATTGCTGCTTCTTCCTTAGCTGGATCTGGTAAGTAATAACCACCTATGTCCATAGCTTTCCCTTGTACTTCTATTAGTTCTTGCGTGATCTTTTCTTCATTATCTGCAAGATCCTGAGCAAGCTTGCTGAAGTGTTTCGCAAGATCTTCATCCTTGGTTTGGTTAGCAAGTTCTTGAGCCCAGTAAAGAGCCAAGTAATAGTGCGAACCGCGATTGTCCAATTCATTCACCTTACGAGAAGGCGATTTTTTATTAGTCAGGAATTTCTCAGTGGCCTTGTCCAGACCATCAGCGATGATCTGTGCCTTCTCATTATTGTATTTTTCAGCGGTATGCTCTAGAGAAACGGCTAGTGCTAAGAACTCACCTAATGAATCCCAACGTAAGTGGTTTTCCTTTTCAAACTGTTGCACGTGCTTAGGAGCAGATCCACCAGCACCAGTTTCAAACAATCCGCCACCATTCATCAATGGAACGATGGAAAGCATCTTTGCACTTGTCCCAACTTCTAGGATAGGGAACAGGTCAGTGTTATAATCACGCAAAACGTTTCCAGTTACAGAGATGGTATCCTTACCATCTTTCATACGTTGTAACGTACGTTTAGTGGCTTCAACTGGTGAAGCGATGGTAATATCCAATCCTTCTGTATCATGATCTTTGAGATACTTGTTCACTTTCTTTATGGTTTCGGCATCGTGTGCGCGATTTTCATCCAGCCAGAAAATAGCAGGATCTCCAGTAGCTCTTGCTCTTGAAACCGCAAGCTTTACCCAATCCTGAATAGGTGCATCCTTAGTTTGACATGCTCTCCAGATATCTCCAGCTTCTACGTTGTGTTCCATCAAAACATTTCCATCTGCATCCACTACTTGAACTTTTCCAGCTTTAGGAAGTTCAAAGGTTTTATCGTGAGAACCGTATTCTTCGGCTTTTTGAGCCATCAACCCTACGTTAGGAACCGTTCCCATCGTACGTGGATCAAAAGCGCCGTGCTCTCTACAAAAATCAATAGTTGCCGCATAGATCCCAGCATAAGAGCTATCAGGAATGACGGCTTTAGTGTCTTGGGATTCTCCATCCTTATTCCACATCTGGCCAGAATTTCTAATCATGGCAGGCATGGAAGCGTCAATAATCACGTCACTAGGTACGTGTAAGTTGGTGATACCGTTATCAGAATTGACCATGGCGAGATCTGGACGATACTCCATCACACGTCTCAACTCATCTTGAATGGCATCTTTCTTATCGTCTGGTAATTCATGTAATTTGCCCAATAGATCGCCTAAACCGTTGTTTACGTCAACGCCTACTTTTTCTAGTGCATCACCGTACTTGTCAAATACGGATTTGAAAAAAGTGCGCACGGCATGACCAAAAATAATGGGATCAGAAACCTTCATCATGGTCGCTTTCATATGCAGTGAGAAAAGAACGTCCTTTTCACGAGCGTCCACCATTTGATCTTCTAGGAAATCTAATAATGCATCTTTACTCATAAAAGTCGCATCGATGATCTCACCAGCCTTAAGAGCTAGACCTTCTTTCAATAGGTGTTTTTCGCCATCGGTATCAATCAACTGTATGTTTACAGTTGTTGCCTTGTCCACAGTGACACTTTTCTCATTGTGAGCAAAGTCTCCCTGGTCCATAGTAGAAACATGAGACTTAGAATCCTTGCTCCATGCGCCCATACTATGCGGATTGTTCTTTGCATATTGCTTCACTGGCTTCGGAGCGCGACGATCAGAGTTACCTTCGCGTAAAACTGGATTTACAGCGCTACCTTTCACGCTGTCATAGCGCTTTTTAATATCTTTTTGCTCAGCTGTTGTGGCTTCTTCTGGATAATCTGGTAGATCATAACCTTTAGCTCTCAATTCTTTGATCGCATCATTCAATTGTGGGACAGAGGCACTAATGTTGGGTAACTTGATTACATTGGCTTCTTCCTTGGTAACCAGCTCACCTAATTCTGCTAGAGCGTCTGGCACTTTTTTGTCGCCCAATCGATCTGGAAAAACAGCCAGGATTCGAGCTGCAAGAGAGATATTTTTGGTCTCTATTTCTATTCCAGCAGGCTCAATGAATTTTTGAACTATAGGTAAAAACGATGCCGTAGCGAGCGCTGGTGCTTCATCGGTTTTGGTGTATATGATCTTAGGATTTTGGGTGGACATGTATGTACTTGTTTTAATAAAAATTAATGTGAAACGCACGCTATAGGTGCGGCCTACAAATATAATAGGTAAGAATCTGTTTTTAGGTGGTTTTTGCTTAGGCTTAGCACTTTTACCGTGAGATTCAATGGGTTTTTTGGTAAATCCTTGAAGATTCAATCGAGCAGGCTTGTGGAGCGCTGCTGCACATTCAAAATTTTGATAAACTAGATGGATACATCAAACTAAAATGGTCTGGAATTGTAGGGTTGATGAATCGTTCGCTTTCCTATCCGTAGTTTGTCAGAAAGGAAAGCGATACCAATCAAAATATCGAGACATAAAAAAACCGCTTCTTGAAAGAAGCGGTTTTAAAGGGAAATGATAGGGTAGATTATTTTCTACGAGCCTCTTTGATACGGGCTTTCTTACCAGTAAGTTCTCTAAAGTAGAAGATACGTTTTCTACGTACGCTACCTGCTTTGTTCAATTCAATCTTCTGGATTGCTGGAAGGTTCATAGGGAAGATGCGCTCAACACCAACGTTACCACTCATTTTACGAATGGTGAATGTCTTAGTGGCTCCAGAACCTCTTACCTGTAGCACTACACCACGGAAGAACTGCGTACGGCTCTTTTCACCTTCTTTAATTTCATAGAATACCGTAATGGTATCTCCAGCTCCAAATTTTGGAAATTCTTTCTTTGTGATAAACTCGTCCTGAACGAATTTTACTAAATCAGTCATCTTGATAGATTAATGTGTTAGGTAAACAAACAACATGCACGATTATCGTCAGAGGTTATTTTTTACGAGGCGCAAAAATAGGATTATTAAATAATTATACCAAAAAAATCAAATAAAAATGATCTTGCTATTGTACGATCAGTTTCTTGACAAAGTTGGATTGATCTGTATTCACACGCAAAAAGTAAATTCCTGATGCTAATGAAGATACATCAAACACTTGGGTCTGATTGTTAAGGCTGCGTTTGGATTCAAAAACACGCTTGCCCAATGAGTTGATGATAACCACGTTCACAGACTCACTACGCACATGCTCAAATGACAATTTGAGGGTGCCATCCTTAATAGGATTTGCCAGCAACGTCATTTTTTCTGGCTTTTGGACCAACTGGAAATGTACCGTCGTGGGCTGTTCTAAAGGTATTGCGTTAGATGAAAAACCCATCACGCCTAAAAGAAAAGAGAGTATAAGTATTTTCATAAGTGTCTAATTGCGTGTAAAATTACAATTATTTTGTTATTTGTCGATATTAATCATCAGTTAAAAGATCGGGACGTCGTTCTTTTGTTCTTTTAAAGGCTTGTTCTTCTCGCCATTCATCAATTTTAGGCAAATTACCGCTCAATAAAATCTCAGGAACCTTGGCACCTTTATATTCTGCTGGTCTGGTGTATACTGGTGGCGCCAGTAATCCATCCTGAAAGCTGTCCGTTAATGCACTGGTCTCATCGCTTATCACATTGGGAATCAGTCTTATCACCGCGTCACATAATACGGCAGCACCCAACTCGCCACCACTCAATACATAATCGCCTATGGAAATTTCCTTCGTCACATATAAGTCTCGCACACGTTGATCAACTCCTTTATAATGTCCACATAATATGATGATGTTCTCTTTTAATGACAACTGGTTGGCAATGCCTTGATTCAAGGTTTCACCATCAGGTGTCATGTATATGATCTCGTCATACTCGCGATCTGCACTCAACTCTGTAATCATTTTATCAATAGGCTCAATCATCATGACCATGCCGGCACCACCGCCATATTGATAGTCATCTACCTGATTGTACTTGTTCAATCCGTACCTGCGCAGGTCGTGCATGTGCACTTCCACGATTCCTTTTTCAACGGCGCGCTTCAATATAGACGCTTCAAAAGGACTTTGGATTAATTCTGGCAGTACGGTAATGATGTCTATTCTCAAAATAAATAACTTTGGGACAAAAGTACTTCTTCTAAAAACATGCCGTAATGCAAGAAGCTTCGTTTTTTATTGGAATATATCTTTTTACATTAGTTTAAACACTGTTTAGAATTTGATGAATATATCGCTTTCGCGAAAGCGTAACTAATCTACCACCATATGCAAACTACTAAACCCTTGAACGATAACTATCTGAATCTACTGCGCATCCTGTACATTGTGAAGGCCTGCTTTAACTTTTTAGGGATGTTCTTTTTTATAGGATATGCCTTTATGGGCACCTTTTTTAAAGCGATGGTGAATACGTTTCCAAACCCGGATCAAAATGAAGCGCATTTTCCAGAGGCCATGCATTGGATTTTTGTAACCGTAGGAACTATAGGAGCTGTAGTTCTTTTGACTTTTGGGATTTTGACGCTTATCGCAGCCTCAAAAATCAACTCAAGGCAAGGCTACAATTTCATTTTTGTAGTTGGTATCCTCAACTGCTTTACCGGGATGCTGGGTATTGCTTTGGGTGTTTTTACAATTATTGAACTGAGTAAACCTCAAGTCAAGGCGTTGTTCCAGCCTCAAACTAAAACGCCCATAGGTTTTTAAGCGTTACTTTTTTTGACGATATCCTTCATGATCTTGATGTGGTGATGCGTGTGGATCTTTAGGAATTTGATCGTTTCCTTTTTATTCAATGACCCAAATAATGGATGACGCATAAAAGCCTTTTCATCCAGATCCCTAATGGAATTCACCTGATGGAATGCGCGATCCAATCGCACCTTAATAGGATCTTTATCTAGCTCACCTTCTTCTGGCAACACGTTTTTAGGAGCTTTTCCCTTGCCGCGAGGCATCCAGCCGGTATTCATAATCACGAACTTGAGCAAGGAAGATTTAGGTTTAAAGTCCTCTGGCTTAGACTGGCGCATCATTTCTGGAACACCTTCCAGGATGCGTAAACTGTGATCAACGTGCCAGTAAACCCCTTTAGCCGAAACATTGGGCGCCACCAGATTTCCTTTTTCAAGATAAGTTTCAAGTTGATCAAATTGTTTTTGCAAAGGATTTTTCATGGTTGTGGATTCTGTTGCTAATGTACTGTTTTCACTATAATCTGCTTGCCATTAAAGGTGACTTGATCACCAGCAGATCTTCCTTTGAGTAAAATGCCTAAGGGTGATTGGAGACTTAAAACAAAAACCTCTCGTTCGTTGAGGTCCAGCTTTCCTAGAGCAACGCTTATGTAAAACCAACCTGTCGATAATTCTACTAGAGAACCTTGGTCAATCTTTTGGTGCGTGACCGTTGGATCGATGGATTTGAGCAATTGAAGTTTTGACGCGGTGTCCATGTGCTGGCGTCGGTATAAATCTTCCTGATTCTGGATCATTGCCATACCCGTTTCATATTTATCGCCGGCACTGCTTTTTGTTTCGTTGCTTTTGGCTTCCATCAGTTGATCCATACTGGATTGTATGGTATCCAGCTGCTGTTGCACTATTTCTAGGCATTTGTTATGAATGGCAGTTTTAAATTGAATCCAGCTTGCCTCGTCCATCTATTGCTGTTGCAGTACAAAGTCCAGTGTGTGAATCACGCCATTGAAAGCAGTAATATTGGTCGCTACAAGATTGACGGTATTTCCCGAGCCGTCAATGATTGAAATACCGCTAGTCGTATTTACGGTATAAGTTCCTGATCCTAAAGGATCAATCGTCGCGCCATTTTCAAAGGCATCCTGGCGCAATGCCTGACTACCTAAAACATGATACGACAGTTTGTCGTCAAAATTATTCTGGTCCAGCACGTCTTGAATGTTCTCAAATTGATCATTAGGGTCTGAAGCTATGAACGCAGCAAAAGCTGGATCACTAGGTGCAAAAAGCGTAAATGGAGCAGATGCATCGTCATTATCGTCCAGGACGATACTTAAACCTACCTGATCCAAAGCCGTAGTGAGATTGGAAAAATTGGGATTGGAACTGATAAGCGTATAAATACTGGGTAAATCCAGCACATCATCAACGATGTGAACAATACCGTTGCTCACGCGATTATCGGGATCTGTCACCGTTGACTCATCATTGATACGCAAGGTGTTGTTCTCAACTTCTACAAATACATCGATCTGGGCATTGCCTACTTGCGCCAATGTTTTAAAATATTGGGAATTGAATTGACCAGTGGTTTTGATATCAGATTGAACATGATACAACAATATGGTTCTCAATAAATCCTCGGGCACTGCTTCGATACTACTGTAGCTATTGGCTGCAAGAAAGGTTGAAAAAGCCTGATTGGTAGGTGCAAAGATGGTTAAACTGCCTTCTTGATCTAGTGTAAAATCCAGTTGGGTGCGTTCCAGGGCTGCCACCATGCTAGTGTGATCTGGACTTTCTTCTAGAAAATCCAGTGCCGTTGGGCCGTTAATCACATTCATGTTATCATCGTCATCCACACAGGAAACCGCCAACACCAAAACACTCAAAAACAAAAACGAATTCAAAAACTTTTTCATAATACTACTCATAAACGTGCTGCAAAATAACGATTATGCAGCTAGCCTATTGCGTTCACGGTGTAAAACTCATTCAACTATTTCCATAGACAAAAAAATCGCCGGCATCAACAAATCAAATGCCGTCACATCGCGCATCATTGCGAACTGACGTATTTTTGCAGCATGGCAAAAGTAGTAGTAGGACTTTCTGGTGGAGTAGACTCAAGTGTCGCCGCGCATCTTTTAAAAGAGCAAGGTCATGAGGTGATCGGGCTTTTTATGAAGAACTGGCACGATGACACCGTTACCATCAGCGACGAGTGTCCATGGTTGGAAGATTCCAACGATGCGATGCTGGTGGCTGATAAGCTGGGAATACCGTTCCAAACCGTCGATTTGAGCGAGCAATACAAGAAACGCATCGTCAACTATATGTTTGACGAGTACGCACGCGGCCGCACGCCTAATCCTGATGTGCTGTGTAATCGCGAGATCAAGTTTGATGTTTTTATGGATATTGCCTTGGACCTTGGAGCAGACTTTGTTGCGACCGGTCACTACTGCCAGAAAACCACCACACAAGAAAACGGACAGACCGTTCATCATTTGATTTCTGGAGCTGACGCGGGCAAGGACCAGAGCTATTTTTTATGCCAAGTCTCGCAGGAGCAGCTTTCCAAAACCCTTTTCCCTATAGGACATCTTCAAAAAAGTGAAGTGCGCGAGATCGCTGCCGCACAAGGCTTGATTACTGCAGGCAAAAAGGACAGTCAAGGATTGTGCTTCATTGGTAAAGTACGACTACCTGATTTTTTACAGCAGCAACTCAAACCCAAAACTGGAAATATCGTAGAGATCCCAACGCATTTAAGCGTTTCCAGAATGTCAGAATTGAGCAGTGATGATGAGGTAGTTTCGCTTTCGCGAAAGCGAACTTATCAAGAATCTGATGGGATTCTTAAAGGTCAACATCAAGGAGCACACTACTTTACACGTGGCCAGCGCCGCGGCTTGAATGTAGGTGGCACTCCAGAGCCGTTGTTTGTCATTGAGACTGATGTGGATACCAATACCATTTATGTAGGTCAAGGAAAGGATCATGCCGGTTTGTATCGCCGCGGGCTCGTGATACAACCAGATGAAGTGCACTGGATTAGAACCGATTTGAAACTGAAAGTAGGCGAATCCATGGAAGTGATGGGTCGCATACGGTATCGTCAAAAGTTGGAGCCAGCCAAGCTGTACCAGCGAGAAGATGGACTTTATATGATTTTTGATGCGCCACAGAGTGCGATTTCACCAGGACAGTTTGCAGCTTGGTATGAAAATGGAGAGTGTTTGGGTTCTGGCGTAATTGCTTAACTTTCAGATATGAAATCTCTAGTCGTTTTAATGGTGATGCTTTTTACAGCATCGCTTTCTGCTCAAGAATTGCATGCACTGGTTTATTTTAAGGATAAGCCTAATGTGCAGGGTTCGCTGGAAAATCCGTCAACCATTCTTACGCAACGGGCATTGGATCGCAAGCAACGTCACGGCGTTGCCGTCGATGAGCGTGACGTTCCCATGAATCAGAATTATGTGAACACCGTTAAATCACAGCCAGGCATAGATTACCGTACTCAATCCAAATGGTTCAATGCCGTACATGTGGTGGCAACCTTTGAGAATTTGGAACTTCTTAAAAACTTGAGCTTTGTAGATCGAGTGGAATATGCAGACCAGTCCAAAAATGCGACTATCGGTCAACGGGAAAAATTCAATGAAGACATCACCTTACCTGCTAATTATGGCGCTGCCACTAATCAGATTGAAATGATAGGATTGGATGATTTGCACAACCGCGGATTCACCGGCGATGGAATTCTAATGGCCATAACTGATAGTGGTTTCCCAAATGTAGATATCAATAGAGCTTTTGAGACCGCTAGATCAGAAAATAGAATTGTAGGTGGCTACGACTTTGTAGCTGGTGACGCTAGTTTTTATGGCGATCATTTTCACGGCGCACGAGTCTTTAGCATTATCGCCGGGCAAATCAATACAGCGACTGATAATTATATAGGCACCGCTCCAGATGCCAGCTACTACCTATTTAGAACTGAAGACGCCGCCAGTGAAACTCCAGTCGAAATGAGTTACTGGGTCGCCGCAGCAGAGCGCGCCGATTCTTTAGGCGTTGATGTCATGAACGTCTCGTTGGGATATCTGGGATTTGATAACCCCAATGAAAGCTTTACGTATCAAGATATGAATGGTTCTTCCGTGATTTCTCGCGGCGCGACCATAGCAAGTGAAAAAGGAGTGCTGGTCATGACCAGTGCGGGAAATTTTGGGAATAGTGCCAGCTATCCATGGATTGCTGCACCAGCAGATGCTCCAGGTGTGTTTGCGATAGGCGCTGTAACCGCAAGTGGTACAAAATCCAGTTTTTCCAGTATAGGTCCAACGGTCGATGGACGCATACGTCCAAACGTAGTCGCTCAAGGATCTGCCACCGCACTAGTTCATGAGAATGACGGTCAGATTGTGACGGGAAATGGTACCAGTTACAGTGGTCCAGTCATCGCTGGTGCGATGGCGTGCTTACTGCAGGCTTATCCCAATTTGACGCTAGCACAGCTCATTCAAGCCGTTCAGGATTCAGGATCTCAAGCCACAAGTCCAGACAACCAGTTAGGTTACGGTATTCCAGATTTCGGCAAGACCTTTCAAACCTTGTCCAGCCAGCCAGTTACCACCATGGATGATTTGAAATATTACATTAAGGACCGTGTTTTATACGTCTATATCGCTCAAGGCGAAAGCGCAATTCCTTTCCAACTCTACAACCTTCAAGGTCAATTGTTGATTGATAAAAACATCCTGCCACAGGATACCGTAGATTTAAACGGATTCTCAAGCGGGATCTACCTTTTTATATGTAATGAGAAAGCGTTTAAGATTGCTTTGAACTAGAACAATACTTATGAAAAATCATATCAAAATATTTACCAGCGATTCCATAACCGTACGCCGCATGGCAGACGTTTTGGAAAACAACAACATCTCGGTAATCATCAAAGATGAAACTGAGTCCGGTAGATTAGCAGGCTTTGGAGTACCTGATAATAGCGTCGAACTCTTTGTTTCACAAGAAGATGCACAGAAAGCACAAGAATTGATCGCATCAGTATCCTAATTCAAGATCATTTTATAGATCTTGCGAGAAAGAATTCTAATTGATGAGCAATAAAATCACTCAACTTTTTCAAATCAAATATCCCATTGTTCAAGGTGGTATGGTCTGGGCAAGCGGTTGGAAGCTGGCCAGTGCCGTTAGCAATGCTGGTGGTTTAGGCCTGATAGGTGCTGGATCGATGTATCCAGATGTGCTGCGCGAACACATTCAAAAAACTAAGAAAGCCACAAACAAACCTTACGGTGTGAATGTGCCTTTACTTTACTCTGATCTAGATGAGATTCTAGAAATTATCAAAGAGGAAAAAGTACCTATTGTGTTCACTAGTGCTGGTAATCCTAAAAGCTATACTCCACAATTAAAAGAAGCTGGAATTACAGTAGTTCACGTGGTAAGTTCCGTGAAATTTGCCTTGAAATCTCAAGAAGCTGGTGTCGATGCCGTCGTAGCAGAAGGTTTTGAAGCTGGTGGTCATAATGGACGCGAAGAATCCACGACCTTAACCTTGATACCACAAGTTGCAAAAGCTATTGATATTCCCTTAATGGCAGCTGGTGGAATTGCTACTGGTAGAGCCATGCTGGCGGCAATGACCTTGGGCGCTGATGGCGTTCAAGTAGGTAGTAGGTTTGTCTGTACTCCAGAAGCCAGCAGTCATATCAATTTCAAAAAGGCGATTGTAGAAGCAAGTGAAGGTGATACCCACTTGACCTTAAAGGAATTGGCGCCCGTACGATTGATGCGCAACAAATTCTGGAATCAGGTGCAGGAATTATATCAGCAATCGCCAACTAAGGAAGATTTGACCCAATTGCTGGGAAGAGCCAGAGCAAAAAAAGGCATGTTTGAAGGTGATCTCGATAATGGTGAGTTAGAAATAGGTCAAGTATCTGGATTGATTGATGACATCATTCCTGCGGCCCAAGTCGTTGAAGACATGGTCGCAGAATATGAAGCGGCCCGCAAAGAAATGACGGAAAAATCCTTGTATGCCTAGAGCACAAACGGCTCTGGAAGAGCGCTGGAACGTCATCACTCATGGATTTGGATTTATCGTATTTGCATGCGCTAGTGTTTTTCTATTGCAATTAGCATTTTCAAGTGCTGCACCTCATGCACTGCTTGCGATCATTATATATGGTGTGTCACAATTATTTTTATACGCAGCATCCAGCTCATATCATTATGCCAAGCCAGAAAAAATTAAGTGGACCTTGCGCAAGATGGATCACATCTCTATTTATTTCTCCATTGCAGGAACGTACACACCTGTTTGCTTGATCAGTCTGGAGCAGAGTAGTGGATGGCTCATTCTGGCAGCAGTTTGGGGCGTTGCTCTGTTTGGAACAATTTGGAAACTTTTCTTTACTGGTAAGTTTGAAGCTTTCTCGAGCATATTATATCTGGTGATGGGTTGGATGGTAGTTTTGGATCTGGAATCCTTGCAAGCTGCCTTTAGCGCACAGCAGATGATGTGGCTTATTGCTGGAGGCATTTTCTTCTCGGTTGGAATTGTTTTTTACGCTTGGAACAAGCTATACTTCAACCACGTCATTTGGCACTTTTTTGTTTTAGGCGGTAGCTTGAGTCACTTGATGATGGTGTGGCTCATTTTGAAATAGAACTGATGCATGCATCGCTTTCGCGAAAGCGAAATACTAAATCATAAAAGCCAGTCCGGCACCAGCCAGCATGACAATCATTTTGGCAAGATTGAATTGGTGCCCATCACTGGATTCCAGAATCAATGTGGTAGAAACGTGTAAAACGATCCCAGCTACTAATGCCTTGATAGGTAGCATGTAAGCGTCAGCGAAATCTGCGTACTGTGCAATAATACTTCCCAACGGAGACATGATCGCAAAAATGGAAATGACCAAAAGTATTTTAGTAACTGAAGCCTTATTAGCAATCAGGAATCCTGTAAAAATGAAGGCGATAGGTATTTTGTGAATCGCTACACCATACGTCATACCATTAGCTTCTTGCAGCGGCATACCTTCCAGAAAGGCATGTAAACAGAGGCTTACAAATAACGCGATGGGAAATTTAGGAACATCATGATGTATGTGAAGGTGACCATGTTCAGCTCCTTTTGAGAAAAACTCTAGAATGATCTGTACAAAAACACCTGCGATAAGATAGATGCCAAAAGTTACATCACCAGATTCATAAATCTCTGGAAGAAATTCTGTGGCAACGGCGCTCAATAAAAACGCTCCAGAAAATGCCAGCAACAACTTCATGCGCTGCCTAGAAACTTCTTTAAATATAAATGCCGTTGCGCTGCCTATTACGACAGCGAGGAATGGCAACCACAAATTCATCATGATGCTTTTGCTATTTGAAAGACCAAAATAAGACGGTCACTGGTTTTCTTATTAAACGGCTCTAATTGATAATCTCCATAAGTAGCGACCAGTTGCAGTCCAGCGGTAGCAAAATAGGATTTAAAATCCTCTAAGGTCAATGCCTGAACGCGCTCTGTAAAATGAAATTTATTTCCATCTTCCTCAAAACGTATCTCTTTATAGATATGGCTGCCCTCAAACCTGCGAGACTGTTTGAAGGTGATTCCCTTTTCGGTTTTTTCGTCATAGGGAACTAGATTTTCAATCACTTTATGCGAGTTGAAAAAATCAATCACACCATAACCATCGAGTTTCAAACTTTGTTTGATGGCCTGTATGGTCTTGAGATTGTCATCTGGGTTGTCAAAATAGCCAAAACTGGTAAACAGATTGAAGATGGCGTCAAACTTCTCTGGGTACGGTTGGGTCATGTTGTGCACCGCAAATTGTATGCGGTCCAGTTGGACTTTTCCGGTTCCTAATTCGCCTAGTTCTAGATTTCCAGACTTGATGTGGTCTAGTTTCGCTTTCGCGAAAGCGATACTACTCTCACTCAAATCCACACCGGTAACGCGGTAACCCAATCGGTTTAAAAAGATGCTATGGCGGCCACGGCCACAAGCCAGGTCCAGGATGTGAGCCTGTTGGTCCAGCTCCAGACGTTGCGTGAGGCGCTTCATGAAATGACCGGCCTCAATATAATCACGATCCCTGTAGAGGATGTGGTAATAAGGCGTGTCGAACCAACTGGAATACCATGTAGTCTGGTCGTTTGTCTCGCTCATAGGCGGCAAAAATACCTTAATTTTGCGGCTCAAAACCGTATCGCATGTCGCAAAATTTTAAGATGATTGCCAAAACCCTTTTTGGCCTTGAAGAAGTCCTGGAAACCGAACTTAGAAATCTAGGTGCGATGGATATCGAGAAAGGTGTGAGAATGGTGAGTTTTTCAGGCGATCAAGGTTTTATGTATAAAGCCAATATGATGTTGCGCACGGCCATCAGGATCCTTAAACCTATTCATAGTTTTAGAGCGCGAACTGAGGTAGACCTCTATGATGGCATCTATCAAATGGATTGGTCAAAATACCTGACGCCGCACGATACGCTGGCGGTCAACGCCACGGTTTCTTCTCAGTACTTTAACCACAGTCAATACGTTGCTCTTAAGACCAAAGATGCGATTGTGGATCAATTGCGCGAGAAACACGGTCGGCGTCCAGATGTGGATACCAAGCATCCAGACTTGCGCATCTCTGTCCATATCAACGACCAAACGGTTGATGTATCGCTAGACACGAGTGGAGATCCATTATATAAAAGAGGTTACCGCGACCAGACTAATGTGGCGCCGATCAATGAGGTGCTCGCTGCTGGAATAATTCTGCTTAGTAATTGGGACCAGCGCTCGACTTTTATTGATCCCATGTGTGGTAGCGGAACGATAGCTATAGAAGCGGCAATGATAGGTGCTAACATCGCGCCCAATATCAATAGAAAGGAATTTGGTTTTGAAAAATGGCCAGATTATGACAATCAATTGTTTGAAAATATTCAAGCCAGCTGTTTGAAAAAGATGCGTGGCTTTGACGGTAAAATCATCGCTCGCGATGCTGATGGCTACACGGTAGAAAAGGCCATTGAAAATGTCAAGAATGCCAACCTTCAAGACTTTGTAAGCGTCGAGAAAGGAGACTTTTTTAGGGATTCACAAAGTGCTCAGGCTTTTTTATTGTTCAATCCACCATATGATGAGCGGTTAGAGATTGATATGGAGGCGTTCTATAAAGAAATAGGTGATACCTTGAAAAGCAGGTATGCGGGCAGCACGGCATGGATGATTACTGGTAATTTGGAAGCCTTGAAACACGTAGGCTTGAAAGCATCGCGCAGGATCAAGCTTTTTAATGGTAAATTGGAAGCGCGACTGGTTAAATATGAAATGTATCGCGGTTCAAAAAAAGCCAGTAAACAGGATCAATAGGAGTGTATATTTGCAGTCCGCATTATTTAAAAAACATTAGATATGGCAATGAATAAGAACGGAGTTCTAGGATGGGCAACCCTAATCATGATCATTATAGGTGTTGGACTTATTGCACTGGGCGCTTTTAGATATAGAGAAGTGGCAGGATATGGTTTTGCCGCAGTAGGTATAGGATTTTTTGCGATCGCTTGGGTATTCAATGCATTGAAGGGTCGCGTTTAAATGAAACGGGAAATCAAAATCAAAAACCTGAACAGTAAGAAGTATTTGAGCATTACTTATGCTGCTACTGCCTTATTTATCATTGCGTTTTTATGTTGGTTTCTGGATGCACCGGTTGTTTACGCCTATATCGCTGCCGGTTTGGCTATCACACTTTTTGCTTATTTGAGCATGGATAGTTTTACGACTTCAAATGCAGTTTCTTATGGTTCTAAAAGTGTGACCATGAAACTGCTGGGACACAAAACCATAGGATTTCTGTTTGCTGATGTCAAGCAAGTACGCCTTCAAGATCTGGGATTATTAATACGAGTTGAAGGGTTGGAGGATATTAAGCTTTCGCGAAAGCGGTACACAGATCAATCCCTAGAACAATTACATACCATTTTTAAAGAAAAAACTTCATTACAATGAGTGACGATAAACAAGTAATATTCTCCATGTCAGGTCTTTCAAAGACCTACCAAAGTACCGGTAAACAGGTGCTTAAAAACATCTACCTAAGCTTTTTCTACGGCGCAAAAATCGGGATTTTAGGTCTCAATGGTTCTGGTAAATCCACGCTGTTGAAGATCATTGCAGGGAAAGAAAAAAACTACCACGGAGATATCAATTTCTTACCAGGATACCGTGTAGGTTACCTAGAGCAGGAACCAGAACTAGACGAGTCCAAAACGGTTATGGAAATCGTCAAGGAAGGCGTCGCCGAAACGGTTGCGATTCTGGACGAATACAATAAAATTAACGACGATTTTGGCCTGGAAGAGAACTACTCTGATGCAGACAAGATGGAGAAGTTGATGAACCGTCAGGCAGAATTGCAAGATAAGATTGATGCCGTTAATGCCTGGGAATTGGACACTAAACTTGAAATCGCGATGGATGCACTGCGCACGCCGCCAGGTGATGCGAGCATCAAGAATCTTTCTGGTGGTGAAAAGCGTCGCGTGGCTTTATGTCGATTATTGCTACAAGAACCAGAAATTCTATTGCTGGATGAGCCTACCAACCACCTGGATGCAGAATCTGTTTTATGGTTGGAACAACACCTTGCTCAATATAAGGGAACCGTTATCGCTGTAACTCACGATAGATATTTCCTTGATAATGTTGCGGGATGGATTCTAGAACTGGATCGTGGTGAAGGGATTCCGTGGAAAGGAAACTATTCCAGCTGGTTGGAGCAAAAAAGCGACCGTCTTGCCAAAGAAGAAAAAACAGAGTCCAAGCGCCGTAAGACCCTACAACGCGAGTTGGATTGGGTTCGTCAAGGAGCCAAAGGTCGCCAGACTAAACAAAAGGCACGTTTGAATAACTATGACAAGCTCTTGAACGAGGATCAAAAAGCCAAAGAAGAAAAGCTGGAAATCTACATACCCAATGGACCACGATTGGGAACTAATGTAATCGAGGCTAATGGCGTGAGTAAGGCATTTGGCGATAAGCTGTTGTATGAAGATCTTAATTTTGTACTGCCACAAAACGGTATTGTAGGAATCATAGGCCCCAATGGTGCTGGTAAAACGACCATTTTCAAAATGATTATGGATGAGGTAGAACCCGACAAAGGTTCTTTCAAAGTGGGCGAAACGGTCAAACTAGCCTATGTAGATCAAACACACAGCAATATAGATCAGGACAAATCCATCTGGGAGAATTTTGCAGATGGCCAGGATATGGTGATGATGGGTGGCAAGATGGTAAACTCTAGAGCGTACTTGAGTCGTTTCAACTTCTCAGGTTCTGAGCAAAATAAGAAAGTGTCAACGCTTTCTGGTGGTGAGCGCAACAGGCTGCACCTTGCAATGACTCTTAAGGAAGAAGGAAACGTGCTGCTTCTCGATGAGCCGACCAATGATTTGGATGTGAATACCTTACGTGCACTAGAAGAAGGACTAGAAAACTTTGCGGGTTGTGCGGTGATCATATCTCACGATAGATGGTTCCTTGATAGGGTTTGTACACATATTATTGCGTTTGAAGGTGACTCTCAGGTCTATTCGTTTGAAGGTAGCTTTACAGAATATGAAGAAAACAAGAGAAAGCGATTGGGTGACGTAACTCCTAAGAGAATTAGATATAAAAAGTTGATAAGAGATTAAGTTTTCTTATTACGACACTTATAGCTCCCATCAGGTAATTATTCTCGATGGGAGTTTTTTTATCTTTTGTTTAATCTTTGCGTTAATCTAGGCGCTTCACAATTAACAGTTTTAAAGGTTTCTTTTAACTTCTAATAGAGGCAAGAAATACCCTACATGGGGTATTTTTCCATCGTGTAAGTAGGGTTACCTTTGACCCGTTGAATCGCAATAGATGATAAGAAATTTACTATCCTTAAAAATTCAGTTAGCTCAGAGTAGGATCTCGGTTCAAGATGCTAAAGGTCTAGGTATAGTCTCATTTCTGGCTTACCTAAATGTGAAAGTAGAAAGTTCAAGACATTCTGCTAGCAAATCAAAATATCCACATCAACTTCCAGGAGTCGTTTCAAAACAGGAATTAAGTGAATTAGTGTTTGCCATCAATGACTTCATTCATTTATTGAAACTCGATGTGACCAACTCAAAATCGCTAGAACGTTTTATCCAAGTTGATCAATGTTTGAGGTTTGAAACTTCTGCAGCTTCAACGGTTTCTCAAGATCTGTTGGACAAAATAAGTCTGATTGAAAACGCTGCAAACAAATACTTTAGCGAATTTAGAAGCCATTTTAGCGATAGAATTTGTGCCGTACAATCGATGACTATCATTCGTAATGGGGAACGCACCTATGGATTGGAGGCTAAGGATTTGGTAAAGACTTCTTCAATCTTGGAAATTTTATCTCACCTGACTTTAAACACCAGCGGACTCAAACGCCCAAAACAGCTTCATTCCAGTCCTGTAAGCCAGTCGGTTTTGTATAAAAGCGCTGTTTGAATATATTGAAACAGTAAAGGGAATTCACTCTGGAAAGCTACTGGCGACTCAAAGAAATACTCCGTGAGTACTGCCATAAATTCGTACTGATTGGTGAACGCATAGTCTCTGAAAAATTGAGAATGCTCCAATCTGTTCCGTATTTCTCGATCTTTTAATGCCATTAGTAAAAGATGATGGTATTTATGATATCTCAAGGCATCTATGTGTTGCGAGCGTTCGCTCTCAATATGAATCACATGAGTAAATTCATGCAGCGCTAGATGGAAGTTATCGTCTTCTACCTGTATTCCCGCCAGCACATCAGGCCAAGATAAGGCCAGTACTTTTGCTCTGGGATTGAACTCACCTTTGTGTAAAACTTGGTTCGCAGCGCTTTCAAAAGGAGTGTCAAAAATCAAAATAGTCTCCAGATTATCCATCATGTAATTACGCCTACCGAAGGTGAGCATTACAGCAATACTGGCTATCGTGACCTTTTGATGATCCTGCACCGGTTTCCCATAACGATGCTTAAAAATTTTATCAGCTATGAAACAGGCAACACGGTGTTCAAACTGTTTTTGATACTTGGGCGAGAGTTTTTTATAAAAGGAGAATTCTTGAAGAGTTCGCTTTCGCGAAAGCGATAACCTTCTCCAGTTTGCTACTTGTCTATACCATAGAAAATCGTTTCGATTTTGCAGGTATCTCAAGATTAGATGAATGATCGCAGCTAGCAGTATGAGGCCAACGAGAGCATAGCCATAAGGCGCCAACCACTGCTGCGTGTCACTTGGAATTAGGATTTTCGGCAAATTAATCGTTTGACATGAAGATGCTCAAGATGTACCAGAATAATAGCATTAATGAAGCAAAAAGCCCAAGTGATGCACCTACATATTGATCTGTAGAATATTTGTGGACCAATTGCGAAGTTTGATATAAGATCGTTCCAGCGGCTAAAACAATCATCCCAGCACTAAAGAACAGTCCCAGATTAAATCCAAAAATCATCCCAGCAACGATCGCACCTACGGCTATCAAAAAGCCTATCGCAAGAATGCTGCGTAGGAATGAAAAGTCTTTTTTGGTGATCAATACCACGGCGCTTAATCCGGTAAATAGGGCTAGTGTCATGATCGCAGCTTGACTCAAGACTGAACTATCATTCTGATTATACATGACCGCGATAGCCAATAAGGGCACAAAAATGATCGCCTCAGCTAGAACAAATAGGAAAAGCGCTAGATATTGCTTGGTTTTATCATGTGTGGTATGCGCCAGTTTTTCAGCATAATTGGTCGCAAACATAAAAGCGCCTAAAACCAGTAACCATTTCCATCCTTGAGTAAGTGACAACATAAGATCCACTAGCGGATTGATGCGTAGCAATACTGTTTCAATAACGATAAACAATAAAGTAGCAAGAGCCACGTGGCCATAGGTCTTACGATAAAAAGCAGCTCGGGTATCGTCCGTAACCTCAATCAAAGGCTGATATGTCGTTGGGTTTTTATATTCGGTAGTTTCCATGTTTTTTAATTTGAGTTTGCTGTTACTGACTTTAGAAGAAAACGTTTAATGGATTGTTTTACTTCTATAGCAGTCAATGTAACAAAGATATTTAATAAATTTATAGACGTATCCATTAGGCATTGCGATAAAAGCTAAGAAAATCTCAAAAGTTTTAATCTTAAACTCTTTTATTGACTCAATGATTACATTGTTGTGGGTTTCAATAATAGTGCCTAACAGGACCTAGTTAAATTGAACTTTATAGATGCTTCAATTATTCGACTGGTTCCGTCAGCTTGAGCAATTTCAATGTTTTCCAGAATAGTCATTACGTGAAAACTTTTCTACCTCGAGGCAACTTTCACATTTCCCTATCATTTAATTGTGGCTTGCTGCCTTAATTTTCAAAACATCCATTGCCGGTCACAAATTATTGGGATCGCAAACCAATATATAAAAGGTAAGATTGCTTTTGAAAAAGATTCTACTACTCATACTTATTGCTTTTTTAACGCATTCTTGTCTGGTAACTAAAAATTACCAAGAACCAGAACTGGACGTCCCAACCGTTTATAGGGACTTTAAGGAAATCGATTCTACCTCAATGGCTATGGTGCCTTATGAGCAATTTTTCAATGACCCATTACTACTAGAATATATTGATGAAGCGCTTACTAACAATTATGACTTGCGTCTGGCCCTTCAAAATGTGTATCGATCGCAGGCATTATATCGGCAAGGAAGAGCTGGTTATTTGCCTACCTTAAATGTTGATGCATCAGTAAATTCATCAGATTTTAGTGATAATAGTTTTCAGGGACAGCAAGCCCGTCAAGGAAACCAGTCCAGCAATGGCAATGTTCCTTCACGCATTGAACAGTATGATCTTACTGGGACACTGGATTGGGAAATTGATCTTTGGGGTGGCATTACCAGCAATAAAAGAGCAACAGCTGCAGCTTATTTACAGAGCGAGGCTGGACAGCGACTGGTCAAGACTTCTATCATTTCAAATGTGGCCTCGCAATATTACTTGCTCATGGCGCTGGACGAGCAGTTGGAAATTGCCCAGCAGGCTGTGGAAGCCAGACAAGGAAGTTTTGACATCACGCAAAAACTGAAAAAAGCTGGCCTGGAACGTGAAGTGGCCGTGCAACAATCTGGTTCACAATTAAAGATTGCCGAATTGCTCGCACTGGATCTGGAGTTGCAAATCAAGCTTGCCGAAAATGCTTTTAGCGTTCTGTTAGGGAAAAACCCGCAAGAGGTTTCTCGTGGTAAGATCGATAGTACCTTTCTGGATAGAGAAATTGAGATAGGATTGCCATCGCAATTATTGAGAAACCGACCCGATGTGGTGCAGGCAGAATTCAACCTTATCAATGCCTTTGAGCTGGAAAATGTAGCACGAGCAGATTTTTATCCGCAATTGAATATTGGAGCATCTGCTGGATTTAGAAGTGTAAATGCCAGCGACTGGATTAGTAGCGCTTCATTATTCAATACACTCGTCGCCGGTCTGGCACAGCCCATTTTAAATAATAGAAGGATCAGGACCAATTTTGAAGTAGCTCAAATAAATCAACAGACCTCATTACTGGAGTTCAAACAGACCTTGTTGACGGCCTATCAAGAGGTGAATGATGCGTGGTTTACCCAAAACTCGCTTACAGAACAATACAAGGTGCGACAGGAGCAAGTGGAATTTCTCGACAATGCGACAGACTATTCCTTCCGGCTTTATCAAAGCGGTCTTTCCAGTTATCTAGAGGTGCTCATCGCAGATTCTAACAGATTGAATGCCCAGATTGAATTGGTAAACCTAAAACTCAATCAGCTTAACGCTACTGTAGAGTTGTACCGCGCTTTGGGTGGTGGCTGGAATAAGAAGGTTGAGCCTGCAAGTACCATGTTGTCTAATGAAGAGAAGAAGAATGAATGAAGTTACGCTTTCGCGAAAGCGAACTTCAAACACACCTCATCGCTTTAATAGAGTTCATGATTTGAAATATAAATTGAAATAAGTGGGTTAATGACGCAACCGAAGCCATTTAATACGGCAAGCACAGTCATCCAAACAACTTTAAACCCCAGCGATATTCTGGGAAGCTATATATTATGAAGACCTATCACATCATATTGTCCTGCCTGATTACATTGGCGCTTTGCTGCTCATGTTCTGAAGAGCAAAAGGAGCAAAGAATACCGCAGTTACCCGTTCTCAAAGTAGAAAAAAGAACCGTAAATGACACCACGATATTTCCCGCTAATGTGGAAGGTGTCAAGAACATCGAGATAAGACCTAAAATTCAAGGGTTTATTGAAAAAATCTACGTGGATGAAGGCGCATATGTGCAAAAAGGTGACCTGCTGTTTGAACTGGAAGCAGAACCCTTGCAAGCCGAAGCTCAAGCTGCGCGTGATGCTATAGGCATTGCCCGAGCGGATCGATACAACGCACAGGTCGATGTGGATAAACTCATACCACTGGTAAAAGACGGTATCATCAGTGACGTGGAATTAAAGAAAGCCGAAGCTGGTCTGGAACAGGCAAACTCAAGATTGAAGGAAAGTGAAAACGTGTACCGCAGTGCACAGCGCATGTCAAATTACAAGACCATCATGAGTCCAGTAACCGGTCGTATCAATTCATTACCTTATAGGCTAGGTTCTC
Source organism: Nonlabens sp. YIK11 (assembly GCF_001413925.1). Taxonomy (NCBI): domain Bacteria; kingdom Pseudomonadati; phylum Bacteroidota; class Flavobacteriia; order Flavobacteriales; family Flavobacteriaceae; genus Nonlabens; species Nonlabens sp. YIK11. Next base: position 1,554,536 of record NZ_LBMJ01000001.1, read on the forward strand.
TTGTGGGACCAAGGGATGCCATGGCGTTGACCACCGTAAGCCAGAACGATAGTGTGTTTGTGTACTTTTCCATGGATGAGAAAGATTATGTCTCGTTTTTAAAGGAAACTAAAGGAACCACACTTCAAGAGAAAATAGCAAACTTTCCAGAAGTGGTTTTTGAATTATCCAACGGTAACAACTATAAACAAAAAGGAAGGATCCAAACCACAACGGGTACGATCAACAGTTCTACAGGAAGCATCACGTTCAGAGCGATTTTTCCCAATCCAGATGGCGTGTTGCTCAATGGATATAGCGGTTTGATGAAAATTCCTATTGCCTACAATGACGTTGTTGTGGTACCTGCGGAATCCACATATAAACAACAAACGCTTACCTATCTTTTTAAGCTGGCCAATAAGGATACTATTTATAATACGCTTGTAGATATAGAAAAGCGAGTTGGGAATGTGGTGATTGTCAATTCAGGTATTAAGGTAGGTGATACTATACTAGCCAAAGGACTTGGAAAAGTGCAGGATAGCAGTAAGATCAAGCCTAGGCTTATTGCTTTGGATAGTGTTTTGGGGAATGTGAAAAACACCTTTAGGAATGAATAAGTTCCTCAAAATATTTATCGATAATCCAGTTTTATCTACCGTGATTTCTATTGTGGTGGTGATTTTGGGAATACTGGGCTTTAATAATCTGCCGGTGACCCAATATCCGCAGATCGCGCCGCCAACAGTTGAGGTAACGGCAACATTTCCAGGTGCAGGTGCACAGACTATTCTAGAAAGCGTTGTAGTGCCACTCGAGCAGGAAATCAATGGTGTACAAGGCATCGATTATATCACTTCAACGGCGAGTAACAGTGGTAATGCCACTATTACCATTTTCTTCAAACAAGGAACCGATCCTGATATTGCTGCGGTAAACGTTCAAAACCGTGTGGCACGAGCGAATCCATTACTTCCTGCAGAGGTCATCAACAGCGGTATTGTCACTCAAAAGAAGCAGAATAGCTCGTTGATGTATTTATCCTTCAGAAGTACGACAGATGATTTTGATGAGATTTTTGTGCAGAATTATATTGACATCAAAGTGGTTCCAGTTCTTCAAAGAATTGAAGGTGTAGCACAAGTCTCATCTGGCAGTGGTAAGGCATACACTATGCGCATCTGGATCAAACCAGATAAACTCGCGGCCTATGGCTTGCAACCATCTGACGTTCTCGCCGCATTAAACGAGCAAAGCGTGGAGGCGGCACCAGGAACCTTGGGACAAAATTCAGGTTCTGCATTTGAATATGCGCTGCAGTATCAAGGCCGATTCAGTTCGATCGAAGAATACGAAAATATTGTACTGAAAGCCATCGACAATAATCAGTATTTGACACTTAAGCAAGTGGCAGATATTGAGCTGGATGCTTTTAGCTATACTTCGATTTCAGAAACTAACGGTGAACGGTCTGTAGGTTTAGGGATTTTCCAATCGCCTGGATCCAATGCACAAAAGGTGATTCAAGACCTTGAAGTAGAACTAGAGCAACTAGCGGCAGACTTCCCGAAAGGAATGGATTATATCATTGATTACAATATCAATGATTTTTTAGAAGCGTCCATCGATAATTTGATAAACACGTTTTTGATTGCTTTTGCGCTGGTTTTTGTCGTTGTTTTTGTTTTTCTACAAGATATACGTACCACTATAATCCCAGCTATTGCGGTACCTGTATCTGTAGTTGGAACGTTTTTCTTCTTGAATTTGTTGGGCTATTCCTTGAACCTACTAACATTATTCGCGCTGATTCTTGCCATAGGAATCGTTGTTGACGACGCCATTGTCGTGACAGAAGCTGTCAAGTCCAAAATGGAAAACGGTGAAAAAAGCGCTAGAAAGGCCAGTATAGATGCGATGAAGGAAATATCAGGTGCAATCATCGCGACGACCCTTGTGATGGCGGCAGTGTTTATTCCGGTAACTTTTTTGACAGGTCCGACTGGGATCTTTTTTGAGCAATTTGGAGTCACGTTGATTATTTCTATTGTAATATCTTCTATAAACGCACTCACGTTGAGTCCAGCATTAAGTGCTTTAATCCTAAAACCTGAAGACGACGAAGAAGAAAACAAAAACTTTTTAAGGCGATTTTTTAATGGCTTTAATCAGAAGTTTGACCAGCTCAAGGATCGTTACGAGAGCGTTTTGAATAGTCTAAGCAGTAAACTTGTAATTACAGGCATTGTACTTGCCGTTGCCTTGGGAGCTATCTTTTTTATCAATAATAACATTCCTAAAGGTTTTGTGCCAACTGAAGATAAAGGAGTGGTATTTGCAAACGTGACTTTACCAGATGGAGCTTCCATGGATAGAACCTATCAGATCATGGCAGATTTTAGTGAGCAAGCTAAAAACATCGAAGGCATTGAGTCAATATCGTTTTCTACAGGATCCAATTTTTTTAATGGTACTGGAGGTTCTTATGCATTGGCCTATCTACCTTTAGAGAAATGGAGTGAAAGAGATGCGGACTCCTTATCCATCAATTCGATTATTAAACAGCTCAATGGGGTTGCCGCTGCATTTCCAGATGCGCAAATGACCTTTTTCCAGCCAGCGCAGGTGCCTGGTTATAGTGGTTCTGGAGGTTTTTCGTTCAATGTTTTAAGTGAAAGCGATGCATCTTTGGACGATCTCAATCAAGAAACAAAAAACCTTACCGCACGCCTTAATCAACGACCCGAGATTGCTATGGCGAGAGCCACGTTTAGCAATGAATTTCCTCAATATCAAATTGAATTGGACTTAGCTAAAATCAAAGCCGCAGGAATTGATGCAAATACGATATTAGGATCTTTACAAGGTTATATAGGTGGAATTTATGCCTCAAACTTTAGCAAGTTTGGAAAGCAGTATAAAGTGTATGTACAGGCCTTACCAGAGTACCGTAGAACCAAAGAGGATTTTAAAAAGATTTTTGTTCGCAATGATAAAGGAGAAATGGCGCCCATAACAGAGTTTTTCACCCTAAAAGAGATCAACGGTGCTCAGTCCATAAATAGATTCAATCTGTTCAATGCTATAGGTGTTAATGGATCCATTCAGGAAGGTTACAGTACCGGTGATGCAATTGCTACCATCAAAGAAGAAGCCCAGAGTTTGAAACGCGGCTATAAATTAGGTTTTAATGGTTTGACTAGAGAAGAGATCGAGGCAGAAGGTCAATTGCAAGTGATTCTAGTACTTAGCTTGGTTTTTATGTACTTTTTCTTGGCCGTTCAATACAAAAGCTACATCATCCCATTGGCGGTAATTCTTTCTTTGCCGCTGGGTGTTTTAGGTTCCTACCTATTTACGTACCTATTCGGATTGGAAAACAACATTTATTTCAGGATCGCCTTGATCATGCTTGTTGGTTTGCTGGCAAAAAATGCGATTCTGATAGTAGAGTTCGGTCAACAAAAACGTAGGGATGGAGAATCCATAAAAGATGCTGCGATCCAAGCAGCTAAGGAACGATTAAGGCCAGTCTTGATGACCTCGATCGCTTTTATTGCAGGTATGGTTCCCTTAATTATCGCCTCTGGAGTAGGCGCTAAAGGTAACCGTTCCATAGGAACCGGTGCTGCAGGAGGCTTATTTGTGGGAACACTATTATTGATCATATTCGTGCCCATGCTCTTTATTGTATTTCAGAATTTGCATGAAAAGGTGGTGGGTAAATTATTTACAGAAGAAGACGAAGATGATTTATAGAAATCTCTTATTACTGGCTACATTGAAATGAATCGAACTCCTTAAATTTAAAAAGACTCCATTTGATTTTTGTCAACGAGTAGAAAAACATTAAACCTTTATTATTTTTAAGAGTCAGAACTATTGAATGAGCCAAACAACCGACCGCGAAATTCTTGATCTCATTGCAAACCCTAAGTCACTGGACAAAGGTTTTCGCATGCTTGTGAAAGAACATCAGCAAAACCTTTACTGGCAAATACGTAAGATCCTGCTCAACCACGAGGACGCAGATGATGTGCTGCAAAATGTCTTTATCAAGATCTTTAGAGGCTTGCCTAATTTTAAAGGTGATAGTAAATTGAGTACCTGGATGTTTAGAATTGCATACAATGAAAGTATGACCTTTCTCAAACGCAAATCTAAAATCGTCCAGATCAACAGTGCCGAAATGCAAGATTACCTAGTACAGCAACTGGAAGCAGATGTGTATTTCACGGGTGATGATATACAAATGCAACTTCAAAAAGCACTGGTACGATTACCAGATCGCCAGCGAGAGATTTTTAACATGAGGTACTACGACGAGATCAAGTTTAAGGATATCGCCGAAATTTTGGAACTTAGTGAAGGTGCTGTAAAATCAAGCTATCATATTGCAGCAAAAAAGATAGAGTCTTACCTTAAGGGAGATTAAACTAATCGCCATAATTGGTGTCATAGAAACATGAAAAAGAAGAACACACATAACGATTTAGGTTTTAAAGTCCCGCAAGGATACTTTAAGGCGAACATAGATCGGTTGTGCGATAACGTGAAACCTGCGCAAGAGCGTGAGGATTCTCAATTTTCTGTGCCTTCTGGTTATTTTGACGGCTTGGAGGATCGTATTATGAATGCCGTGCGTTCTGATCAGGATGCAGCTGCGGTCAATGCGAATGGTTTTGAAGTGCCTATAGGTTATTTTGATGGTCTCGAAGATCGTGTGATGAACACAGTAGCACAAAGTGAGCATTCTATAAAAGTTAAGGAACTACCATTTACCACACCAGATCACTATTTTGAGCAACTGGAAAAACGAGTACTGGAAGCAACTGTCGATAAACCAGTAGTCAAGCTGGAAAGAGATTACCCATCATGGGTGATCCCAATGATTGCCGTTGCCGCCATATTTGTTGCTGTACTTGCTATAGATGGATTCTGGCCTCAAAATGCACTGACCATTCAAGATTTGGAAAATGAAGAGATAGCTCTTTATTTAGCTGAAACAGACTTTATATCTGATCATGATGCGATCAACATCTTATATTCAGATACTGACATTCTTGATACCGCAAACTTTGAAACCTCTATTAATAATGATGAATTGCTAAACTACCTTGCAGATGAGGTAGATATGAACCAAATGTTGGAAGAATGAAAACGATAACTGTATTTACCATAGCCCTAATGGCATCTGTCAGTTCAATGGCACAAGTAGTGCGTACCAGCTATCAAGAGGTGCGTAGTGCCACAGATAAGATTGAAGCCATGGAAGTGGCATTCCTGACTCAGGAACTTGAACTCACCTCAGAAGAGGCACAGAAATTCTGGCCGATCTTTAACGATATCAAGGAGGAACGTAACGACTTGAAGATCAAAAAGAAGAAGTTGATGTACGACATGGCTAATAATTTCAATACCATGTCCTTAGATCAAGCGCAAAATTTTGTGGATGGCATGTTTGATATTGAAGCAGCACTCAACGAATCTAATTTTGAAGCGCGCAACAGAAAGATTATCAAAATCATAGGCCCAAAAAGATTTTTACAACTCAAAAAGGCTGAATATGAATTTAGAAAAAAGATATTGCAGGAATACCGCACTAGAGGCAGATAGATTCCGCAAAAGATTTTAGTAGTTAGTTTTGGTTAATGATGGCAAATCCCTCGAGAACTCGTTCTTGAGGGATTTACTTTTTACAGAAGATCGCACCTAACTATTCAGAAAGGTTTTTGACGTACTTCCTAAATTCTTCGTCGCTTATTTTATTGGTGTTGTTTTTCTTGACCAGATACTCCATAAAAGGAGTGCCATCTCGTATCTCTACTATCATCACATCAATAAAGGTGCGCAAGCCTATCAATAAAACCACGGCCGCATGCTGCGCTCCAAAGCTGATAAAAAATCCAGATAGGATTACCACAAACTGTTGCACAAATATCCTGACGTACGGCGCAAACATCAGTTCTAGTCCACTAACTTCCAGATATCGCCCATTCTGCAGGTAATTTTTATAAAATACCCAAAGGTTATTTAAAATGATCGTACCCAGAATCCAACCTATATTGTCCATCGCAAGCACACGGGCATAATTATCAACCAATTCAAAACCACTACTGGTCCAGTTGGGATCTGAAATTTCCAGATAGGTAAAGGCAAACATGGATTGTATCGCTACAAACATTCCATAATGGACGGTAAAGAATGCCGCGAGAAAGAATTTGCCATTAAGTTCCTTTTCATCTTTTTTACGCGATAAAAGAATCTTGAATACATTAATGACACCTATCACGATGGTCTCCAAGAAATAGGAAAAGATCACCGTGATGGCATTTACAGATCCTAAAAAGTACAACAGCAGCACAAAAAGGCTGGAAAGATAGATATGGGTCGTTCGCTCATTGATCTTGAGCAATGGTTGCAGCACTCCTAATTTCATGCGACTAAAATATCCCTAAGACCAATGAAAATCCATAAGGCATTTGCCCTAATCCATCAGGTCACTCCAGTCGCTATCGCTGTTGATGGTAGAGCCGTCATATTCCAGTGTCCAGCCGAAGCTTTCTGTCAGGACATAGATTTGTGATAACTCACTAAGCAGTCTATTCTGGGCATTGCCTACAACTTCACTCTTACTTACCTTGCTTTTTAGGTCTTTGGTAATCTGCGTTTTGATTTTATTAAAATCCCGTGCTTCAAATCTGTTGGTGAGTCCATTATCCAGATTATAATAGGTGAGATCAGGGTCGATCTTAATCTCTGGTGGTGGAATGTTAAGAATCCTAATCGTTTTGGCATTCTCATCAATCTGGAAATTCATCTTTTTCAAGTCATACGCGATTTGAACTTTTGCGTTTGAAATGACCAGCGCTCGTTTCTGGCTACTGAAAAAATCCCAACCAAAAACCTTTGTATTCTCATAGGTATACACCTTGGCATAAGTAGCCTCAGTCACTACAAGCTTGCTCACGTTGCGCACCTGTTTCTCAATCAAAGCGGTTTGGGCAATAAGGCGTTCGCGCTCGTCATTGCGGCTGCTATAATAGCTGTACATCAGCACAATAATGATCGTGATGGCAACACCTATAAAGATATTTTTAAGTCTGCTATTCATAGTTGTAGATAGGGAAATTGTGAAAGTAGCTGCTGGCGTGATTGCTCCACTTGTAAGGCATGCGCCTCGATGTCTTTGGGTTTGTGGCCGGCTAACTTTTGGTGTTTTTCAATGGTTTTTATAGCGTTCACCGTGTTTTGGTGAAGTACGCTTTCGCGAAAGCGTAACCACACATAATCCACAGCGGTCGCATTAGGATGTATCATGTCACTGGCATAAAAACGGTAATCGCGCAGCTCGTCCATCAGGATTTCATAGGCTGGAAAGTAGTAAGGAACACGACCGTCGCAGGATTGCTGGATGGCTTCATGAAGTCGCGCCTTGCTGCGGGCATTTTCTACCATTCCATCCTTAGTATGACGTACGGGCGATAAGGTGTATATCAATTGCGTTGCAGGATTGACTTTCTTGATGAGTGACTCGATACGCCGTAAGGCCTCTTCCATCTCATGTCTGCTCAACAACCTCTTGCTAAATAACTTTTGCGGTTGCTGGTGGCAATTGGCCACGATCTGTCCAGTTTTTTGAAGTTCGTAGATCCAGGCTGTTCCCAAAGTTATGATGACATGAGAAGCTTTTTCTAAACGCTTTTTGAGAACCTGGCCGGCATCTTGTAATTGTATCAAAACTTCACTTGCATTTGCTGCATTCAGATCTGAATGTGCGAGGTAGCTGAAATTGCCACTCACGTCGTCCATAGTGAAATCCTCATCAATGGATTTCTCCATCAACAGCATCAAACTATATGGATTAAATATGACCCCAAAAGGGTTGACCAACGCTTCAAAACCACAGTAGGAAAGCTTGTCGCCTATGTTTTGGGAAAAGCAACTGCCCATGAGCACCACGCTGCCATGATGATCCAGCGGTTTTTTGATCGTCTCAATCTCAAAATGTGTGGTGAATTTCATAGAATACCAAATGTAATCAAACGACTGCCAGTCGATGTTATGGTAATTCTAAACTAATTGATGAGGTAGGTCATTAATTTAAACAGCAGGTAACCTAACAACGGTGCACCTAGAATAGTAATCAACAGAACTTTCAGTCGGCGGCGCTTTTCTTTTTGTGCCTTGATTTGAAAGGCCGCTTTAGCCGCTGCAATCTGTTCTGGTGTGTGTTGAGGTGTTTTACTGGTATCGTTATTATAAAGTGCTCCAGCCTGTGTTCCTGCCATGGATGTATCGCTGGTCTTACGACGTCTGGCGTTGTTTTTCATCGCCGTGATCATATGCTGTATAAATCCACCTGCTAGCATCCATCAAATTTTAACTTATTTTGTTCAATCACCTTATATTATTCAGACTCCACCACATACGTCTTGGCAATACGATCATGAATCGCTCTCCAGTAGGGTTGATCCATCAGTAATGCGATTATCTCTGCAAACGTGATCAATGCAGAAACCCCTGAAATGACATTGATCAACGGATAACGCTCAGACATGGCGCTGCTAAATTCAAAGTAATTTTCTATCTCTAGCAAATAGCTGTCGTTAAACATGAAGTAGTAAACAGGCAACATAAAGAGCGTCTGGCTTATGGTGAAAATGCTGCGCAAAATCGCTTGAGCAGTATTGATTTTACCACCATCATAAGCGACTACCTTAATGTATACAATCATCTTTCCCCAAGTGGCTCCATACAAACCTTCCAATACAGGTTTGTAAGCCATGGCAATAAGACTTACCAATACATACAACCAGAAGCTGCGCAGATAAATGAGATTATAGACATTTAAAGCGCCAATGGGAACAACCAGAAACAACATGTCCAGCAAATATGCACCCAATCGCGGGCCAAATCCCTTGTAAACAAGGCTGGTTTCCTGCTGCTCTTCCGCTTCTATGAATGGATCGTTTTGCACAATGCAATTTTATAAATAATCCTTAGCTGCTTCCAATGCCTTATCAATCCCTTGCGGATTCTTTCCGCCAGCTGTGGCAAAATGTGGCTGTCCACCGCCGCCGCCTTGAATATGCTTGCCCAGTTCGCGAACGATCTGACCAGCATTAAACTTCTTGTCTTCTACCAGATTCTTACTAATAATGACGGTAAGTGTGGCTTTATCGTCAGCATTGGATCCCAAGATCATAAATAAATTCTCCATCTCGCGCTCGATTTCAAATGCCAGGTCTTTGATGGATTTAGTATCAAGATCGGTGGCAGCGGCAATGAAATTCACACCGTTGACCTCTTGAGCTGAAGCGATCAAATCACCTTTTAGGTTTCCAGCTTTTGCCTTGAGCAACTGCTCGATTTCTTTTTTAAGAGCTGCATTTTCAACTTGCAATGCTTGTACGGATTCTGCCGGATTTTGAGCCGTAGATTTTAAAATGCTTTTGATCTCTTCCAGGGTTTCATCCTGCTCCTCAAAGTATTTTAAAACGGCATCGCCAGTAATTGCCTCGATACGACGTATACCTGCGGCAACGGCGCTTTCACTTTTGATTTTAAAGTGCCAAACATCTGCCGTGTTTTGCACATGTGTACCGCCACAAAGTTCATGGCTGGCACCAAACTTAATGGTGCGCACTATATCACCATACTTTTCACCAAACAATCCTATCGCACCATCTTGAATGGCAGCTTCATAAGTGTTATTTCGGTTTTCTTCCAGTTCAAGGTGTTCTGCGATACGAGCGTTGACAAATTGTTCCACCTGATCAATTTCCTCAGGAGTCATTTTAGCAAAATGTGAAAAGTCAAATCGCAAGGACGCACTGCGCACCATGGATCCTTTCTGTTCTACATGAGTTCCCAAAATCTTGCGTAAGGCTTGATGCAATAGGTGAGTCGCCGTATGGTTTGCAGCACTACGCTGACGTTGTCGCGCATCTACCACAGCTTTGTGGCGTTCCTTTACTTCCTTAGGTAGGTTTTTTGTGATATGTACGGTTTGTCCGTTTTCCTTTTTAGTATCAACAATGTAAACAGTATCACCATCAGCACTTTGTAGGTAACCCTTATCGCCAGTCTGTCCACCGCTTTCTCCATAAAATGGTGTCATATTAAACACTAGCTGATATTGATCACCATCCTTTTTAGAGGTGACTTTTCTGTATTTAGAGATAAAGACGTCTGCCTCCAGGCGATCGTAACCTATAAATTCTTGAGTGTCGTCAGGTCTTAGTTCAGTCCAATCTGTAGCAGATGTGGCACTGGCGGCGCGAGAACGATCTTTTTGTTCCTGCATGGCCTTGTCAAAACCTTTTTCGTCAAGCTCCATTCCTTTTTCACGCAGGATAAGAGCGGTCAAATCTATAGGAAAGCCAAAGGTGTCGTAAAGCTCAAAAGCTTTGGATCCTTCAATCGTATTTTGAGAGTTCGCTTTCGCGGAAGCGATCATAGAATCCAACAATATGAGTCCTTGATCCAATGTTCTCAAGAACGATTGTTCTTCCTCTTTTATGACATTAATGATCAAATCTTGCTGTGCCTTCAATTCTGGAAAAGCATCGCCCATTTGATGAGCCAGCGTGGTCGCCAGTTTAAAAATAAAAGGCTCCTTTTTATCAAGATAGGTAAATCCGTAACGTATCGCACGTCTCAAGATCCTGCGTATCACATAACCTGCACCGGTATTGGACGGCAATTGACCGTCTGCAATAGAGAAAGAGACGGCACGCACATGGTCTGCAATGACACGTATGGCGATATCTTCCTGCTCGGTTTTGCCATAAGAATGGCCCGTGATGGTTTCAATCTCGTTAATGAGCGGTTGGAACACGTCTGTATCATAATTGGATTGCTTGTTTTGCAATACCATGGCCAGTCGCTCAAAGCCCATTCCCGTATCCACGTGTTGCGCCGGTAGGTTTTTAAGGGAACCATCTGCCATGCGGTTGTATTGCATGAAAACTAGGTTCCATATTTCCACTACTTGTGGATGGTCTGCATTGACCAGCGAGGCGCCATCCACTTTTGCCTTTTCGGCATCACTACGTATGTCCACATGAATTTCAGAACAAGGACCACATGGGCCTTGATCTCCCATTTCCCAGAAGTTGTCCTTCTTGTTACCGTTTAGAATGCGGTCTTTATCAATAAGTTCTGCCCAGAAATCATAGGCCTCTGTATCGCGTTCCAGATTTTCTGAGGCGTCACCTTCAAAAATGGTCACGTACAGGCAATCTTTATCGATGCCGTAAACGTCTACTAAAAGTTCCCAAGCATAGGCAATCGCTTCTTTTTTAAAATAATCGCCAAAACTCCAGTTCCCCAACATCTCAAACATGGTGTGGTGATAGGTATCCACACCAACTTCTTCCAGGTCGTTATGCTTACCACTCACGCGCAGGCACTTTTGGGTATCTGTCACCCTATTGTTTTTGGGATCTGATATACCTAGAAAATATTCCTTGAACTGGTTCATCCCAGCATTGGTAAACATGAGCGTTGGGTCATTCTTGATGACCATGGGCGCACTGACCACAATCTCGTGTTGCTTGTTTTTGAAAAAATCTAGGAATGTTTGTCGTATCTGTTGTGACTTCATTATGGCGTCTGTCCTGCGGTTAATTACAATTTCTTACTTTTGTCCTCGTTGTTTATGGGATTGAAGGTGAGTTCGCTTTCGCGAAAGCGTAACAAAATCAGTCCTTCTGCGTCTTGTTTAAGTAGCAGAAAACACGGCAAAAATAGCACTTTATAACGTATGGCAAAGGTTAAGTACTACTACGATCAAGAAACACTTTCTTACCAAAAAGTAGAGCGTCGCAAGCGCAAAATCTTTGGTAATGTGGCTCTTTTTATCTTTTCCAGCTGTCTAGTAGGCTTTCTTCTTTATTTATATGCCGGTAAGGTGTACGATTCTCCAGAGCTGCGCAGCGCTAAGCGTGACAAGAAATTTGTAGAGATGCAAATGGAAAGTATGGAAGAAGAAATCGCCCAACTTACTGCCGTTATTGAAGAAGTCGAGGAACGCGACAACAGCATCTACCGCATTTATTTTGATGCTAACCCAATTACTGAAGAGCAGCGTCAGGCCGGTTTTGGTGGAGTGAATCGCTATAAGAATTATGAAGGATATTCCAACAGCGATAAAGTTATCGCGCTTAAGGAATCCATCGACAAGCTTAAAAAACGTACCGCGATCCAAAGCAAGTCTTTGGATGAAATCGCCGTACTCGCTAAAGACAAAGAGAAATTACTTGCTAGTATTCCAGCGATCCAGCCAGTGCGTAACCAGGATTTGACGCGTATGGCCAGTGGTTACGGTTATCGTACCGATCCTTTTAACAAGACCAGAAAATTTCACTATGGTATGGATTTTACTGCACCACGCGGTACACCTGTTTTTGCCAGTGGTGATGGTGTCGTTGAGCGGGCAGATGCCAATAGTGCTGGTTATGGTAATCACATACGCATTGATCACGGTTATGGATATGTTTCCCTTTATGCGCATTTGCGACAGCGCAATCCTTACAATGTCAAAGTAGGGCAGAAGGTTAAGCGTGGCGACATCATAGGTTATGTAGGTTCTACAGGTCGTTCCCAGGCACCGCACTTACATTATGAGGTGTTTAAGGATAATGAACGCATCAATCCTATCAACTTCTATTACGGTTCCCTTACTCCAGAAGAGTTCAATGAACTGCTTAAGAAATCGCAACAGGAAAACATTTCTTTGGACTAATGCATGTTGATCTACCAGAGAAGCTGTACTACACCATGGGCGAGGTGACTAAGGCTTTTGATGTCAACCCGTCATTGATTCGGTTTTGGGAAAAGGAATTTGATATTCTACAGCCCAAAAAGAATGCACGTGGCAATCGCAAATTCTCACAAGCTGACGTAAAGAATCTGCAAACTATTTACCATCTGGTGAAGGAACGCGGTTTCACGTTGGAAGGTGCTCGTGATTACATGAAAACCCATAAGGAAGATCTAAGCCATCTGGAAATCATCAAGAAACTAGAGTTTGTCAAAGCAGAACTGCTTAAAATCAAGAACAGTTTATAAGGACGTTTTATAAACCAGTCCAATATTGATCGCAGGTCCTAAACCTACATTTCTACCATTGAAGGTATAAGCGGTGTTAATGAAGGCACCAGCTCGAGAACCAAATGGTTTATAAAAAGTAACGCCAGCTCTTAAGAAATCCACTTCAAGTTCCCTAAAGTTATTGGGCTGTGGAAAACCACGATAGTCTCTACCATTTAGCGAATTTTGATAATCGATGAAAGCATCGATGTAATAGCTGGATTTTGCGACTCCTAATTTTAGGCTTGCTGTATTGGAATCTGGTGTAGGATTTAATGTTGGAGTATAGCCAGCCTGAGCAGTGGCAAACCAGCCATCCGCTTTTTGAAAATGAAGTAATGCTCGCAAAGGAAATCTAGTGGCTCGCTGGCCTATGGCATTGAGACCTTCGGTTTCATAATCGGTTAAAGGAAAAGCGATTCCACCAGCGATGGTGGTAGATAGTTGGTATTGATCGGTTTTGTGTTCAAATGCCTTGAATTTGGTGATGAATCGGGCATCCTGCAATCCAGCTTCTTGATCGCTTTTAACGTAGGCCGCTGCCAGATTCAATTCCCATCGATCTGTCAATCCATAGGCAAGAAACGTATTGACATTCAAAAATGATTTTTCCAGATCCAATTCATTTTTACCGGCCAGATAGGTTGGGTTGTCTTCATAACCAGCACCTAAAACCGCGGTCAACTTGCCAGCGCCGTTGTAAAATCCATCCACAAGGCCTTGCGCACTTGCTTTGGAGAAGATGCTCAAAACTAAAAATGCGATGAATAAAATGGTAATGCTGGCTGTTTTCATAAAAGGTATCCCATCAACATACGAACAAAATGGTGGCTGGTTTTCTGGTTTTCTGGTTTTCAGGTAAAAGTTACAATTCAGGATGTAAAAATGACAGTTGGGTAGGAACAAGTTTTGAAATGCGCGATGTCGGCGCATATTTGAATCATCAAACAATCTAAAACACCACATATGAAAACGCTTATGACCACCTTAGTTCTTATTCTTATTTCCGCTTTCGCGAAAGCGCAAACACCACCATCAACAGTAGAAACCTACACCATCACGGTAAATGTAGACAATGCTCGCAATGACAACGGCGAGATGATTTTCTCTTTGAGTACCAAAGACCAGTTTATGAAAGCCGCACCATTAATGGCAGCAAGCAGCTCGATAAAAGACGGCGTCGCTACAGTTACTTTTGAAAATGTACCAAAAGGAGAATATGCCATCATCGTGTTGCAAGATCTTAACGGTAACAAACAAATGGACTTTGAAGTAAACGGAATGCCTAAAGAATCTTATGGTGTGAGCAATAATGTGATGAGTTATGGACCACCAACCTGGGCAGAAGCCAAATTTGAGGTTACTGAAAACACTACACTACGAATCGCGATCTAGATTCTGAATTTCTTATCAAAACGTCCTGATGTCTATGATGTCAGGACGTTTTCATGTGTAATGCAATCCTATCAATTCTTTGATGCGATCCAGATGGCGAGTGAGTTGTAGGCTCATTTCCAGTGGCAGCAAATCTGACTGGGTTGCGTTTGCCTGTAAACGCTCATGCACATGTTCAATCTCATGGACGTAGCCGTTTCCTTTGATGGGTAGCTCAAATATTTGAGTAGTTTCGTTTTCATAGAGATGTAATTCCAGCTTTTCAGTCTGATGGAATTTGCGATGCATCTTGATGTACCCTTTGGAGCCGTAGATAAAAGCCTCAGTAGGCGTATTGGATATGAAGGAAGATTCCATGACAGCTTGAGTGTTGTTAGGAAAACTCGCTATCACACTGCAGAATTGATCAATACCATTAGGCGCCAGAATAGCCTTGGCTTTTATATCGATAGGATTGCCCAAAACGAGCATGCTCAAATACAATGGGTAAATCCCAATGTCCAATAAAGCGCCACCGCCAAGGTTCTTATCTATCAACCTGCTTTCTGGCGGTGCGCTGACGATGAAGCCAAAATCGGCTTTCAAATAATGCAAATCACCGATGCTTTTCTGTTCCAATAATTCCAGAAGCTTATGGGTCGCTGGAATGAAACGCGTCCAGATGCCTTCCATTAAGAATAAATTTTTGGATCTGGCTAAAGCGGCCATTTCTTCGGCTTGTTCTTGATTGAGAGCAAAAGGTTTTTCACATAGAACAGATTTCCCATGATTCAAGCAGAGCAAAGTGTTTTTGTAATGAAGCGAGTGTGGTGTTGCAATGTAAATGATGTGCACATCAGGATCTTGGGCAAGTTCTTCATAACTGGAATAGGCGTTTTTTGCATCATAGGTAGAAGCAAAATCGGTTGCTTTATCCATGGATCGAGAACCTACCGCTGTTATGACTGCGTTGTCAACCTGTTTTAAGTCTTGTGCAAATTTGTGGGCGATCTTGCCCAATCCCATAATTCCCCAATGTATCTTTTTATTCATTGCTTTCAAATTTAGCTACCGTCGTACAAGTTCTCAATTCATTCCTATCTATACCGCTAGCAAAGCGTTAATTTCTCGCAAATGGAAGAGCTTCACAATTATTTGAGGCATAACTTAGAAACATGAAGCTATTGATTACAGGAGCCACAGGATTAGTAGGCTCAAAACTTACCGACGTACTAAGATCTGCAGGACATCAGATCCATTATTTAACGACTAGAGAAAGCGCTATAGAAAAGGAAGCCGATTACAGAGGTTTTCTATGGGACGTGCGCTCCATGTCAATAGACGCTGCCTGTCTGGAAGGTGTGGATACCATCATACACCTTGCTGGAGAATCTGTGTTCCAAAGATGGACAGACGAGGCTAAAGAACGCATCATGTCCAGTCGTATCAATAGCACTCAATTACTTATTAACGCTCTTGCCGATAATGATCACCAGGTGAAACATGCCATAACGGCAAGCGCGATAGGTATTTATCCTGACGTTTGGGAAGGCCAACCGTTGAAGGAAAATGAAGTGCCACCTACAGCAGATAATTTTTTGGCTGAGGTTTGTGTCGCTTGGGAAAATATGGGAATGCAATTCAAGGAATTGAGACTCAAGCACTCTATCGTTCGTATAGGGATCGTGCTGGCAGCTCAGGGCGGCGCACTGGAGCAAATGGCAAAACCAGTGAAGCTATATGCTGGAGCTGGATTTGGCAATGGTAAAATGTGGCAAAGTTGGGTAGCTATTGACGACCTTGTGGGAATCTTCCAGCATATAGCAGAAGAGCGACTGGAAGGAGTTTACAATGGTGTTGCTCCCAATCCAGTAAGAAATAGACCTCTAATGGAAACTATTGGTGAAGTATTGGACAAACCTGTTTTCTTACCTAATGTACCAGAGTTCATGATGAAACTCATGCTGGGCGAGATGTCTGCTACCGTGCTTTCCAGTCAATATGCAAGTAGTGAAAAGATCGAGCAGTCTGGATATACCTTTCAGTTACCAGAGCTTAAAAAGGCTTTGAAGGAATATTTGAAATAGCAGTTGAAGTTTCTATTTATAGACTTAACTATTCAATTCATTCCATTCTTTTTGCTTCTTTTTCTTCTTGCGATTATACAAGATCAAGGCAATGATAATGATCAAGCCAACAGGCATAAGAATACACATCGCACCGCCGAAAATCATTCCTAGATCATAAGCTGAAATCCCAAATTTCCCGTCGTTAGCCACAAAGGCTTGATCCAGTCCAGTGCAATTTTGATACTGGTTTTCGCCTTTAAAATCAGGGTTTATGTCAATGCTGTCAAAGAAGGTATCAGCATATTCATAATTTTTAAAATTTGAAGGTTCAATGTACAAGATCTGGTACAGTTGATCCTTTACTTGGATGAGAGTGAAGTTATAGCGATAAGTCTCATCATACTCCAGATCATATTGTGTATATACAAGACTTGCCATAAAGACATTGCCATTGATGTGCTGAAAATTATCACCTATTTTCATCGTCGGTTCTTCTTCCTGCCAGCTCTCCACTATGGACTGGTAATAGGCGCGCATTTCTTCCATGTCATCCACGCAGGCTTGATTTTCCGTATTCATGACGTTGACCGTGAAAGTCACATCTTCATCCTCTAGATAGGCAGACCAAAACCTGGAATGAACCCCTTCAAAATATTCGTCATCGTAATAATGGTTTTCGGGCAATTTAATTTTCAATACCGTATCGATTTGGACTTCCTTGAAGGATATCATGGAATCCACATCAGTAGCAAAGGGATGGAAGGCTTCTGTAGCATTTACTACCTGAAGGGTAAAAACTATAAAAAGAAGAGTGAAGAATTTCATGGGAACAATAATACTCAAACCATGTATAATAAAAAAAGCCTCCCAAAAGGAGGCTTTCATCATTCATCATTTAACCAACTAGGTTACTTTGTAGCAACCAAATTTACTTTCAATTTCATGTCGTCAGAGATTGCTTTGTCTTTAACAGTGTCAGTCAAACTTGCAGAACCGTAAACGATTCCCCAATCTGTTCTGTCGATGGTAAACTCTTCAGAAGTCAACATCATTTTGTCACCGTCATAAGATACACTTACTGGGAAAGAAACATTTTTAGTTACATCCTTAAGCGTAAGGTTACCTTCAAGAGTATTACCGTTAAGACCAGTAACTACAAATTTAGCTTCAGGATATTCTGGAGTGTTGAAAAAGTCTGTTGCTTTACCTTCTGCAGTTCCTTCTAAGTGAGCTTTAAGACTCATGGCGCTTTCACCTTCAAGGTCAGTAACTGTGATAGAAGTCATGTCAACGACAAATTCTCCACTTTCTACAGTCTCGCCATTTACCATCACCATACCGCTTTTTAGATCGATAGTACCGGTATGGGCACCACCTACCTTAGTACCTTCCCACATGATCTCAGACGCAGCTGTATCTACAGTATAGGTAACGGCAGCTTCTGTTGCCATTGCTTCAGTTTCTGCCTCTGTGGCATCCACTTCATTTGGATTCTCTTTACAAGAAACAGCAAAGATCATCATTGATGCTATTCCTGTGATTTTTAAAAAATTACGTGTCATTGTATTGGTTTATTTGTTAGCCCACAAAATTATGTGTACCTACAAATAGTTTGGTTAAAAGTATATTAAAATAAAGCCGTGACATTTTGGCATCATGCTCTCCTATGGCAGTACTTTTGACCATTGCGTGCAGGATGATTGTATAAGAGTTCGCTTTCGCGAAAGCGTAACCCATCAACAACCCTAAAATATAATTCTAAAACTAAGTAAGTCATAATCATGGCAAAAAAAGATAAAAACGAGCAGGAAGAAGTAGTACAGGAGCAAGTCAACGATCAAGAAACTTCAGAGACTACCGAGAATGAAACGGTAGAGCAGGAAGAAAAAAGCGTTGAAGAAGTGCTTGCCGAAGATCTGCAGAAGGAAAAGGATAAATTCTTGAGACTATTTGCAGAATTTGAGAATTATAAACGTCGCACCGCCAAGGAGCGCATCGAGCTTTTCAAAACAGCTGGTGAAGGCGTTCTTAAAGACTTGATTCCAGTAATGGATGATTTTGATAGAGCAATCCTGGAAATTGCAAAGTCAGAAGACCAGCAATTATCAGAAGGTGTGGCACTTATCCACAACAAATTGCGCAACACACTGGTATCAAAAGGACTGGTGCTTATGGAAGTAAATGCAGGAGACGCCTTTAATGCAGACGAGCATGAGGCCGTGACTCAAATACCGGCACCTAGCGACGACATGAAAGGTAAGATTATAGACGTAATAGAGAAAGGATACAAATTGGGCGACAAAATCATACGTTACCCAAAAGTAGTGATAGGACAATAATATGGCAGATTTTTATGACACATTAGGCATTTCAAAGGGAGCAACGGCTGCCGAAATTAAAAAGGCCTACCGCAAAAAGGCCATAGAATTTCACCCAGACAAAAATCCTGGCGACAGTGCTGCAGAAGAAAACTTCAAAAAAGCAGCTGAAGCCTACGAAACGTTAAGCGATCCACAGAAGAAAGCGCGATACGACCAGTTGGGCCACCAGGCCTATACCTCTGGCGGCGGTCAAGGTTTTGGCGGTGGTCAAGGCTTTGGAGGTATGGATATGGAAGACATATTCAGCCAGTTCGGAGACATATTCGGCGGCGGTGGCGGCGGATTCTCAGGCTTTGGAGGATTCGGTGGTCGTGGCGGTCAGCGACGTATGAAAGGTAAGGACTTGCGCATACGCGTTTCATTGACATTGGAAGAAGCAGCCAACGGCGTTGAGAAAAAAGTCAAGGTAAAGCGCAAGAAACAAGCCGCTGGTGTAAGCTACAAAACTTGTTCTACCTGTAACGGTAGCGGTCAAGTAACTAGAATTCAAAATACGATCCTGGGCCGCATGCAAACCAGTGCACCCTGTACCACTTGTGGTGGTTCTGGCCAGATTCTAGATAGCAAACCCAACGGAGCCGATAATCAAGGATTGATTACTGAGGAAGAAACGGTATCTATAAAAATACCGGCTGGAGTTGAGAGCGATATGCGTCTCAAAGTAAGCGGGAAAGGTAATGAGGCGCCAGGCAATGGTGTTAGCGGTGACCTATTGGTAGACATCGAAGTAAAGCCACATGCCGAGTTGCAACGTGAAGGCAATAATCTGCATTATGATCTTTACGTAAGTGTTCCAGATGCGATATTGGGAACTTCCAAAGAAATAAAAACCGTTACCGGTAAAGTGCGAATTCCTATTGAAGCTGGAATTCAAAGCGGTAAAATATTGAGATTACGCGGTAAAGGTATGCCTAGCCTCAATGGCTATGGAACTGGCGACCTGTTGGTACATGTAAATGTCTGGACACCTCGCAGTTTGACTAAAGATCAAAAGGATTTCTTTGAATCCATGAAAACCGATTCCAACTTTGAGCCAGCTCCAGAGCAAGGAGATAAATCATTTTTTGAAAAGGTGAAAGACATGTTTTCTTAAGAAAAGTTTAATGAATTGAAAAATAAGTTTATATTTGATCAACATTGGTTAACCAACCAATTGTTATTTTTCTTTTTCATAGCAATTTTTCCCACCTCTCAAGCAATTGAGAGGTGGGTTTTTTTATGCCATTACTTTACTGAATTCCAGTCGCTATTAAATAATTCAAAAATGGCCAGTATTGCTAGGCTATATTGTTAATTTAGCGCGATTAACAAAATTATGGAATACGCTTTAGAGGCAGTTAATATCTCAAAATCTTACGGCAACTATCAAGCTCTTAATGAGGTTACCATACGGGTACCTAAAGGCAGTATTTACGGATTATTAGGGCCTAATGGTGCAGGTAAAACCTCGTTGATAAGAATCATAAATCAGATTACCGTTCCAGATTCAGGGACTATTTTACTCAATGGTGAGGAATTGGTTCCAGAACATATTTCCAAAATAGGCTACATGCCAGAAGAGCGCGGCCTGTATAAATCCATGAAGGTAGGAGAGCAGTGCATATATCTCGCACAGCTCAAGGGAATGAAAAAATCAGTAGCTAAGGAAAAGCTACAATACTGGTTTGAGCGATTGGGCATGCAGGACTGGTGGAACAAAAAGCTACAGGAGCTTTCTAAGGGAATGGCACAAAAGGTACAATTCATTGTTACCGTTCTACACGAACCCGACCTACTCATTTTTGATGAGCCTTTTTCAGGATTTGATCCAGTAAATGCCGATTTAATTAAGGATGAAATTCTACGGTTAAGAGACTTAGGTGCTACCATTATATTTTCAACGCACCGCATGGAAAGTGTGGAAGAATTGTGTGATTATATCTCGCTGATTAATAAGTCCAACGTAGTTCTTGAAGGACGACTCAATGATGTGAAACAAAGTTTTAGAAATAGAACGTATGCTGTTTCTCTTATTTGCGAGGATGAGGTCAAAGCGATGGAACAACTCAATACAATCGCGACCGTCACTCCAGCAGAATTAAAAGGACTGGATAATACCACAGATATCATTATTCAAATCCCAGAAAACCTTGCTGTACCGCAACTATTGCAGGAATTGACCCGACTTGGTGAGCTTACTCATTTTAGCGAGGTCATACCTAGCGTGAACGAAATCTTCATTAAAACAGTACGTCAGGATGGATAAGTTGTGGTTGATTATTAGAAGAGAATACATCAATAAGGTGCGCAACCGCACTTTTGTCATCATGACATTTGTAAGTCCGCTGATTTTTATTGGAGTGATTCTGTTGATAGGATGGCTTACCAGCATCAACTCTAGTGAGACCCGTCAGGTCGCTCTGTTAGATCAATCTGCGTCTGGATACGGTCAATTATTTGAAGATAATTCTGATTTTGAATACCAGCGCCTGGACAATGTAGAACTTGAGAATGCTATTGCCATTAGTGAAAGCGATGGGAATTATGCGCTCATTCATCTGACTGATGACGATCAAAATAAAGTCAAGGCTACCATCTACAGTAACGATTCACCTTCGACTTCCTTCATCAACTCGATGGAGGAAAAACTGTCAAAAAAAGCTACCGAAAATAATCTGGTAGAAAAAGGAGTCGATTTGCAAGATTTGGAAGATGCAAGGGTAAAAGCTAAAGTCACTCTGCAAACCTATTCTGGTGTGGTGAGTAGCAAGGCATCCAGTTGGGTGAAAATTGCTTTAGGCGGTGCTGCTGGATATCTTTTAATGATGTTCATCATTATTTATGGGAACATGGTCATGCGATCTGTGATAGAAGAAAAAACAAATCGCATTGTTGAGATTATCGTTAGTTCCGTAAAACCTATTTACTTAATGTTGGGTAAGATCACAGGAACGTCACTTGCGGGCATAACCCAATTTGCTATTTGGGTGATTCTTGGATTTATTTTGATCATGGTAGGATCGGCCGTTTTTGGAGTAGAAGCTTTTCAAAATCCAGCCAATCAAGAAATGGTTAGTCAAGCACAAAATATGGACGAGATGCAATTGATTGTCAACGACATTATGCAACTGCCTTTAGCAACCATGATCATATGTTTCTTTGTATATTTCATTGGCGGATACTTTTTATACGCTGCAATTTACACGGCTATAGGCGCAGCTGTGGATAGTGAGACAGATACTCAACAATTTATGTTACCGGTCATACTGCCATTGATGCTCGCGATTTACGTCGGTTTCTTTAGTGTGATGGACAATCCTAATGGTACCGTTGCGGTCATTTTTTCATACATCCCATTAACATCACCTATAGTGATGTTGATGCGCATTCCATTTGGCGAGATCACCTGGTGGCAATTGACCTTGAGTATTTTACTTCTTTATACATCCATAATTTTTGTAGCTTACCTAGCTGCAAAGATTTATCGCATAGGTATATTAATGTACGGTAAGAAAACCAATTGGAAGGAACTCTATAAATGGCTCAAGTACTAGATGAAAATTGACTGGCAAAAAATAAGGGACTTTCTTAATTATCAGATTATTGAAGGTGATGCCACAAAAGGTGAGTTTCATTTTGATTTATGGATGCTCATTTTAGTTATTGTTGGATTATTACTAACAAGCGTTTTTTTAAGACTCGTCAAGAATTTCTTTACCCGCAAAATGGAACCGGCCGACAAGCTTAAGTTCCAGAGCATTTTCAAGTTCTTTAATTATCTGGTTTACTTAACGGTAATTCTAGTGATCCTTCACAGTTCTGGTATTAACCTGACCGGTATCTTGACTGCGAGTGCGGCCATCTTTGTAGGTATTGGTTTTGCGCTACAAGACTTCTTTAAGGACATCATTGCTGGGATAACCATTTTAGTGGACAAGTCGGTACTGGTGAATGACGTGGTTGAAATGAACGACAAGGTAGCAAGAGTTTTTGAAATAAAACTGCGCAGTACTCGCGCCATCACTAGGGATGATAAGGTATTGATCATTCCTAATCACCTTTTTTTAAGTGAGATCATTTTTAATTACACGCAAAATCACACCAAAACCAGAGAGTCGGTTCATGTAGGCGTTGCCTATGGTAGTGATGTCAAAAAGGTAGAGCGCATTTTGATAGAGTGCGCCAAGGCAGAAAAAACCATCCTCAAAAGCCCAGAACCCTTTGTGATGTTCAACAACTTTGGTGACAGTAGCCTGGACTTTGGAATTTACTTTTTTGTGCGTGACAGTTTTACAGACCCTAGAATCAAGAGCAACCTTAGGTTTGCCATCGACGCAGCCTTCCGTGAAAACGGTATCACTATACCGTTCCCGCAAAGAGATGTTCACTTTTACCAGTCACGCCCCATAAATTATCAAAATACTAACGATAGTGAGGCAGCTGATGATGTAATTTAATATGCCGCTTCAAAAGCAGGAGGAGATTGGTTGAGTTCGCTTTCGCGAAAGCGAAAACACCTCCATCTTCAACCCTAAAAATGAACTTTACGATTGACGATCCCTATGAGAAATATGTTGAAAATGGCTTTGATCCTTTGTGCTTCAAGCTTTATGGTTAATGCACAAACAACAGATCTGGCGAGGATCGAATACATGAATATTCCATTTTCAAAATCTGATAATTCCATACAGCGATATAGGGCTTTCATTCAGGCACCTATACCGTTAGATAAGGATTTGAACAAGATCATTGTCATAGGTCTGGATTATAGATACAATGATATCAACATCAAAGATGCGGTACCGTTCAATCCAGACATCGTTTCTTCCACACAAAGAATGGAGGTGAGTTTAGGCTATGTTTTCAAACCTGAAAAAATGCCGCAGTGGCGATTTGGAGTAAGAGCACTTGCGCGTGTTGCTTCTAATCTGGACAGCAAAATTACAAGTGATGACATGATTTATGGACTGGCTGCTTATGGAATCCTAGACAAGACTGATGCTAGTATTAACAAGCCTTACCGCTGGATTTTTGGTTTGGAATACACTACAACGCCAGGACGTAATTTCCCGTTGCCTATTGTCAACTATTATAGAGAGTTTGCACCCAACTGGACGTACACCTTAGGCGTTCCTAAAACAAACGTACGCCGTTATTTGAATGATAGCCACAAGGATGCGATTCAAGGTTTTGTGACTTTGGACAATTTCTTTGGAAACATACAGCAAAACATAACCATAGACGGAAAAACGGCAGAGAACATATCCATGACCCTAGTTTTAGGTGGTCTAGGCTATGAACACTATTTTACAGATCATTTATTATTTTACGGTTATGGCGCGTATACTCTCAATGATGACTTTAGATTGCGCGACAATGACAGGAATGACATATTTACCATTAACGACCAGCCTAGCTTTTATGTAAGAGGTGGTTTAAAATTTAAGTTCTAATGACTTCAAACATTTTATTGATAGAAGATGAGGCGGCTATAAGGCGCGTTCTCACAAAAATTCTTTCTGAAGAAAATAAAGCCTATAACGTTACTGAAGCCAGTGATGGCCTGGAAGGTATAGAACTTGCCAAGGATAATGATTATGATTTGATCCTATGTGACATCAAGATGCCTAAAATGGATGGTGTTGAGGTACTCACAGCCATCAAAAAAATCAAACCAGAAATACCGGTAGTGATGATTTCGGGTCACGGTGATCTGGATACTGCCGTGAACACCATGCGTTTAGGAGCATTTGATTATATATCAAAGCCACCAGATTTGAACCGCCTGCTCAATACCGTTCGTAACGCATTGGATCGTAAGGAGCTGGTCGTTGAGAATAAAAGACTTAAGAAAAAAGTCAGTAAGAACTATGAAATGGTGGGCGAGAGCGAGCTCATCACCATCATAAAAAACATCATTGAAAAAGTGGCGCCTACTGAGGCTCGAGTGCTTATTACTGGTGAGAATGGTACTGGTAAAGAACTTGTCGCGCACTGGTTGCATGAAAAAAGCAACCGATCCAGCGGCCCATTTATAGAAGTGAACTGTGCCGCAATTCCCAGCGAGCTTATAGAGAGTGAACTTTTTGGACATGTAAAGGGAAGTTTTACGGGAGCCAATAAAGATCGCGCTGGTAAGTTTGAGGCCGCTAATGGTGGTACCATATTCCTTGACGAGATAGGAGACATGAGTCTCAATGCTCAGGCAAAAGTTTTACGCGTTTTACAAGAAAACAAAATACAACGAGTAGGTAGCGATCGCGATATTAAAGTGGACGTCCGCATTCTCGCAGCGACCAATAAAAACCTCAAGAAGGAAATCGAGGAGAATAAGTTTAGAGAAGATCTATACCACAGGCTTGCTGTAATTCTACTTAACGTTCCGTCACTTAATGAACGTCGGGAAGATATCGCTTTGCTGGTAGAGCATTTTTCAAATAAGATTTCTACAGAGCAAGGTATGCCCGTAAAATCTTTTGATGATAAAGCCATCAAGTTGCTTCAAGAATATGATTGGACCGGTAACATTAGAGAACTACGCAATGTCGTGGAGCGATTGATCATTCTGGGCGGTAAGCAAATTAGTGAGAAAGACGTGAAACTATTCGCAAGCAAATAAGTATGGATTTAGACCAGTATAAAGCATCGCCAGACAAACCTCTAAAGGATTATGCAACAACGCCCGTAAATCCATTAGATAAAAAAGCTGCCAAAAAGGCTTTAAAACAAAGCCGCAAGGATCTCGCAGATTTCCAAGAACGCATGTACGCCCATGACAGGCATGCCGTGCTAGTTTGTTTTCAAGGCATGGATACTTCTGGAAAGGACAGCCTGATACGCGAGGTGTTCAAAAGCTTCAATGTACGCGGTGTGGTCCAGCACAGCTTTAAAGTACCTACCCAAATTGAATTGTCGCATGGTTATCTATGGCGCCATTATATCGCTTTACCGTCAAAAGGTCACTTTGGGATATTTAACCGTACACATTATGAGAACGTCCTCGTTACCCGTGTGCATCCAGAATATTTATTAAGCGAAAACTTACCTGACATCCACAAACCAGAAGATGCAGATCAAGAGTTTTGGCAAATGCGTTTTGAGCAGATCAACAATTTTGAAAAGGAACTTACCCAAAACGGCACCGTTATTTTCAAATTCTTCCTCAACCTGAGTAAAGAAGAACAAAAGAACCGCTTACTGCGACGTTTACGATTGCCAGAAAAGAACTGGAAATTCTCTGCAGGCGACCTCAAAGAGCGTGCTTTATGGGATAAATATATGCATGCCTACGAGCAGGCGATCCATAACACAACCACCATTCACGCACCTTGGCACATCATTCCGGCAGATGATAAACCCATGGCACGCTATATCGTTTGTGAGATTTTGTTGCAACAGTTAAACAAACTTCAGGACGTGAAATATCCAGAATTGGATGAAAAAACGGCCAGCCACCTGGACGAGTTTAAAAACATATTGAACAATGAATAAAGCCTTACTTTTAGTAGGAATGATGATGTTGAGTTTCGCTTTCGCGAAAGCGCAATCTTCAAACACCCGTCAAGACTCCACGGTCCTACGTACCATCTACAATCATAACCTAACGAATTCCAAGAGCTACGACTGGCTGGAGCATTTATCCAATGAAATAGGAGGTAGGTTGTCAGGTTCACCACAAGCTCAAATGGCTGTTGAATACACACTTGCCGAATTATCTAAGGTAGCTGACACTACCTACTTGCAACCAGTGATGGTTCCCAGATGGACACGCGGCACACCAGAGATCGCCTACTTTAAAACAACGAATGGTGGCAAAACCAAAGTAAATGTATGTGCATTAGGAGGCTCTATCGCTACGCCAGCAGCAGGAAAATCTGCTGGAATTATAGAAGTGAATGGCCTGGAAGAACTAGAAAATTTAGGTAGAAAAGCCATTGAGGGTAAATATATCTTTTACAATAGACCCATGGAGGCAACAAAAATCCAAACCTTTGAGGCTTATGGTGGTTGTGTGGATCAGCGATATTCTGGTGCCGAGGCAGCTGCGAAATATGGTGCTGCAGGTGTGATCGTGAGATCCATGAATTTAAGAATGGATGATTTACCGCATACAGGCGCTATGAGTTATGGCGACCTGGAAAAAGAAAAATACATTCCAGCCGCAGCCATCAGCACTAATGATGCAGAATTGTTGCACGAGGCGCTAAAAAATGATAAGGATTTGCAGTTTTTCTTGCAACAAGATTGTACCAACCATGGTGAGGTTCAATCCTATAATGTCATTGCAGAAATCAAAGGAAACCAATTTCCCAACGAGGTAATCCTGGTAGGTGGCCATCTTGATTCCTGGGATCTAGGCGATGGTAGCCATGACGATGGAGCTGGAGTGGTTCAATCCATGCAGGTCTTGGAAACTATAAAAGCCACTGGATATTCACCTAAAAGAACCATAAGAGCGGTTCTTTTCATGAATGAGGAAAACGGATTGAGAGGCGCACGTGCTTATGCAGATCAAACATTTACCAAGAACCAAAAACATATACTTGCTCTAGAGAGTGATGCTGGAGGTTTTAGTCCAAGAGGTTTTGGTTTTGACACCACTGATACTCAAATGAGCCAGATCCAGTCTTGGAAAAGTTTGTTTGCTCCATATCTCATTCACTATTTTGAGTTGGGTGGTAGTGGTGCAGATGTTGGGCCTCTTAAAGATACAGGAGCAGTTCTGGCAGGTTTAAGGCCAGACTCGCAACGGTATTTTGATCACCACCATGCGTCTAATGATACCTTTGATGCGGTAAATAGAAGAGAGCTGGAGCTAGGTGCCGCGACTATGAGTTCGTTGGTTTATCTGTATGATCAATACGGTCTTGCCACTAAGCTTAAGAAGTAATTCACACTAAAGTTCCCTTACTTTAAAGTTATCTTCGCCGCTTTTTTCTGCATGATTTTAAGCGCCTATACCAAAGAATTCAAACGCAACCTGACGATTGCCGTACCCATTATGGCAGGTCAAGTCGCCCACTTGCTGGTGGCACTTGCCGATAATATAATGGTAGGGAAGTTGGGCGCAGCTCAACTGGCAGCGGTTTCCTTGGGCAACACCTTCATTTTTATCGCACTCTCTATAGGCATGGGATTCTCTTTTGCCATCACACCTTTAGTTGCAGAAGCTGACGGGAACAAAAATGTCGAGGTGGCCCGTGCGGCATTTCATAATGGTTTTATCATGTGTGCGATCAATGGTGTGCTTTTGGTGTTATTACTTTTCCTCGCAGAGCCTATATTGTATCAAATGGATCAGCCTGAAGAAGTGGTTCGACTGGCGATACCTTATATGCGTATTGTGGGGTTTTCGTTAATTCCATTAATGCTCTTTCAGGCCATGAAACAGTTCTCTGATGGTTTATCGCTTACGCGAAATGCGATGTACGCGACCCTTTTAGCTAATATTGTCAATGTCTTCATTAATTACCTGCTTATTTACGGTACGTGGGGTTTTCCTAGGTTAGAGGTAGAAGGTGCTGCTTATGGCACATTGATCTCCAGGGTATTGATGTTACTATTGCTTTATTTCATACTAAAGAGGAGCAGTAATACGATGATCTATTTTCAGCGTATCAGCAAATTCTCGTGGGCCTATATGAAGTCCTTGCTTAACCTGGGTTTACCTACGGCTTTGCAAATGTTTTTTGAAGTATCGTTGTTTACCTCTGCTATTTTCCTGTCCGGTATGTTGGGAACAGAAGAACAAGCTGCAAATCAAATTGCGCTCAATCTTTCGGCATTAACATTTATGGTGGGAGTAGGTTTAAGTGTAACGGCTACCATAAGAGTTGGAAATCATTTAGCACCAGAAAAACGACCGGATCTAATAAGAGTGGCAAGATCAATTTTCTTGATGGCCATTATTGTAGATATTGCATTTGCACTATTCTTCTATTTAGGAAGACATTTATTACCAGAAATATATATCGATGATGTTAAGGTGATTGAATTGGCATCGGGTCTTTTATTGATTGCTGCCTTGTTTCAAATAAGTGATGGGTTGCAAGTAGTCGTTTTAGGAGCCTTAAGAGGTCTTCAAGATGTTTGGATACCTAGCTTAATATGTTTCTGTGCGTATACTTTGATTGGTTTCCCTATATCATATTATTCATCTCTGAGATATGATTTTGGAATTAATGGCATATGGTTAGGCCTTTTGGTTGGACTTTCTGTATCTGCTTTACTAATGTATTTACGTTTTAGGCATTTGACAAAACAAACCTTAACGATCATGATCAAGTAAATTCTAACTGTACAAGTCCAACAAAAGAGGCAGCCATGTGGCTGCCTCTTTTGTTGGACTTGGTTTTGGGTGGTTTGGTTGGGATGTTGTCAAGGATGTCCGGGACTGCGGAATTGGTGGTTTGGTTGGTGAGGTGGTAGGTTTGGATAGAGAATTTTTGATTTTTTTTGGAGGTGTATTTGGGTGTTTTTCAGCGGGTTGAAATTTATTTTAAATATTTATTGATTTTTCTCTTCAAAAAGTTTGGTTGGAAAAGAAAATGCTCTGTATATTTGCACCCGCTTTGCAAGAGACGTTAAGTCGAAAGTTGAAGCAACGTTCATTAGGAGATGGGGAATACTGATAGGTCAGGCGTCGTGAAGAGGCTGCTTTTCAAGTTCCATTTTGAAGACTCCTAATAAGTTCATTGAGATATTGATTGACAGCACAAAAAGAACAGGTTTGTTTCCTTTAGGGGAATCAGATCGGTAAGAATAAGAATAATATAGTGTAAACAGACAAGAACGCCAATTGCTAGTAGTATATAGGTTATGGGATTCTCGCAAGAGATCTTTTTAACAAGATTCTACGATGAAGAGTTTGATCCTGGCTCAGGATGAACGCTAGCGGCAGGCCTAACACATGCAAGTCGAGGGGCAGCACGTCTTCGGATGGTGGCGACCGGCGCACGGGTGCGTAACGCGTATACAATCTACCTATCACTGAGGAATAGCCCGAAGAAATTTGGATTAACGCCTCATGGTACCAGCTAATCGCATGATTTACTGGTTAAAGGTTACGGTGATAGATGAGTATGCGTCCTATTAGCTAGATGGAGAGGTAACGGCTCCCCATGGCTACGATAGGTAGGGGTCCTGAGAGGGAGATCCCCCACACTGGTACTGAGACACGGACCAGACTCCTACGGGAGGCAGCAGTGAGGAATATTGGACAATGGGCGAGAGCCTGATCCAGCCATGCCGCGTGCAGGAAGACGGCCCTATGGGTTGTAAACTGCTTTTGTACGGGAAGAAACCCCTCTACGTGTAGAGGGCTGACGGTACCGTAAGAATAAGCACCGGCTAACTCCGTGCCAGCAGCCGCGGTAATACGGAGGGTGCAAGCGTTATCCGGAATCATTGGGTTTAAAGGGTCCGTAGGCGGGTGTTTAAGTCAGTGGTGAAATGCAGGGGCTCAACTCCGGCACTGCCATTGATACTGAACATCTTGAATTATTGTGAAGTGGCTAGAATATGTAGTGTAGCGGTGAAATGCTTAGATATTACATAGAATACCGATTGCGAAGGCAGGTCACTAACAATACATTGACGCTGAGGGACGAAAGCGTGGGTAGCGAACAGGATTAGATACCCTGGTAGTCCACGCCGTAAACGATGGTTACTAGCTGTCCGGTACGATTGAGTACTGGGTGGCCAAGCGAAAGTGATAAGTAACCCACCTGGGGAGTACGTTCGCAAGAATGAAACTCAAAGGAATTGACGGGGGCCCGCACAAGCGGTGGAGCATGTGGTTTAATTCGATGATACGCGAGGAACCTTACCAGGGCTTAAATGCAGACTGACAGGCTTGGAAACAGGCTTTTCTTCGGACAGTTTGCAAGGTGCTGCATGGTTGTCGTCAGCTCGTGCCGTGAGGTGTCAGGTTAAGTCCTATAACGAGCGCAACCCCTATTGCTAGTTGCCAGCGAGTCATGTCGGGGACTCTAGCGAGACTGCCGGTGCAAACCGTGAGGAAGGTGGGGATGACGTCAAATCATCACGGCCCTTACGTCCTGGGCCACACACGTGCTACAATGGTAGGGACAGAGAGCAGCCACCTCGTGAGAGGGAGCGAATCTATAAACCCTATCACAGTTCGGATCGTAGTCTGCAACTCGACTACGTGAAGCTGGAATCGCTAGTAATCGCATATCAGCCATGATGCGGTGAATACGTTCCCGGGCCTTGTACACACCGCCCGTCAAGCCATGGAAGCTGGGGGTACCTGAAGTCGGTGACCGCAAGGAGCTGCCTAGGGTAAAACCGGTAACTGGGGCTAAGTCGTAACAAGGTAGCCGTACCGGAAGGTGCGGCTGGAACACCTCCTTTCTGGAGTTCCTGAAATAATGGAACCTAAAAATGAGAGTTCCATGGCCTACTACATGCAAATGGCGTGTTTGTTTATATTATTATCTATAACTGTCAATCTTATTAATAAAAATGTCGAAAGACGAGTGATGTGCCTTTCGGGGTTCGTTACAGTCTCATAGCTCAGCTGGTTAGAGCGCTACACTGATAATGTAGAGGTCGGCAGTTCGAGTCTGCCTGAGACTACTTTTACGCTTTCGCGGAAGCCTAAACCGCACCTAGTTCATTACATATTGAAGGAAATTTTAGAAGTTGGGTTTGTTGCGAGTGGGATCACTCTTAACTCATAACTAATAACTCATAACTAAAAATGGGGGATTAGCTCAGCTGGCTAGAGCGCCTGCCTTGCACGCAGGAGGTCATCGGTTCGACTCCGATATTCTCCACTATTGGTATCATTTACTTGATATTGAAAACGTTCATTGACATATTGAAAAGATTAAACGAGAAACAGATAGGCACATTGAAAGATGTGTTTGTTATTAGTAAAATAAGAATACAAGAGCAAGGCGTTGATTTTCTATCGTTAGAGAATCGACATTGAATACCATAAGCAAATTAAGGGCGTATGGGGGATGCCTAGGCTCTCAGAGGCGATGAAGGACGTGATAAGCTGCGATAAGCTGCGGGGATTGGCACATACGATGTGATCCGCAGATTTCCGAATGGGGCAACCCGTCATGTTGAAGACATGTCATCCGAAAGGAAGCAAACCCGGTGAACTGAAACATCTAAGTAGCCGGAGGAAGAGAAAACAATAGTGATTCCGCTAGTAGTGGCGAGCGAACGCGGAATAGCCCAAACCATTCAGTTTACGGACTGCATGGGGTTGTAGGACCACAACGTTTGATGCATTTTGAATTAAAATCCTTTGGAAAGAGGAGCCGTAGAAGGTGATAGCCCTGTATAGGTAAGAAATGTTATTGATAGTGGTATCCTGAGTAGTGCGGGGCACGTGAAACCCTGTATGAATCCGGCGGGACCATCCGCCAAGGCTAAATACTCCTGAGAGACCGATAGTGAACCAGTACCGTGAGGGAAAGGTGAAAAGAACCCTGAATAAGGGAGTGAAATAGAACCTGAAACCATACGCTTACAAGCGGTCGGAGCCACCTAGTGTGGTGACGGCGTGCCTTTTGCATAATGAGCCTACGAGTTACCGTTGTTAGCAAGGTTAAGCACTTCAGGTGCGCAGCCGTAGCGAAAGCGAGTCTGAATAGGGCGATATAGTTAGCAGTGGTAGACGCGAAACCGTGTGATCTACCCATGGGCAGGGTGAAGCTGTGGTAACACATAGTGGAGGCCCGAACCGGTTGACGTTGAAAAGTCTTCGGATGACCTGTGGGTAGGGGTGAAAGGCCAATCAAACTCGGAAATAGCTCGTACTCCCCGAAATGCATTTAGGTGCAGCGTTGATTTAGTTTTATAGAGGTAGAGCTACTGATTGGATGCGGGGGCTTCACCGCCTACCAATTCCTGACAAACTCCGAATGCTATAAAATGATGATCAGCAGTGAGGGCATGGGTGCTAAGGTCCATGTCCGAAAGGGAAAGAACCCAGACCATCAGCTAAGGTCCCCAAATATATGTTAAGTTGAAGAAACGAGGTTGTACTGCACTGACAGCTAGGATGTTGGCTTGGAAGCAGCCATTCATTTAAAGAGTGCG
>NZ_LBMJ01000002.1 GCF_001413925.1 Nonlabens sp. YIK11
TTGTTTTGCATTGAACCGCTCAAAATTATGGATACGGTGGTTCTATTTTCTGTAGAGAGCTTTCTTAGCGGAATCACGTTTCCCTTTTTTATTATATAAACTCAAAAAGGATGGTGCTGCAATCAATCATGGTAAACTATCGGCTAACAAGATTCCGCAATCCTTTAAATGTTTGAAACTTTAAACCTTTTAAAATATATAATTATAATAACTTTAATATATTTATATTTGTAACATTTAATATGTTAAAGTTTTGTATGAAAATAACCGTATATAATGCAAAAGGAGGGGCTGGGAAAACCCCTATTGCCGCCAACATTGCTCTCGATCATGACTACGCCATTGGCACTAATGAGGCATACCACGTCTATGATAGTTTTATAATCGATGAGAGGTTATTAGCCTTAGATCTCTCCGAGTCATTCCCTATGATACCTGATGATATAGATATTGTATTCGATTTAGCTGGGACCATATCGGATAGTTCACACAGCATAACTTCTGCAATTATCCAATCTGACCTTATTATAGTACCCATCTATAATGAGGTGAAATCTTTAGCAGGAGGAATAGGAACACTAAATGAAATCAGCAATATTCCGGAATTCAAAGGAAAGGTTTTGGTTGTTGCAACAAAACTTTCCAAAGAAAGGAAGGAGCATTTTAAAAAGGGAGAGTGGCATAAATCAAATGATTATAAAAATGTATTAGCCGCCGGTTCGAAATTCTGGGTTCGACTATAATGTTCTTCCACTCAAATTTTCTAAAAGCTTTTGATGCCATATTTGAAAAGGAGATGTCGGTTGCACAGATGTGTCAAGCTGACCCACTTACGAGATATAGCCATCGTGAAGTACAGACCCAATTCAACAAAATCTACGAATTCATAAAAACAGGACAAGATGCCAAGTAAAAACGATCTATCATCACTAAAGAAACCTAAAAAGGAAAACATACTTCCCAAACCGAAAAAGGAACCTGCTCTTAAAAAATCCAGGAAAGTTAAAGGGGTTCTATATCTCGGACTCTGTACGTGAGAAATTTGAGCAACTGGTATTGGTCGAGAAGCAAAGATCAGGCAAGAATTCACCTGAACTCGTAGAGGAGGCACTCAATCTATTGTTCGATAAATATAACTTTAAAGGTTTAAACATCTAAACCTTTAATTATTTAAATATTTATTTGGATTATTAGAGCAACGTTTTGTTTTAAATTTTGAAAACCACTTAAATTCGCTATGTGGGCGTAATTTTTTTTAATTTTTTGTGGAACATGGATCTCCAGCAAAAAATAAAATGGTGTGAGGTATTCAATTCCTGTAGCATATTTATCTAAGGGTTACCAAATTATTTACCTGAGAATGTTTTTGAGATAACATCACAATTTCCTTGGCCAGAATAAACTCATAAACGGATTTAAAGAATATACCTCACATTCAGGGCAAATGTGGCCATTTTTACTTGCCAACAACGCAACTATTTTATAATATTCATCCCTATTGCTTACAAACCAATCCCTATTCCTTAAACAATCGTTACATTTTCCCTCTATTTTATATGACCCAACGTGTTTCAACTGTTCTAAAAATTTTTATGTTGTGCTCTTTATCGCTACCAAATAACTCTTCAATAGAATATTTAAATTTCCCAGATTCTATGATCCAGTAATCTCTACTCAGACTCTTTAATTCTTTTGAGATCTTTTTGTTTTCAACTTCGTAATACATGGAAATATTTTAAGGTTAGTGCAGTGTTTTAAGGTTACAAATATACTGTGTGTTCTTTAGACCTTGGTCATGAATGCAATTAACCGAAAAACAGATAAGGGAGATCAAGATAAAATCACCACTCATGGTCGGTGAGCTGCTAAAAAGGTTGCGTAAAAGCAAGAATCTTACCCAAATTGAACTAGGGTCGTTGGTCCTTATGGATCGTCAGTATATTTATAAACTGGAATCTGGCAGAGTAGCACCAAATATTTCCACATTGGTAATTCTGGTTACCGCCATGGATAGTGACCTGAGAGACTTGTTCGATTTATCAAAACCTTAGTTTTGATACATGGAGCGCTCCAAAAGTCTTGTTCAGAATCATATTTTATTCTTTGCCTAGCTGTCGATTCAAGTCTTACATGCGGTTTTTCATCGAGATCTCTTTTAGCCACTTCTATCATATTTTTAACAAAATCAGCTAGTTTTTCGTATTGGTTCTCGATATCAAAACATTTTTTAAAATCATTAATAAGAAAAGTCATAGATTTTAAGCTGTTCGAAAAACTCTACAAACCTCTTTAATACGCAATTGATGAAAAGACAGGTAAAAGTCATCTATTGCCGGGCCGCGAGAATCCAAGTTTCGACCAATTTTAAGCCGCTCTGCAGGCTTAAAGGAAAGAAATGTGTTCTTCTAGGTCGTGGATTTTAACCGCTCTTAAAACCGCTTAAATCGATTATTCACTTGTCTTTCTTTCGGCCATTGAGAAATTGGTCCGTGAATCCATCGTCTGGAGAACCGTAAGGCCAGAACAGATTGGCAAAATCGAGAATGTAGATCCTACAGATCCGATACCATCTAGGTAGATCCCTCAATTTTTTCTTCATACCCAAATGTAGCGGAATGGGAAAAAGAAGAAAAAGGGTGAAGGGGAAAAGGTAGGTATGGGGAAAATAGGAAAAGGGAGAAAAGCGAGGAGAGTGGAAAAGGAAAAGTAGGAGAGTGGAGAGAGAAGTGAAAAGGAAAAAAGTAGGGGGAGATGAAAGGGAAAAGGAGGTGCATGAGAAGAGAGGGAGAAGGAAGAAAAGTGGGTGGTGTGGAAGGAAAAAAAGTGGGGAAAAGGTAGGGTGGTGATTATTGCTCTTATCGATTAAGTATTTCCTATAAGACTTTGCACAAAGTCAATAGGCTCTGCGAGGCTTTTTTTTCTATATTTGGAAAACAGAACAATCGGAATAGCTATGGGTAATTTTGCGGTAATGGTAGTGTCAAAAGGAAAGGGATCTGGTGCCGGAGTAGGTGGCCATATTGACCGTGAAGAAAAATGGAAGCATACCTACAAACATGCTGATCCGACCAAAACCCATTTGAACAGATCCTACCCAGTTCCCAATAAATTTCATGATGTTCCGGTGCCCATCGCCATCAATCGAGTGATTCAGAAAGGCTACAAGAAGACCAGGAAAAACTCCAATGAATTAGCCCCGATTCGTAAAGATGCAGTTCGACTGATCAAGCACATATTCACGGGTAGCCACGAGGAAATGATGAAGCTGGCTGCAGATGAGGATAAGTTTTTCGAGTGGCAAAAGGCATGCTCAAACTTCCTTCAGAGAGAGTACGGAAAAGACAATATCGTTCGATTTGTACTCCACATGGATGAGAAGACACCACATATCCACGCCATAACTGTACCGCTTACTGAAGATGGACGACTGTCAGCAAAAGAGATCATAGGCAATAAAGAGGTGCTGCGTGAGCGCCTGGACAGGTACGCAGAGATAGTGAAACCTTTTGGTCTCGAGCGAGGGCTCCGATATAGCGGTACCACTCATGAGACTCAACAAGCCTACAATGCCAGGCTTGAAAGAGCCAATGAAATGGCCATGAAAAAGGAAGTTCCAGATCCTTCAAAAATGGATATGCGCTTGAAGCCAGAAAAGGTCAAGGAAGATTTTCAGAAGATCATAAGAGACCAGCAGATGCTGATCAACATGGCTCAGCGATCCGAAGAGGAACGCAAGAAATCCAAGGAAAGAATGGACCAACATCTAGATCAAGCGAGAAAATTGATGTTTAGTGCCCAGAAAGAAGCGAAGGATTACAAGCAGCTGCAGATAGCAATGAGAAACCCAAAGTTTTTGGAAACTCAGCTTAATGCAGTCCTAGAACAACGAAACCAAAGAAATCAAGGAAGAAATAAAGGGAAAAACCTATGAAACTAGCCATTGACATAGTCCACGAGATAGCAGAATTCTACTGGACATCCATTGAAATTGAAATATTCGATTGCCACTCGTCTAAAGAGCTCGAGGAATATATTTTGTCCGAACTAGAGATGATCTATGATGAAGATATCGACATTGAATCACTTGAGGAATTAACGCTCCAGGCATCGATGAAATTCATATCCAACGAAGATCCGGATTGGCTACTTGAAGCAGTCATTCGTACCCAACAGCTTGACTTCTTGTACGAGCTCCGTCGTACCATTTACGATCTGAATATTGTCTTTTCTGAAAAGGATCGTGAAGATGATTAGCGAATTTTATATTAATACATGTTGGTATATAGGTATAGCGTCTAAAACCTTAGCTTTAATAGGTCTAGCACTAGATATGTATGGGGTTTATCGATTGTTCCACTTTGAACCCGAACCTCTTGAAAAACCTAATGAGAGTATATTCAACGCAACTATTCCTGGTTGGTCTGAAGAAGAAAAAAACCAATACAGAATCAAAGAATTACTCAAAAAGATAGATACTGTAATGTCAGACACAAAAGCGCTTAAAACAAGAAGTGTACTTTTCAAAAGGATAATAATAATTGGATTTTTTCTACAAGCAATGGCTATTGGATTGACTTATATCTGTACTTAAACCCAGCGGATAACAAATCCTATCTAGATACATATTCATTCTAAGACATCTCAAACACCCTGGTTCTTCAAAAGAACTAGGGTGTTTTTTTTTCTGGTATCATCTTAAAATTTAATGGTTTTGGAGAAACCTAGAATGTGGGAGTATTTTTGCGAAAATCCAAAAAAAACAGATCCAACCCTCTTCCCGTTAATAGCCAGAATGGGCTGTACTTTTTAAAATCTGGATTCTTACCTACAATTGTTTTTCTGGCAGATTACCACTGTAGAGCACTTTAAATTTTTAATTAAAGTAGATTGCTCGAAAACCGCACTATTGCTAGTGTAGATCAATAATGAAGAAATACAATTCTAATAAATAAAAATAAAATCTGGCTTTTATCTCCAACCATACATACTTATATAAACGTGAACTATGAAAAACTTAAACCCCAAAACCACTGTATTTAACATCGTCGGAATCATCCTAAGTGCAATAGTGAAGATCAACGATCTTGGTTGGATTTGGACCTGCATCGTTGCAGCTTATCTAATCATTGTACAAATCAGACCACATGTCAGATGGAAGAAGATAGAAAAAAGAAAGAACCGGATTGATATTACCGCTGGCACTGGTAGACCCAAAAAACACCTCACAACTTGGCATAAGACTCGTATGCAACTAAAAAGTAATGATTCATAAAAGCTAAATCATCAAACTTAAAACCTAATTTATTTGATGTAATCTTTTTACTTTATCCATTACTTTATCCATAGATCTAAGTATCTCTTCATTAGAAAATAACTTATTCGTACTAGGATCGTTAATAAAGGTTTTTTCCATACTCTTATATGTATTCGAAATAGCACTGAGAATAGCTAATCCAACAATTTCACCATTTGACTTAGCTCTTTCAGGCAAAAGGGACTTAGCATATTTGATTCTCTGTTGAAAATTCTGTTCAAGCATATTTTCAAAAACTCTTGTATCATGTGAACTTGCACTCATATATAATTAATTTCGTTGGATATGATGCCTAAATTGCATGATATCAGATTTGGTTAGGTAATTGATAAAAATAATAGAGGAAATACTTTACCTACACATGATAACTTATCTTGTTGAAATAATCCCCTATTCCTTAAACGAACGATGAAGTTAACACATATACAAAAAGAGTTTGCAGAAGAAGTATGTAAATTGATAACTGAAAAGTATTCAATGAAAGGAATATCTTGGAGATTTTATATTGTTTCTGAAGGGATAGCTTTTGTTCCATATCAATATCCTCAAGGAGCTTTTGAGCCATTAGATCTAGAGCCTTTAAAAGGTAATAAGGTTTACTATGGATTAGAAGAATTGCAAAAAACCACAGAAGAGTTAGCTTGGAAAGTCGCAAAAGACAACAAAAACAAACCCTACAAGACATTTGCCATAATGATCACATGACAATTCAAGCGCATAACAATTTGCAGGAGCATGTTTAGTTTTCAGATAATAAGATTACAACTATTTCACTTGTTAGATTGTCAATACCTGAATTTTATGTTCAGTAATAGGTATGAGGGTAAAATATCAAAACTTGAAATCCGCTTCTGAAAACTTGAAATCTGCACATCGTCAAACTCATTTAGATCACTCAAATTTCGCCCTTTGATGGTGTAAGAAAAACTACCCTTTTTTGGTGTATAGTTTATATCTCCGTTCAGGAATAAAAAATTATCTTCATTGATATAGTAGTGCGTAGCATTCAATTTTAGATTCAACAATTTTTTCAAATTGTAGATTAAATCAATAGAAGATTCCACGTAGTTATTTTTGAATATCTGATCGTTAAAGTCTGACCTTGTAAAATTGTATTCAGAATAGAACTTAAAGTTGATCGGGATTTTAAAGTAGGTAGTTCCCTGAATACGATAATTTGAAGTTAAGCTTTGAATATCTTCAAAATTACCATTAACCGCGATGCTATTCCTGCTTATAGATTGTTGTGTACCTAGTTTAATAGAGATGGGTAGTATGTCCAAGTACCTCGTGAAATTGAAGTCAAATAATAAAGAGCTGTTACCATCCAGTAATACATCTTGAAAAATACTTACCCGTTCACTTACATCACTCTCTATACCATAAGATCTATCTGAGACACGGTACAATACGCTTGAATTAATTAGGAAAAGCTTTTCATAATCTCTTAGGTAATATCTTAAGCTGAAATTGTGGCTATTTATACTTTCTATATTTTGAAACCCTCTTCGAATAGTCCTATAATTTTCGAATAGATAACCATCATTGAGCCGGTCTGATTGAGGAAGGTCATTGTTATACGAATAATTCAAACCAAAAGTTCCGAATGCATTTTTTTTATAGGTTAGACCTACATTAGGATTAAAAAATAAAAAGGTTCTACGTTCACCTTTGAGCTTAGTAGTTGTTGGAGCTATGGATATTGAAGAGTTTATTTTTAAAAACCTGTTCAAATTATGAGCGTATTGAAGTTCGCCTTTAAATAGGACTTTTTGATAGCCAGTTCTAGTAGTAAGTGTATCTGACACAAACCCATTATTGAGTAAAATATCTCCATCCAGATCATAATGTTCGTAATCAGCATCTAATTTTAGACCTAAATTAGAGTTCGACCATTTATTAATGAATTCTGTGGATGCGCCAGCATATAACATGGGCTGACTAAGGGATTGAGTTACAATATTAGAAGACTCATCGTTTCCTGGGATAAAGCTGTAGATATTAGGGGCTATTTTATATTCATCTCGCAAGGAATTGTAACCTAGATACGAGTTTACGTTGAGCAATAACCCATCAGAGATTTTTTTAGTAACAGTAAGGTTATTTACGAACCTTTGTCTTTCCAAATCCTGATTTTGATTAATTGTTTCACCATTAAAATCTAACAACACATCTCGATTGGTAGGAAGTGTCTGATAGGTAAATTCATACTGATAATATGTTTGGTTATCAGTCAAGTATTTTAATTCCAAATCAGTACCAATTATAACATCTCTCGATTCAAAATCATTGTTTTCAGTATATTCAATGATATCATCAGATGTATAAAGTTCAGTTCTACTATTATTTGATTTATTGATTCTATCACTTGAATAATAGGTCAAGCTTCTTAATTTAACATTAGACCCTAAACTTTTATTGACGCCAAAAGAGTTCAGCAATGAATTATTGAAAACATCTTCATTATAACTAAACTTAGAAGAAGTTAGATTATCAATGTTAAGTATAGGGTCACTGAATCTGCTGACGTGCCCATCTGAACCCAACTGTTGCTCTGAATTGACCTGTGATCCTGCCAATTCGCTGATATTATTGAGTTTTGTTAGATTGAAAAGCTTGATATCTTTTCTTAAAAGACCAACTGTATTGGATATTTCGTACCGTTCATTAGTTCCCAACCCCAAATTAGCATTACCAAACCAAACATTAAGTTGGTCTTCCTTTAGCTTAAGATTTATCGCGACTTTTTCTGAATCTTGAAACGATTTTAGAATAGGATTATCCTCGAAATTATTAAGGATTTCAACCTCAGATATGGTATTTGAATTTAAGTTTTTGGAAAGCAACTTATATCTATCCGCAAAAATGTCGTCTCCCTCTACTAAAAGCTTGTCAATAGATTTTCCATTCACCTTAATATTTCCATTATCACTTACTTCAACACCAGGTATATTTTTAAGTAAGTCTTCTACAACCTGTTCACTACCATCCGTGAATGCTGCTGCTTTAAAAGTAATTGTGTCTGTATTTATTTTTATTTTTTGCCAAGGTTCCAAGACGATCTGGTCCAAACTTTCTACACGTGTCCGTAGCTTAACAGGTATCTTATAAACTGTTATTCCATTTTTCAAAACTACATCGCTAGTAAATTCGCCATATCCCAAAGCATTTACACGTAACTCCAAAGTGTCGGTAAACCTTACACCTTGAATATCGAGTTCAAAATAACCTAGATTACTACTGGATTTATAATTGAGATATTTACCACCCTTGTATATAACTGCGCTAGCATTTTCTATAGGAGTGTTAGTTGAATCTATAACGGTACCCTGAACGGTTATCCCTTGTGAAAGAACCTGTATTGATATTAGAAGAAATGTAAGAAAATAATAGATCTTACTCATCAAAAGACTCTAAATTGAATTTAAGCATAGGAGCAAATTGTCTTGATGAATTAGCATTTGGAGACTGTTCTGAGAGCATCATTCCTACCTTTTGTTTTCTTATATGAACAGCTTTCAAGCCTTTAGCATATTCTAAAGAAGAAATCCACTCACTTTTTTTATCAGAAAGAAACGGTTTCGTAATGAATAATTCATTTTTGCTGGGGTATTCTATAGACTTGAAATAGAAAAATATTTCTTTATTAGTATCGTATGCTTCTAGTATTATTCCAGGAAGACCGTTGAGTTTCCAAGGACCATAAGGTAATGGTATCTCAAAAGTAAACCACGCCGTATAATCGCGACCATTGAAAGAAGCCTCGGCCTTGGTACAGCTTAATCCTCCTATAACTTTGGTTTCTTCTTTTATATCCCAGGCTATGGATGGGATGGAGTCCTTTACGTAGAAATCATGTAAATCTTTTGCAAGCATCATATTTTCTTCTCTGATCAAGTTGTAGATATAGCCTTTTGGAGATGTTTTCATTTGGATCAAAAACACCGCCTTATCACTTTTTCTAAATGTTTTCATTTCCCTTATGTGTTTTCCTTCAAGAGAATCACTAGCAAAAAGGTAGGATGACTCTTTGGAGTTAAATACGAGGTTAGCATTGTAGTCAATTCCTATTGGAGCTCCCATACCAAAACTTTCCTTATGACCATAATTGACCACTCCCATACTATTTTGCTGAGCTTCAACTAAAAAAGCAGTTAAAACACAGAGTAAAATTGCGAGGGTCTTAGTATTTATCATTGATAATTCTATGTATTAATTCAGAATCGTAAAGTCACTGAAATATAATGGAAAAACGCTTATCAACTATAATTTTAGTTGAATAGACTACTCTAATCTTCTAATATTGGTAATCCTTAAAATTTATTTTGCCTTTGGGATTCACTACCTTAAAGGAGCTTAATTCAGTTCTACTTGACATAAGACTGCTTACGTTGCATCATAGATCTTTGGTTATGAAGCAGTTATTTGTTTTGGGTAGTAGTATGTCGGGCAAAAACATTGGAATCTTCAGGATCTGGCCACTTTCGTTGAGGATCCCTCAGAATTTTAAGAGCCAAAAACACCGCGTTTCTTTCCTTTAAGGCCTACTCCTCAAGGTCATTCCAATTACGCACTCTATTGCTTTCTTCCTCGGTCAAATCTCTGACGTAAATAAAGCGCACACCCTTTCCAAAGCGCACCAAGTGTCCTAATTCTGTCACATAAAAATCCTGTTCAATGTCTTCATCAGCCCTGTGAAGTTCGCTGCCGTCCACAATCGCATCAGCCGTTATAAATGCATCATCCTGGAATATTGCCAGTCGCTCGTTACCGTCAACACTCAGTCTTACTAATTCTCCCATAATCGTTTAATAATAAATAGTTCGTTTTTTAGAAAAGCACCAAAAATCGGAATTATTTATTCTTTTCCTTTAAGGTCTGACGAAGTCATCGTCATCAAACCCCTTTTCTTTTGCCTCGATGTAGTTTCTCTCCCGGAACCCCTCGAGAAAAGTCTGCATCTGCATACGCATGGACTCAGTGCTACTCGTATGATAGTCCACTTGCTTTCGAATATTGTAATTTATTAAAGGATTATTTTTTACAATTATTCACATGATTGAAAATAAAACACTTAAATTAGCTTTGAACCAATAATATTTATAATATGAAAACAATTTTATTAACGATTACGTGTGTCGCACTATTCTGTAGCTTTACTTCCGTAAATTCGGTAGAAAGTATTGCGGTAGAACCTAACCAAGTTGAATCATTTGGTCCCACTGAGTGCTGTGATAAAACTGTAACTAAGGGGGAGCCAGGCACTGATGGGTATACTACTGCAACGGCGACGAGTTGTAATAGCAGCACTTCAAGTTCGGATTGGAATAAGGATCGTGCCTGTGAAGAAGCCCAGAGTAGAGCAGAAAAGGTTGTCGCTGTTCTTTCTCCATTTTAATAATCAAAACAATTCCTCATGAAAATTTTATTTTTACTTTTTACAATTCCCCTCTTGTCGTTTACCAATATTGAGAACACATCAGTAAACAATGAAACCTTATTAGATGGAGGGTCAACTTGCTGTACAAGATCTGGTTCTGTTGGAGAGCCTGGTACAGATGGATACTACAGCTTTAGTTATACCAGTTGTGTTACGGGAACTGGTGATACACAAACTGCTGCATGTTTACAAGCTCAAAGTAACGTTGACTCTGCCAAGAGACAGCTGTCTGTTATAATGGGG
The DNA here is from genome assembly GCF_001413925.1 of Nonlabens sp. YIK11. Taxonomy (NCBI): domain Bacteria; kingdom Pseudomonadati; phylum Bacteroidota; class Flavobacteriia; order Flavobacteriales; family Flavobacteriaceae; genus Nonlabens; species Nonlabens sp. YIK11. The sequence continues at coordinate 10,998 of NZ_LBMJ01000002.1, forward strand.
TAATGATAAAACTTAGAATTATGGGCATAGCATATAAAGGAACAATCAAAATAATTTTGGTGGTTTTCGCTTTATTTAGCACCTTCAACGCTGTCAGCCAAAATAGCATCGAGGTGATTTATCTCGACATATTGAAGGACCCTAGTGCTGATGGAGGTGCTACTCATGCATTTAATTCAAAACTTTTGTCAAACGGAAAGCACAGCGCTTTTTTTCATAAGTCTATAGATACAATGTTGCTCGGAACTCAGTCAGGGGTGACTGAGTTTCCAGAGGGCACGAAATACCACTTGAGATATTTGAAAGATTTGGATAAAAATATAATCAAGTATAAAAAACGATCGGGAAAAACAATATCAAGCATAATAGATACCGTCAGCTTTGATTTTCAATTTGGAAAAAATAAGAAGACGATTCTTGGTTATGAATGTAAACAAGCGGTTATAAGCTGGAGAGGTCGTTATCTAGAACTTTACTATGCTCCTGAGCTAAATTATTCAGATGGGCCATTCAAATTCCTTGGTCTTCCTGGATTAATACTATTAGTGGAAGACCCTCAAGGTATGGTATCAATGAGAGCTAAGTCAATTAATAAAAATTATACTGGTAAAATACCTACAAGTCTTGAAAAGTTCCAAAACCCTATCAGTTATTCAGAATTCGTGAGGAAGTATGATAAATTTAGAGTCGATCTGGTTAATAAAATGGGAGCGGAAACCCCTGGAACTACATTTAGTTTACCTTATAAGGAGATTGAAATTATTCATCCCGACCATATCGAATAACATCCCTGTCATTCTTATTGTTCTTTTATCACAAACATCATTCTCCCAAAAAATAAGAGTGACAAATAACTTTGAAGAACCTATTGCAGATGCTAAAATCATTGTTGAAAACGATTCTAAAGGCTTATTAGCCATACTGACTACTGACTCTAGTGGCGAGTCTTTTCTTGATGTTGAGGGTTCTGAGCTCATGTTTTTAGTAAGCCACCCTGCTTACAATAGTGAGAGGATTGAGTTTTCAAAAAGGGGCCAACAAGAAATTATAGAAATTAAGTTGTCCTATAAAAAGGAGATTCTCGATCAAGTTGTTTTAACAGCAAAAAAAAGTATTACAAAAAGTGGAGACACTACGATTATTCAAATTCCCTATTTCAAAAATAGCAATGACAGACGCTTTAGTGAGGTCTTGAAGCGAATACCCGGTCTTGAAGTGACTAAGCAGAATGAGATAAAGTTTAAAGGGCGAACAATAACAGATATTTTAATCAACGGGCAAAAATTATTTGACGCGGATTATAATTCTGCTGTAGATATTATGAACCCTAAAGACATGGTTCAGATTAAGATCATCGAAAACTACAACGATAATGAAGGATTTACTTCACAAAAGAAAACCAATGATATTGCTCTTGATGTTGATTACAATTCTGACGTTGTTTTCTCGGGGAGTGCTGGTTTAAACAAGGGAATAAGTCAAGAATATTCGCTAAGCACAAGTAACTTAGCGGTTACCAAGGGTATAACTAATTTTATCATTGCTGAAACTCAGAATCTTGGCAAATCTTCACTTACCAACAGAGCATTTACTCTCAAAACAAAAAAGAGCACCTCATTGGAAAATCAATATAGGATGCCAGAAGTTAATGCATTAACGGTACCATTATCTGAAGATGTCGGTGCTTTCAATGAATCCTATATTTTAGACGATAACATACGCATCAAAATCGATAAAGAGAATGAGATCTTAATTAAGGTTAAGAATTATTGGGAATACCTATCAAGAAATGATCTGCAGACCACATCATTTTTTGGAGACGGAAATGAAGAGACACGTATAACAAGGCAACAACAAGGACTATACTCTAAATTAAACGAAATAGACATTCAGTATAGCATAACAAATAAAAAGGACTTCTTGTCCACAGATATATACGCATCAGATTTTGATTATAGCTTAAATAACGATATTACAATAAATGAAAATCAGGGCATTTTTAAGTCAGACAGAGATAAGAGCATTCTATCTATGGAAGCCATTTACCAGCGCCAGTGGTCAGAAGCAAACGTAACTACAATTGAAGCTTCAGGCACATTATCTAATGGAGAGATTGGGTCTTTATCTGATGGAGATGGCACTTTGGGTTTTGATCAAAAAACGGGTTTTTCTAGTAATTTTCTGAATTTTAAAATAAGTCAACCCATTGTTAAAGATACCAGCTTCAAACTTGAATTAATCGGATCACATGATTCTGGTGTGTACGAAGCTACCGTATCAGACGAAAGACAGACAGAATCTGTAGCGAGGTCAGAAGTATCATCTTTTATTCGTTATGACCTTGGCCCTGTTAAACTCTCTTCAAGTGTTGGACTGAATTATTTTGATTCCAAGCTAGGAAGTAGTCAAAACAGCGATGCTCTGATCAATGGAAGCTTGACTGTTGATTATGTCAAATCTAATTTATTCCACAAATTGACAGGCTATCTAAATAGTTCATGGATTAATAACCAATTCAAAAATCCCTTAGCAATCAGAATTGACCCAACATCTCAATTCTTAAACAATCAAATAAATGAACCTTTTACGTCAAGCAATATTTCTTATTCATTAACCTTGCAATCTATTTTACATAGTTACTCTCTACAAGCAGGTTATTCATACAATAATAAAACGCTCGTCAACTTATTCTTGTTTGAACCTAATTTGTCAACAAATCAAACTATAATTTCAAATCAAGGAAATAGTTCTCTTTCAGCCACACTAACTACTAACAACTATTTACGTTTATTTAAAATAAATACGATTTTCAACAGCTTCATTTCTTTAAACAAAAGCTTGTTTGCTGTTTCTCCTAATGCGATTCAAGAGGTTGACAATTTAACTTATTTCAATAGTCTCACTATTAAAAAGCGTATTAGCAACAAGTTTTTTGCACGCGTTGAAATGAACGCGACATACAATAGAGTTCAATTAGAACAGTCTACTTTAGATAATTTCACATTCTCATCGGGGGCCTATTTTGACATTAACGTAAAGCATCTATCAGCTACCATTGAGGGGGTTTTGGAGAATTATGGTAATGATAACTTTGTGTTTATAAATATGTCTGCGGACTACTCTCCCTCTAACAGTAACTGGCAGTTTGGGATTTATGGAATCAATTTATTAGATATTAACTCAATAACAGACAGGAGTATCAGTCCACTAACTTCAACAAATTTTAGTACAGAAATTCCAGGAAGGAGGATGACTTTAGCTGCTAATTACTCATTTTGATAGATGGTTATAACTATTCTATACATATTTGAAATAAATGTGAAAAACTCTTTTAATTTTAGACATGGTAGTCCCTGAATCATATGCTAGATAAAATTAAAATGTTGACAATTCGCGCGTTAATGAATGACCGTAAGTTAATGTATGGTTTGGCATTAAAGGGGGGAAATGCCCTGCAGCTAGTCTATGATATCACCGACAGGGCATCGATGGATATAGATTATTCAATGAAGGGTGATTTTACCGAAGAAGAGTTTCTTAAGCTTCAGCTCAAGATCGAGGTTTTACTAAACGACGAGTTTAATAAAGAAGGTCTGATAGCATTTGATGCTATTTTTATTGAGAAACCTAAATCAAGTACCGTTTTGGAATGGAAAGGGTACAACCTGAAATTTAAAATAACGACTAATGACCTTTGGTTCGAGGATGATCTAGATAAAACCCGACGAAATGCCATAAAAATTGCTGGGCAAAGCACTAAATTTTCGGTAGACATTAGTAGTTATGAGTATATAGACAACGCTATAAAGGTAGAAAGAGAGGGTGTGGTAATGTTGGTGTATACTCCAGAAATGATAGTTATAGAAAAGTTACGTGCACTATGCCAATCAATCCCAGAATATAAAAACATTGTAGCTACTGCAAGTCCCAAAGGAAGAGCTCGTGATTTTTATGATATATGGAACATTCACGGTCAGCACGGGTTTGATATATCTGCTGAAAAAAATACCCAAATCATTAAAGAAGTATTCGCAGCAAAAAGAGTTCCCCTTGAATTTTTAAAGCTTATTCCTGAATACAAAGATCTCCAAAAGGAGAACTGGCCCAGTGTTGCGGATACGCTTTCCTCAGACGACAAAGGGTTTGATTTTTACTACGATTATACCTTAAGATTAATCAAACAGATCAAAATCCTCTAGGATAATATACTTGCCACTTTTCATCATATTCTAAGTTTGAAATATTATAAGTGATGTAAAACCTTACTCTTCTCTTCTTACTAAGAAAAATATTATATTCACATTTATCGTAACCAGCTTTGTCTAAAAAAAAACCAATGGATTGGTGATAGGGATAGATATAACCTAACCTAGTTAAATAGTCATTTAAAAGGCTCACATTTAAACTACCCTTGGCAGCCTCAAAAGCTTTGAGCACTTCAAAAACCCCCCCTGAATAGGCTGGGCGGACCACGATATCGATTAGAGTTCTTTCCAAGTCTGTATAACGTAAACCGTTCTCTTCTACGATTCCAATAATTTCATCGTTAAATTTTTTTTGAACAAGAAAGAATTTTGAATTTTCATTTATAGAAGTATAAACCTCGGATGTTATTCTTTGAACTTTAGAAAAGGCTTTATCTATTGATTCTTGACTTAAAAAAATTGTGTTTTCTTCGTGTGCCACATTTTCTATATACCCTTCACTTTTACCATAGCTCAAGTAGAAGGATTTAGAAATTTGTTCCGTCAATTGGTGTATACTCATGGCGCTATAATTACTTAAATAACCATGCTTTATTATTGTCTGTGCGATATCATAATTGCTCGCTCTTGGACGACATAGTATAGTCTTAACCTCACCAGTAACATTTCGACGTAGTTTCTTGACGGTTATAACATCCCACTCGACCAAAAAATCAATTAGGTTTTTGTGATTTCTGTACTTTGCTATTTTCCAGGTCTCTTTGTGAAAGTTGAAAATATCAAGGATATCATTTGTTGTATATGCACGTTGGTTAATTCGATTAAAATAAGCGATGATTTGAGATTTCGCCCGTTCGAAAGATTCTATTCGCATATTGACCATATAATACTGTCGTATACGACAGTATTATACGAATTTATGAAGAAAACAGCTTGGGCGCAATTTTTTTACGTTTTATTAACTATTAACGCACATATATTAAAACACATGCGCTTAACCCACAGGGAGGAGGATGGTATTTTCAGTTGAAGAGACATCATACTGTCGTATACGACAGTATGATACGAAGTTATAAAAAAAACACCTTAGTTGCAAAAAAATCAAGGGGTTTATTATTTGATGTGGCGATTCAAGTAATTATTCCAAGCTTCTTCCGAAGAGGCGTCCAAATCAATCATTAAAAAGTTGATGCGGATATAATTCAATAATTCTCTGAAAGCAATTCTAAGATTGACACTAACTTCTTTTAAGATTTCATATTCTTTTTGTGATCGTTCGTTTGGAAACCTATCCATGGGTAAATAATATTCATAGAAATTTTCTGACCTATCGCCATCATATTGGTGTCCATATTTCAAACTTTCCTCCCATTCGTTACTAAATTTGTTTATTAGATGACTAAGTTTATTGTCGTAGATGTAAAAGGAGTTGCTTTCGATCACATTTTTGAAATTATCGTAAAAAGTTAAAGTGCGTTTCAAAATTCGATCTGGTATTTCGTCTAAAAACAAATCCATTGACGGTATATGGATAAATTTCAAGCACTCTCTTAGTTTTTTGATGTCCAATTCTTTTTTAACACCTGTTGTGTTCTCTTTCCTTTTTTCTGCGGGTAATGGTGGGTTTTGTTCAACTACCACTTCTATTGCCAGGGAAAGTAAAGCCGTTAAGTTTTTAATACCGTTTTTATCCTTTGTATCACTGATTGCAAACCTACTGGCACGGTGTCTGTCAATATCAAAAGGAAGGTCGTTTGGGAAGCTTCCAAAAGTTTCATTGAATAGAATTATAATTCTCTCCCATCCTATTTCGGCAATAGCGTAACCCAATTCAATCAAAACGTTCGGATTAGGAACCTTTCTAAAATCCGATGTTTCTCGGTTAATGGTTGTCAAATCACATATGAATATATCTGAACTGGAAATTTTAGAAAAAATAGTCATAGGTATATTTGGACTACCAGACGTATTTCTAGTTGCTTCATCTAGAATTATCTGAGTTTCTGGAGTAACATCCTCAAGTTTATTAGCTACGCTTCTTAGGGCTTTACGAATAGCATTTTGATTTGTCCCCTTCGGCAGATCTGATTGCCAAGAATAAAATATAGTCACCTTATTTTCCTCAATCATAATTCGAAATACTATGAAGAGATACTGTTATGTTTCCATTAGCTTGGCCAACTTCACTATAGTAAGGCTCTCTTCTTTTACAATGTGCAATATTTGGTCGGGTTTTAAAGAGGCCTACATTACTTATCTTTTGGTTCTGGTTTTAGGTTGGATGGTGGCTTAGGAAGTGTAGAGCCCGCACCTGGATCAATATTAGGGGCTTCCCAACTAATATTTCTCCTGTGATTGAACATGTGACCATCGGTCTTTTTTTGGTTTGCCATAAGTTTTATTTTTTGTCTTTATCCTCTATAGGCCTCAGATTATGCTTAGGTTTTTGAATAGTGTTTCCTAAATCAATTTTCTTCCCTATTTCAACGGATTCATTTTCCTTTTTCGTCGCCATTATCCTCTTTTTTAAATTTATCGTTTAGCTCTGCCTTTGGTAAAGGAGTTGTATGACCTTTGTTTATTATGTCGTCTCCCGAAAAGGTTTTGTTTTGCGGTTTTATTTTACGGTTTTGTTTAGCCATGATAAATGTTTATTGACACATAGATGATTATTGAAATAAGTCCCGAACCCAAAGATCCAATAGATATTTTATTTAAAAGGTTAATCAGCCAATTACGTTTCTTCAGGTTATCAACAAAAGATGAATAGGAAAATTTAATTTCCATTATCATATCTACCTCACTTACAGAAAGCTCCGTCGATCTACTAGCCTTATAATGACTAATCAAGTTTAGGAATAAAGTGACCGCTAGAAAGAACCATCCAAATGCTAAAAGGGGAACTACAACTGCTTTTTCAAGAGGTACTATTTTATCATGAAATGTAAGCGTAAGCCCCAAAGAACCAGAACTTATAAAAGTAATAGCCTTTTCAAAATAGTCATCACTTTTAGTCTTAGCAATCAATAGAGCGTTTCGATATTCCTCCCAACCCTTTAGCTGCTCTGGAGTGTATTTGTTTATTGCTTCTTTCTTGTTTTCGACCATTTCCACAAATTATTTTCAATGTAAATTATACAAGTATTTATAATAACATCAAAACTCATCTTGTTAGGTGTCTATAAGTTTTATACACGAAGGCGTCCGTAATCTGTCTGTTTGCGTAACTATATTCCTAGTAAGTGATATTATTAGTATATAAATAGCGGATATTAAGTATAAAAGTATTTTCCACACTGGAATCTATGCTTGTCCGTAACCTGTCTGTTTGAACAGGTATTGATTGAGCTGGATCCATTCTATAACATGTAGAACAATGGTTATGAGGGATGTTTATATTGATAGACTGATAATAAACAAGTATTTAACTACTGCTTGAACCGGCCCATAACCTGTGAGAGTTTGTCCGTAATCTGTCTGTTTAAAGAACGATAAATACAGTGTTCAGCGCAAAAACCGCTAGTTTCAGGCTGATAAAGCCTTCATTTTAAGGTGTTGGTTCCCCCACATGAGTTTGTCCGTAATCTGTCTGTTTAAAGAACGATAAATACAGTGTTCAGCGCAAAAACCGCTAGTTTCAGGCTGATAAAGCCTTCATTTTAAGGTGTTGGTTCCCCCACATGAGTTTGTCCGTAATCTGTCTGTTTAACGTCGCATTAGGGTTAATAATTACTATTTCCTGCTGTTATAGGCTCAATTTTATAGTCATTTAGCGCCTTGGAAAACGCATCTACGACGGTCATTCCCGCGTTCACGTTATCCTCTACCACGTGGCGCTGCTGATTGTAGAAATGTTTGATCATTTGAAAAGAGTATTTTTTTACTAACCCCGAGAGCCTCGCCCTTTGTGTAGTGTCCATTTTGAAATGGCGTTCGAGAGTATCCAAGAAGTTGTTTACATCCTTCCAGTCTATTACCGTAGGGTTATGGTTATTGGTATTGTAGAAGGCCAGCTTGAACCCAACGATGCTTCTACCTTCTTTAATGTCTGAATAATTGAAGGACCTATCGGCCGTCTCATCGAGCGCCTTCTTTGTTGGATCCAGTATACGCTTCTTGAATGCCGATGCGGTATCCTTTGCGTATTTGTCGCTGGGTATGTTGAATTCCCTTCGGATCTGCTCCAGGGACATCGTCTTACCCCCCGTGTCGAACCAGTGGTTGATGAAATAATACATCTTTATGGAATACGTAGTACTCAGGTTGTAGGCCACTAGACTGTTGTACTCGGTAAATCCCCTGGATATATCGATAAGGAAACTGTACCAATGAGAATTTAGGAACAGCTCGACATGACTCTTCCCGTAATCGAAGTCCGCCTCGGAGATAAGCCCCGTGATTCGTTCATGCTCTGTTGTAACGCCCCTTAAGGTCTTTGTGTAAGGTATTGCTATTGATTTTGATCTAAGAAGCTTTAGATCCTCCCTAAGCTTCTTGGTGTCGTTCACGTTTTCCAACATCAAGTCGCGCCAATGGAACTTTAGTGTAACGCTGTCCTGGATGTTGAGCTGTGAATCAATATTCATTACCTGATTATGTTTTATACGCTGCAGTATCTTCAACAGCACTCTGTTTTCACCAGGGGTAAACTTCCACTTTATAAAATTCGCGGTAAGCTGGTAGGGATGCCGTATGGTAACGACGTTATTAACTTTTTTACCCTTTTTGCTGTTGATAGCCATATTTATCGTCCGTAATCTGTCTGTTAAAGATAGGTATTACATCCGTAACCTGTCTGTTTTCATCCGTAACCTGTCTGTTTTCGTCCGTAACCTGTCTGTTTTAAATCCCTTTAGGCCACTAATACCGTGGGATCCAAGACCTCTTTAATTAAGTATATTAATTAAGCTTAATTAATTAAGTAAAAGCAATTATGATAAGACCCTGTTGAAATGTTAATAAGCCCTAATGACTTTAATTTAAAAGGTTTCGCTACGCTCATTCTTTATTTAAACAGGAGAAATGGATTTTAAGAGCATTTAGAACACAATGCGTAATTGTTTGGCGTCACGACATGAGTTTGTACCGAAAAAATTTTTCCCGCGCTTAAACAGCTTTATTTTAGTTTGATTCGTACGAATCAAAAACTAGGCAAAAATCTTTTGGTTTTTTCTCTTCAATCCCGCGTCGCGTACATGACTTTCGCCGCTTCTCAAGGTCGTTCCCACGTTGCCTCTCTGTCCCTGCTCACATGCAGTGTAAAGATAGGCTATTACTGGAATAAACAAGTGTTTTTCGATAAAAAAATGATCAAAAAAAGAGGCTTTTCGTCGGCTTTTTTTAACCTAAAACCCCTTTGGATTATCGCTAAAAAAATACCGATATCTATATCTGAAATCAACATCGTACGACTATGATTTCCCCAAGTCTGCTAGTAAATCTGTTGCTCCTGAACTCCTGGCGCATCTTCCAGGTCTTTATTGGATCCTGTCCAGCAAAGCGTATCCGTCCGTAGGTCGTTTTGTTGAGCTATCATTGACATGAGAGCGGAATGTCTCGGATCTGCATTGGAGAATATAGCCAGTTGCCCATCTGAACCTGGTGCGAGATCCATCGCCACGAGGCCAGCTTTTTTATATGAATAACCGTCTCGATAGATTTTTTCCAAACCTTCCATAACGGATTTGATAATTGTAATCGTTGAATTGGTGGCATATGGAAGTTTGATTGTGACCCCATTACTGTACTGGGGCAGCTCCTTTTGATGCGGATTGGTATGTATGAACAGGTAGATCTAGCTACAGCAGCTGTCTTCCCTCCTTAGTTTCTCGGCCAGTTTAGTGCAATAAATCCAAATTAGGCTCGCTTATCTTCCCTGGTATGGTCGTTTTCCAAAGGGCTTGGTCATGCTATTTGTTTTGCATTGAACCGCTCAAAATTATGGATACGGTGGTTCTATTTTCTGTAGAGAGCTTTCTTAGCGGAATCACGTTTCCCTTTTTTATTATATAAACTCAAAAAGGATGGTGCTGCAATCAATCATGGTAAACTATCGGCTAACAAGATTCCGCAATCCTTTAAATGTTTGAAACTTTAAACCTTTAAAATATATAATTATAATAACTTTAATATATTTATATTTGTAACATTTAATATGTTAAAGTTTTGTATGAAAATAACCGTATATAATGCAAAAGGAGGGGCTGGGAAAACCCCTATTGCCGCCAACATTGCTCTCGATCATGACTACGCCATTGGCACTAATGAGGCATACCACGTCTATGATAGTTTTATAATCGATGAGAGGTTATTAGCCTTAGATCTCTCCGAGTCATTCCCTATGATACCTGATGATATAGATATTGTATTCGATTTAGCTGGGACCATATCGGATAGTTCACACAGCATAACTTCTGCAATTATCCAATCTGACCTTATTATAGTACCCATCTATAATGAGGTGAAATCTTTAGCAGGAGGAATAGGAACACTAAATGAAATCAGCAATATTCCGGAATTCAAAGGAAAGGTTTTGGTTGTTGCAACAAAACTTTCCAAAGAAAGGAAGGAGCATTTTAAAAAGGGAGAGTGGCATAAATCAAATGATTATAAAAATGTATTAGCCGCCGTTCGAAATTCTGGGTTCGACTATAATGTTCTTCCACTCAAATTTTCTAAAGCTTTTGATGCCATATTTGAAAAGGAGATGTCGGTTGCACAGATGTGTCAAGCTGACCCACTTACGAGATATAGCCATCGTGAAGTACAGACCCAATTCAACAAAATCTACGAATTCATAAAAACAGGACAAGATGCCAAGTAAAAACGATCTATCATCACTAAAGAAACCTAAAAAGGAAAACATACTTCCCAAACCGAAAAAGGAACCTGCTCTTAAAAAATCCAGGAAAGTTAAAGGGTTCTATATCTCGGACTCTGTACGTGAGAAATTTGAGCAACTGGTATTGGTCGAGAAGCAAAGATCAGGCAAGAATTCACCTGAACTCGTAGAGGAGGCACTCAATCTATTGTTCGATAAATATAACTTTAAAGGTTTAAACATCTAAACCTTTAATTATTTAAATATTTATTTGGATTATTAGAGCAACGTTTTGTTTTAAATTTTGAAAACCACTTAAATTCGCTATGTGGGCGTAATTTTTTTTAATTTTTTGTGGAACATGGATCTCCAGCAAAAATAAAATGGTGTGAGGTATTCAATTCCTGTAGCATATTTATCTAAGGGTTACCAAATTATTTACCTGAGAATGTTTTTGAGATAACATCACAATTTCCTTGGCCAGAATAAACTCATAAACGGATTTAAAGAATATACCTCACATTCAGGGCAAATGTGGCCATTTTTACTTGCCAACAACGCAACTATTTTATAATATTCATCCCTATTGCTTACAAACCAATCCCTATTCCTTAAACAATCGTTACATTTTCCCTCTATTTTATATGACCCAACGTGTTTCAACTGTTCTAAAATTTTTATGTTGTGCTCTTTATCGCTACCAAATAACTCTTCAATAGAATATTTAAATTTCCCAGATTCTATGATCCAGTAATCTCTACTCAGACTCTTTAATTCTTTTGAGATCTTTTTGTTTTCAACTTCGTAATACATGGAAATATTTTAAGGTTAGTGCAGTGTTTTAAGGTTACAAATATACTGTGTGTTCTTTAGACCTTGGTCATGAATGCAATTAACCGAAAAACAGATAAGGGAGATCAAGATAAAATCACCACTCATGGTCGGTGAGCTGCTAAAAAGGTTGCGTAAAAGCAAGAATCTTACCCAAATTGAACTAGGGTCGTTGGTCCTTATGGATCGTCAGTATATTTATAAACTGGAATCTGGCAGAGTAGCACCAAATATTTCCACATTGGTAATTCTGGTTACCGCCATGGATAGTGACCTGAGAGACTTGTTCGATTTATCAAAACCTTAGTTTTGATACATGGAGCGCTCCAAAAGTCTTGTTCAGAATCATATTTTATTCTTTGCCTAGCTGTCGATTCAAGTCTTACATGCGGTTTTTCATCGAGATCTCTTTTAGCCACTTCTATCATATTTTTAACAAAATCAGCTAGTTTTTCGTATTGGTTCTCGATATCAAAACATTTTTTAAAATCATTAATAAGAAAAGTCATAGATTTTAAGCTGTTCGAAAAACTCTACAAACCTCTTTAATACGCAATTGATGAAAAGACAGGTAAAAGTCATCTATTGCCGGGCCGCGAGAATCCAAGTTTCGACCAATTTTAAGCCGCTCTGCAGGCTTAAAGGAAAGAAATGTGTTCTTCTAGGTCGTGGATTTTAACCGCTCTTAAAACCGCTTAAATCGATTATTCACTTGTCTTTCTTTCGGCCATTGAGAAATTGGTCCGTGAATCCATCGTCTGGAGAACCGTAAGGCCAGAACAGATTGGCAAAATCGAGAATGTAGATCCTACAGATCCGATACCATCTAGGTAGATCCCTCAATTTTTTCTTCATACCCAAATGTAGCGGAATGGGAAAAGAAGAAAAAGGGTGAAGGGGAAAAGGTAGGTATGGGGAAAATAGGAAAAGGGAGAAAAGCGAGGAGAGTGGAAAAGGAAAAGTAGGAGAGTGGAGAGAGAAGTGAAAAGGAAAAAAGTAGGGGGAGATGAAAGGGAAAAGGAGGTGCATGAGAAGAGAGGGAGAAGGAAGAAAAGTGGGTGGTGTGGAAGGAAAAAAAGTGGGGAAAAGGTAGGGTGGTGATTATTGCTCTTATCGATTAAGTATTTCCTATAAGACTTTGCACAAAGTCAATAGGCTCTGCGAGGCTTTTTTTTCTATATTTGGAAAACAGAACAATCGGAATAGCTATGGGTAATTTTGCGGTAATGGTAGTGTCAAAAGGAAAGGGATCTGGTGCCGGAGTAGGTGGCCATATTGACCGTGAAGAAAAATGGAAGCATACCTACAAACATGCTGATCCGACCAAAACCCATTTGAACAGATCCTACCCAGTTCCCAATAAATTTCATGATGTTCCGGTGCCCATCGCCATCAATCGAGTGATTCAGAAAGGCTACAAGAAGACCAGGAAAAACTCCAATGAATTAGCCCCGATTCGTAAAGATGCAGTTCGACTGATCAAGCACATATTCACGGGTAGCCACGAGGAAATGATGAAGCTGGCTGCAGATGAGGATAAGTTTTTCGAGTGGCAAAAGGCATGCTCAAACTTCCTTCAGAGAGAGTACGGAAAAGACAATATCGTTCGATTTGTACTCCACATGGATGAGAAGACACCACATATCCACGCCATAACTGTACCGCTTACTGAAGATGGACGACTGTCAGCAAAAGAGATCATAGGCAATAAAGAGGTGCTGCGTGAGCGCCTGGACAGGTACGCAGAGATAGTGAAACCTTTTGGTCTCGAGCGAGGGCTCCGATATAGCGGTACCACTCATGAGACTCAACAAGCCTACAATGCCAGGCTTGAAAGAGCCAATGAAATGGCCATGAAAAAGGAAGTTCCAGATCCTTCAAAAATGGATATGCGCTTGAAGCCAGAAAAGGTCAAGGAAGATTTTCAGAAGATCATAAGAGACCAGCAGATGCTGATCAACATGGCTCAGCGATCCGAAGAGGAACGCAAGAAATCCAAGGAAAGAATGGACCAACATCTAGATCAAGCGAGAAAATTGATGTTTAGTGCCCAGAAAGAAGCGAAGGATTACAAGCAGCTGCAGATAGCAATGAGAAACCCAAAGTTTTTGGAAACTCAGCTTAATGCAGTCCTAGAACAACGAAACCAAAGAAATCAAGGAAGAAATAAAGGGAAAAACCTATGAAACTAGCCATTGACATAGTCCACGAGATAGCAGAATTCTACTGGACATCCATTGAAATTGAAATATTCGATTGCCACTCGTCTAAAGAGCTCGAGGAATATATTTTGTCCGAACTAGAGATGATCTATGATGAAGATATCGACATTGAATCACTTGAGGAATTAACGCTCCAGGCATCGATGAAATTCATATCCAACGAAGATCCGGATTGGCTACTTGAAGCAGTCATTCGTACCCAACAGCTTGACTTCTTGTACGAGCTCCGTCGTACCATTTACGATCTGAATATTGTCTTTTCTGAAAAGGATCGTGAAGATGATTAGCGAATTTTATATTAATACATGTTGGTATATAGGTATAGCGTCTAAAACCTTAGCTTTAATAGGTCTAGCACTAGATATGTATGGGGTTTATCGATTGTTCCACTTTGAACCCGAACCTCTTGAAAAACCTAATGAGAGTATATTCAACGCAACTATTCCTGGTTGGTCTGAAGAAGAAAAAAACCAATACAGAATCAAAGAATTACTCAAAAAGATAGATACTGTAATGTCAGACACAAAAGCGCTTAAAACAAGAAGTGTACTTTTCAAAAGGATAATAATAATTGGATTTTTTCTACAAGCAATGGCTATTGGATTGACTTATATCTGTACTTAAACCCAGCGGATAACAAATCCTATCTAGATACATATTCATTCTAAGACATCTCAAACACCCTGGTTCTTCAAAAGAACTAGGGTGTTTTTTTTTCTGGTATCATCTTAAAATTTAATGGTTTTGGAGAAACCTAGAATGTGGGAGTATTTTTGCGAAAATCCAAAAAAAACAGATCCAACCCTCTTCCCGTTAATAGCCAGAATGGGCTGTACTTTTTAAAATCTGGATTCTTACCTACAATTGTTTTTCTGGCAGATTACCACTGTAGAGCACTTTAAATTTTTAATTAAAGTAGATTGCTCGAAAACCGCACTATTGCTAGTGTAGATCAATAATGAAGAAATACAATTCTAATAAATAAAAATAAAATCTGGCTTTTATCTCCAACCATACATACTTATATAAACGTGAACTATGAAAAACTTAAACCCCAAAACCACTGTATTTAACATCGTCGGAATCATCCTAAGTGCAATAGTGAAGATCAACGATCTTGGTTGGATTTGGACCTGCATCGTTGCAGCTTATCTAATCATTGTACAAATCAGACCACATGTCAGATGGAAGAAGATAGAAAAAAGAAAGAACCGGATTGATATTACCGCTGGCACTGGTAGACCCAAAAAACACCTCACAACTTGGCATAAGACTCGTATGCAACTAAAAAGTAATGATTCATAAAAGCTAAATCATCAAACTTAAACCTAATTTATTTGATGTAATCTTTTTTACTTTATCCATTACTTTATCCATAGATCTAAGTATCTCTTCATTAGAAAATAACTTATTCGTACTAGGATCGTTAATAAAGGTTTTTTCCATACTCTTATATGTATTCGAAATAGCACTGAGAATAGCTAATCCAACAATTTCACCAATTTGACTTAGCTCTTTCAGGCAAAAGGGACTTAGCATATTTGATTCTCTGTTGAAAATTCTGTTCAAGCATATTTTCAAAAACTCTTGTATCATGTGAACTTGCACTCATATATAATTAATTTCGTTGGATATGATGCCTAAATTGCATGATATCAGATTTGGTTAGGTAATTGATAAAAATAATAGAGGAAATACTTTACCTACACATGATAACTTATCTTGTTGAAATAATCCCCTATTCCTTAAACGAACGATGAAGTTAACACATATACAAAAAGAGTTTGCAGAAGAAGTATGTAAATTGATAACTGAAAAGTATTCAATGAAAGGAATATCTTGGAGATTTTATATGTTTCTGAAGGGATAGCTTTTGTTCCATATCAATATCCTCAAGGAGCTTTTTGAGCCATTAGATCTAGAGCCTTTAAAAGGTAATAAGGTTTACTATGGATTAGAAGAATTGCAAAAAACCACAGAAGAGTTAGCTTGGAAAGTCGCAAAAAGACAACAAAAACAAACCCTACAAGACATTTGCCATAATGATCACATGACAATTCAAGCGCATAACAATTTGCAGGAGCATGTTTAGTTTTCAGATAATAAGATTACAACTATTTCACTTGTTAGATTGTCAATACCTGAATTTTATGTTCAGTAATAGGTATGAGGGTAAAATATCAAAACTTGAAATCCGCTTCTGAAAACTTGAAATCTGCACATCGTCAAACTCATTTAGATCACTCAAATTTCGCCCTTTGATGGTGTAAGAAAAACTACCCTTTTTTGGTGTATAGTTTATATCTCCGTTCAGGAATAAAAAATTATCTTCATTGATATAGTAGTGCGTAGCATTCAATTTTAGATTCAACAATTTTTTCAAATTGTAGATTAAATCAATAGAAGATTCCACGTAGTTATTTTTGAATATCTGATCGTTAAAGTCTGACCTTGTAAAATTGTATTCAGAATAGAACTTAAAGTTGATCGGGATTTTAAAGTAGGTAGTTCCCTGAATACGATAATTTGAAGTTAAGCTTTGAATATCTTCAAAATTACCATTAACCGCGATGCTATTCCTGCTTATAGATTGTTGTGTACCTAGTTTAATAGAGATGGGTAGTATGTCCAAGTACCTCGTGAAATTGAAGTCAAATAATAAAGAGCTGTTACCATCCAGTAATACATCTTGAAAAATACTTACCCGTTCACTTACATCACTCTCTATACCATAAGATCTATCTGAGACACGGTACAATACGCTTGAATTAATTAGGAAAAGCTTTTCATAATCTCTTAGGTAATATCTTAAGCTGAAATTGTGGCTATTTATACTTTCTATATTTTGAAACCCTCTTCGAATAGTCCTATAATTTTCGAATAGATAACCATCATTGAGCCGGTCTGATTGAGGAAGGTCATTGTTATACGAATAATTCAAACCAAAAGTTCCGAATGCATTTTTTTTATAGGTTAGACCTACATTAGGATTAAAAAATAAAAAGGTTCTACGTTCACCTTTGAGCTTAGTAGTTGTTGGAGCTATGGATATTGAAGAGTTTATTTTTAAAAACCTGTTCAAATTATGAGCGTATTGAAGTTCGCCTTTAAATAGGACTTTTTGATAGCCAGTTCTAGTAGTAAGTGTATCTGACACAAACCCATTATTGAGTAAAATATCTCCATCCAGATCATAATGTTCGTAATCAGCATCTAATTTTAGACCTAAATTAGAGTTCGACCATTTATTAATGAATTCTGTGGATGCGCCAGCATATAACATGGGCTGACTAAGGGATTGAGTTACAATATTAGAAGACTCATCGTTTCCTGGGATAAAGCTGTAGATATTAGGGGCTATTTTATATTCATCTCGCAAGGAATTGTAACCTAGATACGAGTTTACGTTGAGCAATAACCCATCAGAGATTTTTTTAGTAACAGTAAGGTTATTTACGAACCTTTGTCTTTCCAAATCCTGATTTTGATTAATTGTTTCACCATTAAAATCTAACAACACATCTCGATTGGTAGGAAGTGTCTGATAGGTAAATTCATACTGATAATATGTTTGGTTATCAGTCAAGTATTTTAATTCCAAATCAGTACCAATTATAACATCTCTCGATTCAAAATCATTGTTTTCAGTATATTCAATGATATCATCAGATGTATAAAGTTCAGTTCTACTATTATTTGATTTATTGATTCTATCACTTGAATAATAGGTCAAGCTTCTTAATTTAACATTAGACCCTAAACTTTTATTGACGCCAAAAGAGTTCAGCAATGAATTATTGAAAACATCTTCATTATAACTAAACTTAGAAGAAGTTAGATTATCAATGTTAAGTATAGGGTCACTGAATCTGCTGACTGGCCCATCTGAACCCAACTGTTGCTCTGAATTGACCTGTGATCCTGCCAATTCGCTGATATTATTGAGTTTTGTTAGATTGAAAAGCTTGATATCTTTTCTTAAAAGACCAACTGTATTGGATATTTCGTACCGTTCATTAGTTCCCAACCCCAAATTAGCATTACCAAACCAAACATTAAGTTGGTCTTCCTTTAGCTTAAGATTTATCGCGACTTTTTCTGAAT